>DATDCV010000426.1:0-2952 GCA_036524155.1 Verrucomicrobiia bacterium
GCCCGGGGACGAGCCGTCCCCGCCCCTGTCCCCCTGAGCAGTCACAATCATTGAACATCGGTTAATTACTCTTGGAACAGCAACGGAGCGAACTGATACAGGCTGCGGCGCCATGATTGCCACTCGTGAGCGGTTTCCGGAGAGACATAGTAATGACTGTTTACGCCGGCTTGCTTCAGAGCTTCGGTGTTCGCTTGCGGGTCGCCGCCGAATGGACCCCGTCCCGTGCCGCCTCTGCGATTGGGATCGACTTCCCGGCTTCCGTAGCTGACGAACACGAGCTTAACCTTCTGCTTAAAAGCCGCGATGTCGGTGATGTTGGATAGGGCGATGCTGCCGCCGCTAAACACGCCGATGTGGGAGAACTTGTCGAGGTTGGCCAAGGTGATCGTGCGGGTCTGCATGCCGCCCATTGAAAGCCCGGCCATCGCCCGATGTGGCTGATCAGCCATCGTGCGATAGGTGCTATCGACCCAGGGAATCAGGTCGTCGACGAGGACCCGCTCAAAGGCGGAGAAGTTAAACATGCCGCGTCCGCCTGGCGCGGGCGTGCTGTTTGTTGCTCCGGCCGGAGTTGCGCCAGCGGGTGGCGCACCTCGGCGGGGCCCGCCAATGCCACCCCCATTTTCCATGACGATAATGAACGGCTTGGCTTTAGCTTCTGCGATTAGGTTATCCATGATCAGGTTGGCGTGGCCCTGATTGCCCCAGCCGGTTTCGTCTTCGCCCATGCCGTGTTGGAGGTACAGAACCGGGAACCGCCTGCTGGCGTCTTTGTCATAATCTGGCGGAGTATAGACAAAGCAATGGCGGTTTGAGTTGCTCGTTTTCGAAAAGTAAAAGACATCCCGCAATTGACCGTGGGGAACGTTCTTGAGGGCATAGAAATCCTGATCTTGGGCAGGGATTTCGACGGCACTGCCCCAGCGCCCCCCGCCATAAAAAAACATGGTGCCCGGGTCGGGGACTCCGGCACCGTCAATCACGAGCTGGTAGTAATGGAAGCCTTCGTCCTGGGGCCGCGTGACGCCAACCCAGGCGCCGTCCTCGCCCTTAGTCAGGGGGTACTTGGCACCGCCCAAAAACTCGAACACAACGCTTTGGGCTTGGGGCGCAACAACCCGGGCGCGGACGCGCCTTTCAGAATTGACCTGGGGGTATTGTTTGCCGGGCTGATTAAGCGACGAAGGCTTAAAATCTTCTACCGGCTGGTCTGTCTGGGCCAATGTCGGAAGGCTAGCCAGGAGTGTTAGGCTAATAATTGCCGTTTTCATGGGATTGGGTTGTCGAGATCATTGCGTGGCACGCTTCTACCGTCGCTGGACCGGATCAAGGCTGGCTCGGTGTGGGCTGCTTGGAGCAAGTCAACTGGGGACCATATTGGAACAAAAACCCGCTCGGCGCAGATGCACAGCGAAAAGAACCGCTGCGGCGCGAAGCCTGAACCAAAGCGACGGATTGGGTTTGCCAACATTTGTTGGTCTTTAACCGTACTTCCAGCAAACTGCAGGTTTTGGACATTTTATTTCGAGGAGAGCGGATTCGCGCAAAAGCTTCGCTCGCGGTATTCAAAGAAGTCAAAATCTGCGGGCCGCAAAGTTCCGGCCAGATCCTGACAGGCCATGCCGACAAAGGAGCCCGTAAAATTCGGAAGCCCGGGGGCGCTGGCCTCATCAGAGAGGATGCTGGCGTCGAATTGTTGCGGCAGCCAGCGCCAGTCGTGATCCACGCCTTCGACGCGATAGGCGAAGTAGAGTCGCTCGTAATCCACCTCCACGCGCAAATGGACCGACTTGCCGACGGGAATCGCGATCGGCGGCGTGAAAACGTCGCTTTGGGTGGAATCCGGCAGGCAGGACATTACGCGCAGGTGTTTCCCCATGGCTTCGTCGTGCGAAAGATAGAGGTAATGGAACTTGGCGCTGTTGTAGTAACAGACAAGGCCGGCCATTTGTTGAAAATGCTCAGGCTCAAACTCAACGACTGCCACCGCACCGAAACAATGCGCCTGCTGGCGGCGTGCAAGGAGCGATTGGCTAAACAAACTGCCTATGCTCTCCCGGCCAAAGAGCCTCAGGAACCCGGGACGTGCCGTGAGGCTGAAGATTTCCTCCGGCCAGGGGGTTCGCAGCCATTGGAAATCAATGGGAAGCTGAGATTGATCGAAATCGTAGTGGCAATGACTGCCCTCACAGTACTTCAGTTGTTCTTCGAGATACTCAGCCGTGATCTGATCGAGTGAATTGGAAGGAACGCGCTCACCGATCGTGCCCGGTTCCTTCGCCTTAACCGGAACGTCCTGGCCAACAGGTGGATCGGCATCGCCTCCGCTTGCGAGGGTAGAGCGGGATACAGGTAATGCCGGCGCCGGCGTTTCGACTGTGGGGATCCCTTCGCCATCCAACGTGCGCAGCCAGCCGTCACTGCCCCAAACCATTTTTTGGATCGCCGTCTCGCGCCCCAACGTGCAGCGGCCGCGGTTGCGCAGCGGGCGACCGCAGAGATAAACCATGTAGGTCTCGCCGTTCTGCGTCTCGACTAGATCAGCGTGACCGGCGCGCTGCAACTCCACGTCAGGACGGTGCCGTGCGCTAAGGATGTACCTGTCAGGATGCAACTCGTATGGCCCGGTGAGCTTCCGGGAACGCGCCATGGTCACCGCATGTCCCCAGCCGGTTCCACCTTCTGCCGTCAGCAGGTAGTACCAGCCGTTCCGCTTAAAAAGATGCGGCGCTTCCGTGAATCCGAGCGCGGTGCCCTTGAAGATTACGTCGCGCTCGCCAACGAGCTGCCGCTCCTTCACCGAGTACTCCTGGAGGACAATCCCCGCGAAACGATTACTGCCAGGGCGATGATCCCAAAGCATGTTCAGCAGGTACTTGTGGCCGTCTTCGTCATGAAACAGCGAAGGGTCGAAACCGCTGCTGTTCAGCGGGACAGGGTCGGACCAAT
>DATDCV010000427.1:0-5768 GCA_036524155.1 Verrucomicrobiia bacterium
CGAGCGCCAGGTATTCTCCGCCCCCGCTCAGGGCAAACGGGGCATGGAGGGGCAGGCCCAGGATCGCCTGGTTCGTGTTGTCCGCGAACACGACCAGGAAGCCGCTGGGCGGGAGATTCGTGGCGGGGAAGCGCCACTTGGTGAGGTTCCCGGCGGAATCGGTCAGAAACCAGCCGTCCATATTCACCGTGGTGTTCGTGGTATTAAACACCTCGATCCAGTCCGACAGGTTTCCGTGCTCGTCGCGGAGGCCGGAGACATTATTGGCGAGGAATTCGCTGATGATGACCTGCCCGGAAGCTTGAAGGTGGAGCGCCAAAACAGCCGGCAGGAGGAATCGAGCAAGAAACGTTAGCACACCCAGGCGGCGCAATCCGGACTTCATATATAGGTACTGCGGGGATAGTAAACCAAATTAGGCTGCCGACGGCAAGCCCAACGCTCCAGCCGGCCGCGGGCAAAAGGCGTTCTGGTCTCCGGCGGGGATTTTCGGGATTATTTCGGCTCATGCGAGCACTGATGTTCGAACAATTTCAGGGGCCATTCGGAGTCCAGAACGTCCCGGACCCGAGCCCGTCCCGAGACGGCGTGGTCATCCGGGTCAAGGCCGCGGGCATTTGTCGCAGTGATTGGCACGGGTGGCAGGGGCATGACCCGGATGTGCGTGTCCCCCACATCCCCGGACACGAATTTGCGGGAGTCGTTGAAGAAATAGGCCCCGAAATGCGACGCTATAAACCCGGTGATCGCGTTACGGTCCCGTTCGCCGTTGGCTGCGGCACCTGCCCGCAATGTCTCTCCGGGCATCAGCAGATTTGCGACAATTACTTCCAGCCCGGGTTCACCGCGTGGGGTTGCTTCGCCGAACTGGTGGCCATTCCGCATGCGGACACCAACTTGGTGACATTGCCGGACGAGATGGGGTTCGCCGAGTCGGCCAGCCTCGGTTGCCGGTTCATGACGTCCTTCCGCGCCGTTGTCGTCCAGGGTCGTGTCGCGGCCGGGGAATGGGTAGCGGTGCATGGGTGTGGTGGGGTGGGTTTGGCGGCGGTCATGATCGCGCGCGCGGTCGGGGCACAGGTCATCGGCGTGGACGTGCGCCCGGAGGCATTAGCCTGGGCGCAGAAGCTCGGTGCCGCGCACGTCCTGGACGCCTCAAGTTCACCACAGATTGTTGAGACAATTCGCGAGTTGACCGGCGGCGGCGCGCATCTTTCTTTGGAGGCCTTGGGCAGTCGAACCACCTGCCGTAATTCGGTCGAATGTTTGCGGAAACGCGGACGCCATGTCCAGGTGGGGTTGATGGTGGCTGACGACAGCAACGCGCCTGTCCCGATGAACCTGGTCATCGCCCGAGAACTCGAGATTCTGGGCAGTCACGGCATGCCAGCTCACAGCTACGGCGCGGTTCTCGAGATGATTCGCGCCGGCACTTTGCAGCCCCAAAAACTCGTGAGCAAGACCGTCGGGCTCGAGCAAGCCGGCGCTGAACTCGAAGCGATGAGCGGGTTCAACACCCTGGGCGTGACGGTCATCGACAGGTTCTGAACCATTTTCCTGATGGACCTGCGCGGCTTCTTTCAGCAACATGGCGCGCAAAATTGACTGGGTTTATCTTTAATATGTTAAATCGTTTGCGTTTCACAGGCGTTGTTGTCGGCAGTGTTTTAACTTTGGTTTGTCTTGCCTCGGCCAACGATTGGCCGCAGTGGCGCGGACCCGAACGGGACGGCATCTCAACCGAAACGGGTCTTCTCAAGACCTGGCCCGCTGACGGCCCATCGCTGGCCTGGAAGGCGACCGGCCTTGGCCTTGGTTACTCTGGTGTCGCAGTTTCGGCCGGCAAAATCTACACCCTGGGGGATCTGAAAGACGCCAATTACCTGTTCGTTTGTGACGAGCAATCCGGGAAACAACTATGGTCCGCGAAGATTGGCGAAGCGGGCGCGCCCGGGTGGGGCGGGTTCGCCGGGCCCCGGTGCACCCCGACCGTCGATGGCAACCGGGTCTATGTCGTAGGCCAATTCGGCGACATCGCGTGCTTCGACTTTCCGGGCCGCAAGACGGTGTGGCAAAAACACCTCGTCAAGGACTTCGGCGGCAGCCGGCCGGAGTGGGGTTTTTCGGAATCCCCACTGGTGGATGGCGACCTGGTGTTATTTACCCCCGGCGGTCCACAGGGAACAATCATTGCGCTGAACAAGAACACCGGAGAGCTGGTTTGGAGGACGAAGGAATTCACCGACAACGCCCATTACTCTTCGATTACGATGGCGACCCTCGGCGGGGTACGGCAATACGTCCAGTTGACGGACGCCAATCTCGTCGGCGTCGCTCCCGAGGGCGGCCGCATTCTTTGGAAGGCTCCGCGCAAAGGTCAAACCGCTGTCATTACCACTCCCGTCTGCAAAGACGACCTGGTCTTTGTCACCTCCGGCTATGGTGTCGGCTGCAACTTGTTCAGGGTGACTAAAGAAGGGGACAATTTCAAAGCCGAGCAGGTTTATGCGAACAAGAACCTGGAAAATCACCACGGAGGAGTGGTGCTAATAGGTGATAAGGTGTATGGCCACAGCGACTCGAAGGGCTGGGTCTGCCTCAACCTAAAGACGGGCGACCTGGCCTGGAACGAGAAGAGCAAGCAGCAGAAAGGCTCGATTTGCGCTGCGGACGGGATGCTCTATTTGCGGTCCGAGGCGGGGCAGGGGACGGTGGTGCTGGCGGAGGCCACACCGACTGGTTTCGTTGAAAAAGGACGGTTCAACCAGCCTGGGCGGACGGAGAAAAACAGTTGGCCGCACCCCGTCGTCGCCAACGGCAAGCTTTATTTGAGGGACCAGGACGCGCTGCTTTGTTACGACGTTAAAGCCAGGTGAGTGGGGGCGTAGTGCGCCAAAAGTAACTGTTACCCGTACCCGGGGCGAGAGCGGGCAAATCGTCGCCAATTGGCGCCTTGCCTTTTCGGGGGTTACTGGCAGATTATCCGACTCGACATGCGTATCGGGCCTGCGGAGTGGGAGCCGAGGCGGTCGAGTTTACCATAATGCAGCACATACGAAACATAGCTATTATCGCGCACGTTGATCACGGGAAGACGACGCTGGTGGATTGCCTGCTGAAACAATCCGGGACGTTTCGCGCGAACCAGGCGATTGCCACCGAGGAGCGGATCATGGATTCGATGGACCTGGAGCGCGAGAAGGGCATCACCATCAAAGCCAAGAACGCCGCCTTTAAGTACAAGGATTTCCATATCAACATCGTGGACACCCCGGGCCACGCGGACTTCGGAGGGGAAGTCGAGCGGATCATGAACATGATCGACGGGGTGCTGCTGGTGGTGGACGCGGCGGACGGGCCGCAGGCTCAAACCCGGTTCGTGTTACGGAAAGCGCTGGAATCGGGCGCCAAACCCATCGTGGTGATCAACAAGGTGGACCGCGAGAATGCGCGGCCCCACAAGGTGCTGGACGAGGTGTGGGATTTGTTCATTTCGCTGCATGCGACGGATGAGCAAATGGATTTTCCGGTGATTTATGCCAGCGCCAAGGACGGGTATGCCAAGGCGTCGATGGAGCACGCCAGCGGCACGATGGAACCGTTGTTCGATGCGATCATCAAACATATCCCGCCGCCGCGCGCTCACGCCGGGGAAGGCTTCAAGTTGCTGGTAGCGAACTTGGATTATTCCGATTACCTGGGCCGGATAGCGTTCGGGAAAATCTACAGCGGGAAGGTCAAAGTCGGGGAGACAGCGGTTTGCATCCATGGTGACGGGCGCAAGAGCACGTCCAAGATCACGGCGATCTTCCACTTCGAAGGGTTGAAGCGCATCGAAATCCAGGAGGCCCATGCCGGCGACGTCGTTGGGTTGACCGGTTTCGAAGGCGTCTTCATCGGCGAGACCATTACCGATTCTGAAGCTCGCCTGCCACTGCCGTTCGTGCCGATCGATCCGCCCACCATCCAAATGCAGTTTGCGGTAAACGACGGCCCGCTGGGTGGGGTGGATGGCAAATTGGTGACGGCCCGGCACATTTGGGAGCGGTTGGTGAAGGAGGTCCGCACCAACGTAGCGGTTCGGATTGAGCAGACTGAGGCTCCGAATATATTCAATGTCAGCGGCCGGGGCGAGATGCAGATTGCGATTCTGGTGGAACAAATGCGGCGGGAAGGGTACGAAGTGCTCGTGTCGCGGCCCGAGGTAATTTACCGCAAGGACAAGGACGGGAAGGTGCTGGAACCGATCGAAAGGCTTTTCCTGGAGATCCCGAAAGACTTCATGGGGCCGGTGCTGGAGAACCTCTCGGGGCGCAAAGCGGAGATTACCGATATGCACCATCACGGTGACCAGGTAAGCATCGAGGGTTTGATTCCCATGCGTGGCCTGATCGGTTTTGAAACCGACCTGGTCAACCAAACGCGCGGGCTCGGGGTGATGAGCCACCTATTTCATGATTACGGTCCTGACCGTGGGGAAATCATCGCGCGGAAGAACGGCTCGCTGGTCAGCATGGAAGATGGTGAGGCCACCGCTTACGCCCTCAACATGATCCAGGAGCGCGGCCGTCTGATGGTCGAGCCGGGCGATGCGATTTATCGGGGCATGATCGTTGGCGAAAACGCCCGCGAGAATGATATCCCGGTCAATCCCTGCAAAGCCAAGCACCTCACCAATATGCGCTCTCAAGGTGATGGCAAAGGCATCCAACTGGAGCCCGTCCTGAAACTGTCGCTGGAGCGCGCGCTCGAGTATATCGGCCCGGATGAATACGTCGAGGCGACGCCCAAGCACCTACGTTTCCGAAAGAAGATTCTGAACGAGACGCAGCGGAAACGCGCGGCACAAGCACGATCGGCCAAAGCGGTGGCCGCTTAGGCCGCATCTTCGGCGGCTTCTGCGGTCCGAGCAGCATAAGCCGACAACATGTCGGCGCTCCGGTTTCGCACGTGTTAAATCCAGGCTAGCGGTTCGCCTCCTTATGCCCGCGCCGACGATCTGTGCAGTGGCAGGCCGGTGGGGGGCGGTGACTGGATGATGAATTCGGAAGAGGAGAACGAGAATAGGCGAGAGAACTGTCCTACGGGAGCCTCCCGCGAGGCTCGCGGTTCCTGACGCTGCGGGGCGCGAGCGCCCCGAACCAATCCTGGGGCGAGCTAGCCGGCTATCCCGGTGCCTTCGCAAGCCGGGCACAGCGTGGGCGCATGGCGGATTACGTGGTAGATGTAATCCTTCAGTTTGGCCCGGCGCATCTTGAGCTCCTCGATTTCCTGGTCGGAAGCGAAATCGATTTCTTCTTCGATTCGGTAGATTTCATCATCGAGGCGATGATACTCGTCGAAGAGGCTCCGGAAGTGGTCGTTCGAGTTTTTGAGGCGTCGAATGACTTCACGATGTTCCGGAAACTCTCTCAGGATTGGATGATGGAGGTCCATGGGAACGCTCTCCCGTTTGACTGCGCGTTTAGGTTTAGCGGATGCACTGCCGCCGGTAGAACTGCGGGAAGGCAGCCGGCCTTCACTCCCGGTGTATGGGAAGCTGCGCTCAACGGTGGGGTGGGAAACTGACAGGTTCGGCCGTGGTGACCGGCGCTGTAAAAACCGGTTGATGCGCTTCTTTTTAAATGCATTCGCGGCCCGCCTCACTGCAGCGGTCCAGTATCATCTTACGATTTTTCCGTTCTGAGTAAAGCGTTTCTTTTCTTGTATCCGTCAGTCTTCGGGTCGGAGCGCCGAGTTGTACTCGGCTTAAGCGCGCCGACGGCCTC
>DATDCV010000428.1:0-1847 GCA_036524155.1 Verrucomicrobiia bacterium
CGCCGGCCACGATCTTCGCGGCGGATCAGCTCGAGAGCGGCCTTCTTCCCCAAATCGCGGATACGCCGGAGGTGCTCGGCCCGTTTCTCCAGGGAGCCCACGAGCCGCACATGGAGCACATTAGGCATCTTTCCCGTGATGATGTTGGCGCCGCGCCCAATCAGGATCACGTTGCCGCGTTTGGCTAGACGCAGGATGGTCTCCGCCATGTGGCGCACCAGCAGGTCCGAGGGTGGATGCGTCCCCAGCAACTCATCCATCGTGTCGGTCAACTGCGACGCGCCGTCCTCCGTCATAAATCGGGCGAGGCGGCGGGGCAGGCTGTGCTCGGCGAGGGCTTCTCTGACCAGGTTGTGGTCAAATACCTTCCACGGACAGGAGTTATCTCCTCCCTGAGCCTCAAGGTGTGCCGCGAGCTTTTCCGCGACGCTGTGCGCGCCGGAGCCGGACTGGCGGGAAATCGTCACCACGGGCCGGAGCACGGCCTCCTTCGACAACGGAGTGCGGCGCTCAAACTGCAGCTCAGAACTGATAATTGGCGGGCACTTATCCAGGCCGGTCTTGATGCTCATACTGCATGACGGTGCTATCCCCGGCCTGCGGGGGGGCAAAACCTGTGCCAGATCCACAATCATGGATAATGCGCTGGTTCGCATTTACTTATGACTGAGCGTCAACGGCTGCGTCCGGTGACAGATCGACCACGTTGCTCAGATCCCGCCAGCTACCCGGCTATTCGCCAGGTGTCGTGAAAACTGATGACATTGGGAAATCCATTTAACTTGACCCGGCTGACGGCCAGACGTACACCGGCTCTATGAGCCATCGAGTCCTCTGGGCATTGCTGGCCGCGGGGCTCGCGGCTGGTTGTCAGGAGCAGGAGCCAGCGCCGGGCGGCGGGGGCGCCTCTACCAATCTGGCCGATGCGTCCACGGCGCCTCAGTCGCCTCGCGGCCTGGGCCCGCTGTCAGAGGCATCCACCAATCCGGCTGTGATTGCGGACACCGGTGATGTGAACGCGACGGTGCAGCAATTGACGCAGGCGCTGCGCGATTATGTGGTGCGTAGCCGAAGCGTGCCTAAGAACTTCGAGGATTTTGCGGCCAAATCCCAGGTGCAGTTCCCGCCCGCGCCAGATGGAAAAAGGTACGCGATCCAGGGCCAGACGGTAGTGTTGGTCAAGCGTTAGCCGACCGGGGCTCACTGGACGGACAACTGAAAGTGGTTATGAGAACAAATAAATGTCCGCCTGCCAACGCGGTCGCCGCCGGGGCCAAACCCGGCGTGGCAGGCTTTACTTTAATTGAGCTGCTGGTGGTCATTGCCATCATCGCGATTCTGGCTTCGCTGCTGCTGCCGGCGCTGAGCACCGCCCGAAATAAAGCCTGGCGCGTACAGTGCAGTTCCCAACTGCGCCAGCTCGGGATGGGCGTCAACATGTTTGCCAGCGACCGCGAGGATCGGTTCCCCGCCGCCTCCCATTACGTCAGCGACACCCGGCAACTGGCATGGGATAGTTGGATCCACCGCTACATTGGCGGCACCGCGCCGGATGCGGTCCTGAATATTGCCTTGGTGCCAACAGTATATGCCCCGAAAATTGAGAAATGCCCGGCTGACCGCTTGCCAACCCTTGAGAAGGATCCGCAATGGGGCTGGGTCAACTATGGCTTGCGCCGGAGCTATGCGATGAACAGCGTCGGCCCAAATTGGGGGACGGAATGGTGGGTGGATATTAGCCGGGCGTTGCCGGACCTGACGGTGCCTGGCCGCCATGGCGTGGGAATCAGTTGGTCGGGTGGCGGCGCGAATGGTTACCCGGATTGGGACGCGAAAGGCTATAAGAC
>DATDCV010000429.1:0-9967 GCA_036524155.1 Verrucomicrobiia bacterium
AATATGAGATCCAAAAAAGTCAGGCGCTGCGTGAAACGATCCTAAAGGCACAACCCGGGATATTGACATCAGATTGACCATGGATAACGAGTTAAAAATCTTCCTGCAGTCAGGGTCCTGGCGCCGCTGCTGCGCGAAAGCGAGAGCCGAATCTATGAACGTCTGGTCCCGCGCCTGCGCACGAATGACCTGGGCCAGGTCGTCACGAACCAGTGCGTGGTCCTCAAGCGAAATGTTCCCGTGGAAGCGAGCTGGGACCAGCGGCGCGGCCCGCGGGAAACCACCTGGGAGCAGATTCAGGGCGCGATGACCAATCTCTCGTTTGGCATCGAGGAGACCAAACTTCCCCGATCGGAAAAGGAATTTTACCGCCGTCTCCGCAAGGAAGCCATCTACGCCCAGAACGACCAACTGCGAGTCTATCCCAACCAGGCGCTGGCAGCACATGTGCTGGGCTACCTCACCGCCGACGGGCCGGAGGGGGAAATCGGAAAGGATGGAATTGAACGGACGCTGAACGAGAAGCTCGCCGGGGTGAGTGGCTGGCGGGTGACCGAGGTGGATCGGCAGCGGCACGAGGTGGTGACCCGGCGGGAGCAGGACGTGGAGCCACGGGATGGCCTCAACGTGGTCCTGACCATTGACTCCGTCATCCAGAACATCGTGGAGTCGGAACTCGCCGACGCGAAGGCGAAGCACTCTCCCATCAGTATTTCCGGGATTGTGGTGCGGCCTCGCACGGGAGAAATTCTCGCACTGGCCACCCTGCCGAACTTTGATCCTAACAGCCGCAATGCGCCGCTGGACGCGCTGCGCAACCGGGTCATTGCCGACCTGGCGGAGCCGGGATCGACCTTCAAGATTGTGGTCGTGGCGGGCGCCCTCAACGATGGCACCGTTCGGCTCACCGACAGTTTCGACTGCGAGCATGGCCATTTCTTTTATGCCAATCACACGCTGCACGATCACGAGTCGTACGGCGTGCTCTCAGTGCAGGAAATCATCACCAAATCATCGAACATCGGGGCGGCGAAAATTGGCATCAAGCTGGGAGCGAATCGGCTTTATGATTACATCCGCGCGTTCGGATTCGGCGAGCCGACCGGTGTGCCGCTGCCGGGGGAGGTGAGTGGCAGTCTGTATCTCAAGAAGCCCGGCGAATGGAAGAAAGTCACCCTGGCTCAAATCCCCATGGGCCACGGCATTTGCGTCACCCGCCTCCAGATGACCATGGCGATGTGCGCTATCGCCAACAATGGCGTGCTGATGAGGCCGGTGCTGGTAGATCGGCTCGAAGATCGGGACCACAACGTCCTGGCCAAGTATGCTCCCCAACGGGTGCGGCAAGTCATTTCCGAGCCAACCGCGAAGCTCATGGTTAAGGCCCTCAAAACGGTCGTGACCCCCGAGGGCACCGCCGCCAAAGCGGCCCTGGAGCACTACACCGTCGCCGGCAAGACCGGCACCGCGCGGAAAGTCGAGAACGGGAATTATGTGCAGAAGTACTTTACCTCTTTCATCGGCTTTTTCCCCGCGGACAACCCCGAGTTGTGCATTTCCATCACCCTGGATGAGCCCAAGGGTGGGTATTACGGGGGCCAGGTAGCGGCGCCGATCTTCAAGCAGATCGCCGAACGCGCCGCCAAGTATCTCAGCATCCCACCCGAAGACGCTGAAGCGCCCTCAAATCCAGACGGTATTGTAGCGCCGCTGGAGGGCCGACCGCTCAAAACAGCAGCCCATCTCCGCACCGACTCCACCCCATGAAGAAAGGCCGAACATGAGTTCATTCCCATTAATCTCTCACCGCTTATTCGTGGAGGCCATTGGCCAGGAGGATTCTTCCCGGCCTTCCCGCCTGCGGGAACGTCCCAAACCGGACGACCAGCGGGCCCGTGAGATC
Organism: Verrucomicrobiia bacterium; assembly: GCA_036524155.1. Taxonomy (GTDB): domain Bacteria; phylum Verrucomicrobiota; class Verrucomicrobiia; order Limisphaerales; family UBA8199; genus DATDCV01. The sequence continues at coordinate 1,904 of DATDCV010000429.1, forward strand.
CGAGTTGACATTCTTTCCGAGGACCTGGCTGCGGAAGAAAGAAAGAGCTTGGTTTCCCGAGCCCTCTCCGCCAACGGAGAAGAGGGAGACCGGCCCTACGCGGTCGGGCGTCCAGGACGGGAAACTAAGCATCGGGGAATTCCCTCCCCGTTCCTCCCAGAGGAGAAGGAGACGGCCCGTGCAGCGGAACTCGTCGTCGTCGGCGTTTAGCGCGCAATGAACCCATTGCCTTTGCGCTTGATCACCCGAGCTTGCGACGGGGAATTGGTCCACGGTTCTCCCGAGACGCTAGTGCGCCGCGTGTGCACCGACTCGCGCCAGAGCCGGGCCGGGGACCTGTTCGTGGCGTTAAGAGGCGAGAGATTTGACGGGCATGATTTCCTGACGGAAGCGTCGGCTCAGGCCGCAGGTATCATGGTGAATCGCAGCCGGGCATGGTCCAACACCGGGCCCTGCGCCGTGATTGTGGTTGATGACACCTGTCAGGCGCTGGGGCGACTGGCCGCGGATTACCGCCAGGACTTTGCGCTGCCAATCATTGCCGTCGCCGGCTCGAATGGCAAGACGACCACCAAGGAACTGCTGGCCTCGGTAATGCGCCAGCGGTTGGCGACGCTGTGGAGCGAGGCCAGTTTCAACAACCTGATCGGCGTGCCGTTGAGCCTCCTGGCGCTGGAGGGTTCGCACGAAGCGGCGATCCTTGAGGTCGGGACGAATCACCCGGGGGAGCTGGAACCGCTGGTCCGCATGATTGCGCCTCGCTATGGCGTCATCACCAGCATCGGCCGCGAGCACCTCGAGTTCTTCGGCGACCTTGCGGGAGTGGCCCACGAGGAAGGAATGCTTGCGGAACTGCTGCCGGCCTCAGGCAAGCTATTTCTCAACGGTGATTCCGAGTGGTCGGGCCCGGTGGCGGAACGCTCGCGGGCGCCCGTAGTAAGGGTGGGCTTTGCCGAGCGCAACGACTGGAGTGTCCGCGCTGCGCGCGTGGATATGCAGGGCGTCACCTTCCAGGTGGCAGCACCGATCTCGGCTTTTGCCGGGGAATACCGCATCAGCCTCCTGGGTCGGCACCAGACAAGCAACGCGTTGTTTGCGATCGCGCTGGGGGTCGAACTGGGACTGACCCGAGACGAGATCGGGAGGGGCCTGGCGGAGTGCAAACCGATGAAGATGCGTATGCAGTTGTGGGAATTTAGCGGCGTTCGCGTGCTGGACGATGCCTACAACGCCAACGCCGACTCCATGACCGCGGCGCTGCAGACGATGAAAGAACTGCCGTGCAAGGGCAGGCGCGTGGCCGTGCTTGGGGATATGGCCGAGCTTGGGACGCACAGCGAATCAGCGCATGAGGAAGTTGGCCGGCGCGCCGCCGAGCTGGGCATAGGCCAGTTGTTCGCCGTTGGGCGGATGGCGCCGGTTATGGCTCGCGGAGCCCGGGCCGGAGGGTTAAACCGTGTCCTGGAATTTACCGACGTGGAGACCGTGGCCGGGGCGGTGAGGCAGTTCGTCAAGGAGGGGGACGTGTTGCTTCTGAAAGGATCGCGGGCGACGCGTCTGGAACGGGTCGCCGAGTTGTTACGGGGCGGCGAGTCGCTGCGGAAGGGACTGGCCGGGGGCAACGGCAAATGAACTCGACTCGACGCAACAATCGGCCGCAACGATGCTGTATTACCTGAGCCAGGCAGTCTTGGAGTGGTCGACGGGGACACCGTGGGCGGAGACGGTATCCCCGCTGCGATTGTTTCGCTATATCACCGTGCGTTCCGCCGGCGCGGCAGTAACAGCGCTGATTATCAGTCTTTGGCTGGGCCCGCGCGTGATTGCCTGGCTGAGGCGGTTGAAATTCGGCCAGGAGTACCAGGACAAGGCCGAATCCGCCGGCGAACTCAGCGCGCGGTTGCTCAGCAAGAAAGGCACCCCGACGATGGGCGGTATCCTGATCGTCCTGGCGCTGAATCTGACGACGCTGATTTGGGCGCAGTGGAACACTTTGATCGAGCTGACCCTGTTGTCGGTGGTGGTGCTGACCGGGCTGGGCTTCTACGACGACTACGCCAAAATTGTCGAACAGAGCGGCGGCGGCGCGAAATTCCGTGTAAAGTTGTGGGTGCAAACCGCGCTGGCGCTTTTTATTGGACTGTACCTTTGGATGGTGCCGGCGACGAGCAGGTTGATCACGGACATCATGTTGCCCTTCTACAAATATCCGGTGGCTTCGGGAGCAGGTCTCGCAGGGCTGCTGCTCACCATGCTCGCCATTGTCGGCAGCTCGAATGCCGTCAACGTAACCGATGGGCTCGACGGGCTGGCCATTGGCTGCACGCTGATTGTGTCGTTTGTTTTTGTCGTTTTGACGTACGTGGCCGGAGACAAGATCGCCTCCGCCCACCTGCTCGTGCCCCATGTGCAAGGTGCGAGCGAGCTCACGGTCTTTTGCTCGGCGATGGTTGGGGCCGGCCTGGGTTTTCTCTGGTTCAACTGCCACCCGGCGCAGGTCTTCATGGGCGACACGGGCTCGCTTGCTTTGGGGGGCGCGCTGGGCATCATCGCGGTACTCATCCACCAACCGTTCGTTTTGGTGATTGCCGGCGGGGTTTTTGTCATCGAGGCCAGTTCCGTGCTGATGCAACTGGGATGGTTCCGCTATACCCGCTGCCGGTACGGAACGGGCCGCCGGATTTTTCTGATGGCCCCTTTGCACCACCATTTTGAGAAGAAAGGTTGGTACGAATCACAAGTCGTCATGCGATTCTACATCCTCGGTGTCCTGTGCGCGGTGCTGGCTCTGAGCACCCTCAAAATCAGATAAGGCCACGATGCTTTTTACTCCTTGCAAACTGATGGGTTGGCTGTTAGAAGCAGTACCTGAAGCGGCCCGAGGACCCTGTCTTGGGCAAACGCGATTTATCTTTCACGCGCCAGTTCTGGCCGGTACGAGTTCTGAAAGCGGAAAAACGGACCGGAAGCGCTTAGGCGGGCGTGAAATCAACATATAGGGGTGGTCAGGCAGACAACCCCCATATAGATGGCAAAAAGACGTGCAGTTAGAGCAAACAGAATTGACCGTTGGAAAACGCGATGATTTGCTTCGGGTTTTTTTTGAGGGAAAACCCCGGAGCAAGAAACAACCAAACCTCACTAGCAGGCATTTGCGCCAGTTAAAATGAACAACCAAAGTCCGCTCGTTCCCCAAGGCTCCTTTTTGGAGCAAAGAAATAAGGGCCGCGCTCGTGTGAAGATCGCGGTCTTCGTCGTGCTCGCCATTCATGGAATCGGATTGCTCGCCCTGTTGATGCAGGGCTGCAAGAAGTCGCCGGAAGCCGCCCCGCCACTGGCCACTGAGGATACCAACGCGCCCGCGCCGCCGGCCTTTGTGGAACCGACGAATACGCCGCCGCCGTTCACTGCACCCGTTGTGGCCGCCACGAACACGATGCCGCCGGTGGAACCGATCACCCAGCCATCTGTGGTCCAGCCGTCCGCTCTGGCTCCCACGGAGTACAAGGTTGTCCAAGGCGACACGTACACCTCGCTCGCCCGGAAGTTCAACACGACGACCCGGGCGTTAAAGGAAGCCAATCCCGGCGTGGACCCCACCAGGCTTCAGATCGGACAGACGTTGCATGTCCCGCCGCCTTCGCCGGCTGCTCCGTCCACAACCGGGGCCACCACCACCGCGGTCGGCGACCTCGCCACAGGCGAGCAGGTTTACTCTGTTCAGTCAGGAGACACGCTGACCAAGATCGCCGAGAAGTTCAAGGTCACCATCAAGGCGCTCCGCTCAGCCAACAGCCTGACCACTGACCGGATCAAGGTGGGACAGAAACTGAAGATACCGGTCAAATCGGCGCCGGCCCCGACCGCCCCCACGACTCCGACTGGTGGCGGGACTGTTCCGGCACAATAGGCGATGGCTTCGGGGCGGGTGACCTCAGCCCGGCCCCCGGAAGCCGCACGATGCTCCCGAGATGAGACTGGCGGTCACTATTCTGGCTTTCTGCGTTGCTGGCTTGCTGGCGCTCGGAATGGTGATGCTCTACTCGTCGAGCATGGTGCAATCGGGTACTCGCTACCTGCTGATGCAACTGCTCTGGTGCGGACTTGGCCTGGTGGTCTGTGCGGTCGTGGCGGCGTGCGATTATCGCCATCTGAAGAGGGTCTGGTGGTTGTTGTTGGGGGGGGCTGTGGTTCTGCTCGTATTGGTGCTAATTCCGGGAATTGGCAGCGAGAGAAACGGCGCCCGCCGATGGTTCAGTCATTTCGGGCTCAGTTTCCAGCCGTCGGAGTTCGCCAAGCTGGCACTTATGGTCGCGCTCGCCTGGTACGGCGAGCGGTATCGCCGCCACATGAGTTCGTGGGCTAGGGGCATTTTGATTCCCGGGGTGTTGATTGGCGTGGTCACGGGCCTGATCTTCAAGGAGCCCGACGTCGGCAACGCGTTGGTTCTGGCTGCGGTTGGGGGTTGCATGCTCTTGCTGGCCGGCATCCGCCTCCGCTATTTTGTTCCTCCGGCAATCATCGCGGCGGTTGCAGTCGGTTTTTTCATCTATCACAACCCGATGCGCTCGGAGCGGATATATGCGTGGCTGCACCTGGAGGAAACCCGACAGAGCAAAGGGATGCAGGGCTACGAGGCCATGCTGGCGCTGGGCAGCGGGGGAATCACCGGCAAGGGCCTTGGCGACAGCAGCCAGAACGGCTTTTTGCCCTTCCACCACACGGATTTTATTTTTGCGATTATCGGTGAGGAGTTGGGCCTGGTGGCCACCTTGCTGGTAACCGCCGCTTTTGCGGCGATACTGGCCTGTGGCCTATTCATCGCCCTCCGTGCTCCCGATACCTTCGGCCTTTTGCTTGGGGCCGGCGTTATCTTCCTGATCAGTCTCCAAGCGCTGGTCAATATAGGAGTGGTCACCAGCGCGCTGCCTAATAAGGGCCTGCCGCTGCCGTTCATCAGCTACGGCGGCTCGAACCTCTTGCTCATGCTCACGTTGGTGGGTCTGGTTCTAAGCATCGCTCGCCACTCGCAGGAACCTGCATCGCTGGCGGCGACGGCGGAGGAAGCCGGCTCTGAGAATCCGTTCGCCCGGCGCAAAACTGCTCCTGCATGACTGAGTCCAAAGCTCAAACCCGGCGGGTAGCGATAGCGTGCGGCGGCACCGGCGGCCATTTGTTTCCGGGGCTGGCGGTCGCCGACGAACTGCTAAGCCGTGGCTGCAAGGTAACGGTTTTGGTCTCTCCCAAAGAGGTGGATGAGCAGGGGCTCCGCGGAGCCACGGGCGTCGACGTGGTGACTTTGCCGGCCGTTGGGCTGGTGCTGGGGCGCATGCTCGGATTCTGGCGGGGGTTCCGGGATTCCTACCGCCGAGTCAGGCTGGAGTTCACAGCGCGGCCGCCACAGGCAGTTTTGGCCATGGGAGGGTTCACCAGCGCCCCGCCCATCCTGGCGGCGAGGCGGCTTTCGGTCGCGACCTTTCTGCATGAATCCAATACGATTCCCGGCAGGTCGAACCGCTGGCTCTCCTGGGTCGTGAATGCCGCTTTTGTAGGTTTCCCCTGCGCTGCAGGCCATCTGCACACGCGTCAAGTGAGGGTTACGGGAACACCCGTGCGCCGGTTGAACACTCAAGACGCCGCCGCATGCCGTGGGGCTCTCGGGCTGGATCCGACACGGCCGGTTGTTCTGGTCATGGGCGGCAGTCAGGGGGCGACGGCGATTAACGACTTGGTCGCCAAAGTCCTGTGCCTGGCAGCCGAAAGCGCGCTCGGCTGCCAGTGGGTTCATCTTTCCGGGAGCGCGGATCGCGAAAAGGTCGAGCGAGCTTATGCCGCGGCTAAACTCAGAGCTGTCGTGCAGTCCTTTTGCAGCCGGATGGACCTTGCCCTGGGGGCAGCCACCGTCGCCATCAGCCGCGCCGGAGCCTCGTCCCTGGCCGAACTGGCCGCAGTGCAATTACCGGCGATTCTGGTCCCCTATCCGGCGGCGACCGACAACCACCAGTATTTCAACGCCCGCGCCTTTGAGGAAATCGGTGCGGCTGTGCTAATGCCGCAGATTGCCGCCACGCCGCACGCATTGCACGAGGCGATCCGGCAACTCCTCGACGACCAGAACAAACGCGGCGCCATGCGCCGGGCGCTGGCCCGGGCGCACCGGCCTCAGGCAGCGCAGGAGATCGCTGAGGCTGTGCTGGCTGGGGTCGGCAGCCAGTCGCGTCAGGCCGCCTCGCAGCCGCTCCCGCTGAGCGGTTTGCAGCCTGACTGCGAACGGAGCTCGAACGAGGATTTGAATTCGCGCCGGAGACGGCGCCTGCCGGAAATCGCCAGTGCGGGCTCCGCCGCGGGATGACTCGGGAATGACCAGCCACACTAACATTGCGGATCTTTCGCTCGCCCGCGACGACGAGGCGGTGCGGGATTTGGTGGCGCGTTTGTCGCCGGAGACGCTGGTTCGGGTGAACGAGCCGCTTGCCAAACGGACGACCTTGCGAGTCGGCGGGCCGGCCGATATTTACACCGAGCCGTGGTCCGAGAAGGACCTCAAGACGACGGTTGAGTTTTGCGCCCGGCACCGCATGCCGATCTTTGTTTTGGGCCGCGGGTCCAACCTGCTGGTGAAGGATGGCGGGTTTCGGGGGCTGGTGGTTTGCCTGGCGCATCCCGCCTTCTGCCGCGTTGACGTTGCGGGATCGGAAATCCGATGCGGGGCCGGAGCCCGATTGAAAGCCGTGGCGGCGGAAGCCAAACGCCGCGGACTGGCCGGGCTGGAGTTCCTGGACGGCATACCTGGCAGCATCGGCGGCGGGTTGCGAATGAACGCGGGCGCCATGGGGGAGGCGATCTTTAATCGGGTACGATCGGTTCGTCTGATGGATTTTGAGGGAAGGGTTGAGGAACGTGCCGCCGCGGAAATGAAGGCCCGCTATCGGGGTTGTGGCCTGCTGAAAGATCACCTCGCGCTGGCAGCGGTGCTGGACGCGCAGCCCGGCGAACCGCAAGCCATAGAACGTCGCATGCGCGAGTTCAATGAGAAACGCTGGCGCTCGCAACCCGCCGCGCCAAGCGCTGGCTGTATGTTCAAGAATCCCCCCGCGTTGCCAGCCGGCCGGCTCATTGATGAGCTTGGCCTGAAGGGCACGCGCGTCGGTGGCGCGATGATCTCGTTCGAGCACGGCAATTTCCTGGTAAACGACGGCACCGCAACGGCCGGTGAGATCCTGAAGCTGATCGACCTGGTCAAAAACCGTGCTTGGGTTGAGCGCGGTATCGACCTCGAGCTGGAAGTCCAGGTCATAGGCGAATCTTAGCCTGGGTCTGGTGAGGCCGTGCGGGGATGAGGCGGGCGGTCACCGGGGCCTCGCGAGCCGGCACCGGTTCTCGATTCGCAGGTGAAATGTCAAAGACGCTGAAAATCACGGTAATGTTGGGCGGGCCCAGCGCGGAGCGCGAGGTTTCACTCCGCTCCGGCGGGTCCGTTGCTCAGGCGTTGCGTATGTTGGGTCACGAGGTTACCGAGTTAGACCCGCGAACCGACGCTTGGGAGCTGGTGAAGGGCACGCAGGTCGTTTTTCTCGCGCTCCACGGCACGTATGGCGAAGACGGGACTGTCCAGCAACGTCTCGATGCGTTGGGTGTTCCTTATACGGGATGCGATGCCGAGGCCAGCCGGACTGGTTTCGACAAACTTCTCACGAAAGAACGTTTTCTTCAGGCCGGGGTGCCAACGGCGAGTTTTGTCCTGCTGGACAGCCCCGCTTGCAGTTGGCCGTTGGGATGGGATCCTCCGGTGGTGCTGAAGCCGACCCGGCAGGGTTCGAGCGTGGGTTTGCAGTTTGTCAACCGCGTGGCTGATTTCAGCGCGGCCCTCACCGAGGCGCTGCGTTATGACTCGCAAGTTCTCATGGAGGAAAGAATTGCCGGGCGCGAGACCACGGTCGGGATTTTGGGTATCGAGACGCTGCCGGTGGTGGAGGTGCGTCCCAAGAACGGGGCCTACGATTATCAGAGCAAGTACACTGCCGGGTTGACCGATTACCTTTGCCCGGCGCCGTTTGACGCACC
>DATDCV010000430.1:0-1821 GCA_036524155.1 Verrucomicrobiia bacterium
CGTCACGGGCAGCGGCGCAGGCTCGCCCGAACCTGCCCCGACCCCCGTCGAACTGCCCGACATAGGCGTTTCCGACCTGCGGATCATTAAGCCGGACCTGCTGGAACTAACGCTCATCACAACCAAGGCGGCGGGTGAAAGCCGGGCGGCGATATGGGATTTTATCCAACACAACGACCAGGCGCGGCTCCCGGCGCCCGGCGAATTCGCGGTGACCTCCGCGGGAAAGAACGTAACGGTCGCCCGTGTCGGCTTCAAACGCCGTGTCATTTACGCTCCCTTAAAGGTCCGCGATTTGCGTATTGGCAACTATCTTTACCTGCAATTGTCGGCGCCCACTCCGGAAGGAGCGGAGGTGGAGGTGAAGAACCCGAGCGGGAAGCTCTGGCCGTCCTCGACCCGGTTCATTTGCACGGCCGCTCCCCTCCGTTGGAGTACCGCTATTCATGCCAACCAGACCGGATACATGCTCGACCTGCCGCACCGGGCGAGGGTCGGGTTCTACGCAGGCTCGCTCGGTGAAATCGAGTTCGCGGAGGGCCCAGACGCGAAACCGGAGTTCTCCCTCGTCGAGGCACTTACCTCAAAAGAAGTATTCCGGGGAGAGCTAAAGCCGAGGCGGGACCGCGGTTTCCCATACGAGGCTTATCAGCACGTTCTCGAGGCGGATTTCACTACTTTCAAAGTGCCGGGGGAGTACCGGTTGGTGGTCCAGGGACTGGGTGCCTCTATCCCGTTCTGGTTGGATAACTCTGTGGCCGGAGCGTTTGCCAGAGCCAATGCACTCGGCATCTATCACCAGCGTTGCGGCACTGCCAACACCCTGCCGTTCACCCGATTTACCCACGACGAATGCCACACGGCTCCGGCAGAAGTCCCTACGCTTTCCGAGAAGTTCAAGGCCGTGAACAAGGCGCTCGCCAATGAATCCGCCAATTTCAAAAACAATCCCCGCCACACCGCCCCTCAGCTCAAGGATGTGGCGGCCAGCCTCTACTCATACGTGAATCGCGGTCCCATTGACGTCCGCGGGGGCCACCATGACGCGGGAGATTACAGCAAGTACACCATTAATAGCGCCGGCTTTGTCCATCACCTCGTCCTGGCGGCCGATATTTTCCCGGGAGTCAGCGACCTCGACAACCTGGGGCTCCCCGAAAGCGGCGACGGCAAAAGCGACGTGCTGCAGGAAGCAAAGTGGGAAGCCGATTTCCTGGCCAAAATGCAGGACGCCGACGGGGGTTTCTATTTTCTGGTCTATCCGCGAGACCGGGCATACGAGCAGGACGTCACACCGGACAAAGGCGATCCCCAGGTCGTCTTTCCGAAGACGACCTCGGTGACGGCCGCCGCCACCGCTGCCCTGGCGCAATGCGCCTCCTCTCCGACATTCAAAAAACAATTCCCGGAAGCGAGCGCGTTTTACCTTCAACGCGCAAAACAAGGGTGGTCGTTCCTGGAACGGGCCATCGCCAAATTCGGCAAGGACGGCGCGTACCAAAAGATCACCCACTACGGCGACGATTTCATGCACGACGACGAGCTCGCGTGGGCGGCCTGCGAGCTTTTCCTCGCCACCGGCGAAAACTCTTATGCCCGAAAGGTGGCCGAGTGGTTAGACCCGTCGGCCCCGGAAAAAAGGAAGTGGGGCTGGTGGCGATTGTACGACGCCTGGGGGTGCGCAATCCGGAGCTATGCGTTTGCCGCGATCTCCGGCAGGCTCAAGCCTGACCAACTCGATCCGCTGCTGCTCGCCCGCTGCCAGGAAGAAGTCGCCGCGGCTGGACAAGATCAACTGCGGCGCTCGGAAGATTGCGCTTA
>DATDCV010000431.1:0-3025 GCA_036524155.1 Verrucomicrobiia bacterium
TCGCGTTTGTCCCTCGCAGGCGAGCTGGGATGACCCTGGAATCATTCAGCACCAGCATGTCACCCGAACGAAGATAGTCAGGAAGGTCGCTGAACAACCTGTGCTCCAACGCTCCTGTTCGCCGATGCAGAACCAGCAGGCGGGATTCATCTCGTTGGGTTTCCGGCAGTTGGGCGATGAGTTCAGCCGGTAAGTCGAAATCAAACATCGAGGTCCGCATCGTCGGGCAGGATCACTTCAAAGCAGCGATGCCACAAGCCAACAAATCCCGCGAGCTGACTGAAGCAGTGGTTTGAACGGGCAATTGCTGCCCCGGAAGGAGCCAATGGTACGGGCTAGGGCGAGCGAGGTTGAGAGCAGTTCGAAGGTTAGTGTGCGTTATCGATACCGAAAGTCCTACAAGGGGTTGTGGTGTATGGATTGGGGCCTACAATACGTCAAATTGTGAATAACTTCTGAATAAATTTAACTATTTCTTGTTGACAGGGTGTGGGGCGTAGTGTTTTAAAGTGGGGCGATGTGGGGCACAGGGTGCCGAAAGTGCTGTGAATAACTTTGATGGACACTAGCCAGACAAACGCGGCGATTTACTACAACGCGCTCTACCGACATGGGGTGGATGAGAAGCGGCGTGTTCAGATTCCCTCCAAGTGGCGGCCGATGGAGCCGGAGGTTGAATTCACCCTGGTGCTCTGGCCCAAGCCAAAGGAAGGTCCGTGCCTGCGGGTTTTGCCACCGAAGCAGATGGCGGTGTTGATGCGCGACATCGACGCGATGCCGAACACCGATCCCAACAAAGTGGTATTGAAAAGATTCATCGGCAGCAAGTCGGTCCAGGTGCCACTGGATAAAGCCGGCCGGATCTGTCTGCCGGAGGAAATGGCGAATGCTGCCGGGATTACTGACACGGCAATACTGGTCGGCTTGCTCGATCGATTCGAGATCTGGAGTCCCGAGCGATACGTCAACGTGGAGAGCTCGGACGCAGTCATGGCGACGGAAGCTTTCAAACTGATGGAATAATATGAGTTTGGTGCGGTTACTGACAACCGGGAAATGCCTGGTCGGGTTGAGGGAGTCGGCGAATCGCTACCGCCTAACCAGCCAGCGGCTGCTGCCCAAGTTCGAGTCGAAGAAGAACCCTTTTGGCGGGAGCTTTCAAGGTGGGGCTGGGGGCGCCGAGTGGCAGTCAAAACCCGCAGGGACCGGGACCGAACCGGATTCCGAGCGCGAAGGGCACGCAGCGGCGCCCGCGGCAGTTCCCAGTCTCGTGGCGGCGCCGGCGCCCGTTCGCGAAGGCCTGGCAGCCTGGACCTGGCTTTGGCTGACCGCCGCTCGGGGCCGGTTGTTTGGTCGGCGTCGCGGACCGGTCGTGGCTGCAACGCCGCTGCGACCGCCAGGCCGAATGTTTCAAGGCGAACTGTCCCTGGAGACGGTCAAGGTAGTGAGAAACGATTTGAGCGACAGTGACGTGGAGATAGCGGCACCGAAAACGAGCGCGCCCGCGAGCCGTGCGGGAGCGGGGCCAGTGGGCCAGGGCGAGGGTCCGGTCCAGGCGCCGTGGGCCAGAGTGGCGAGTCGTTTGTTTGGTGCCGCCAAGCATTGAGCCGCGAACACGTGATGGACAGTGCCAGATTTTTTGCACAAGCCGGTGATGCTCGCCGAGGTGCTCGAGGGGCTCCACCCGAAGCCGGGCGGCCGTTACGTCGACGGCACGATCGGTGGGGGTGGACATGCGGCTGCCATATTGGCCGCGAGCACCCCGACTGGGTGGTTGTATGGCTGCGATCGAGATGGCGCCGCGATTGAAGCCGCCGGAGCGCGGCTGGCGGATTACGCCGGCCGGTTTGAGCTCAGGCAGATCAATTTCGCCGAATTGGCAGGCTGGATAGCGCCCGGGAGTTGCGACGGCGTTTTGCTGGACCTGGGGGTAAGTTCGCCCCAGCTCGAGGTCGGCGAACGCGGCTTCAGCCTGCAAGCGGATGGGCTGCTGGACATGCGGATGGACCGGCGGCAAACGGCCCGGGCGGCGGATCTGCTCAACGCGGCGAGCGCCGAAGAGCTGGCGAGGATCTTTTGGGAATTTGGCGGAGAGCGGCAAGCCCGGCGGTTCGCGAGAGCGCTGGTTCGAGAGAGGGAACAGCGGCGGTTCGAGACAACGCGGCAGTTGGCGGAGTTCATTGAACGCCTGGCGCCCAGGCACGGCAAAAGGGTGCATCCGGCCACGCGGGTTTTTCAGGCGTTGCGGATAGCGGTGAACGACGAGATCGGCTCTTTGGCACGCGGTTTGGTGGCGGCTTTGAATGTCTTGCGTCCGGGCGGACGCCTCGCGGTGATAACTTTTCACTCGCTGGAGGACCGTCTGGTCAAGGATTTCGGGCGCGCGCGGTCGCGGGACTACACATTCACAGGAGGAGTGGATGTTCCGGAGTTGCGAAAGCCGCGCACGCCCGAAGCCAGGTGGGTGACGCGCAAAGCCATTAAGGCCGGGGCGGCGGAATTGGCGGGAAACCCGCGGAGCCGCAGTGCGCAACTCCGCGTCCTGGAGCGGATCGGTGCGGCTCCAATCTAGCGGGGCGATGGGTGAACGTTGAAAATGGTGGGATATAATGGCGAGGAATCGCAAATCTCAATCGGTCGCCATCCGGTTCGGGCCGGCGATAAAAGCGCTGGTGATCTGTCTTTTGCTTGGCGGCTCCGGCGTGGGTTATGTCTGGCAGAAAGAGCAAATTGTCCGCCTGGGGCAGCAGATCAAGGCTCGTGAAGTTCGGCTCAGCGCGTCGGAGGACAAGAACGACAAACTCCGGAAGGAGCTGGGGAGGATGTGCTCCCCGCCGGTTCTCGAGGCGCGGATTAGAGAGTTGAACCTGGGCCTGGTGCCGCAACAGCAAGCACAGGTCTGGCGGTTTCCGGAGCCGCTGGCGGAGGCCCCGGCGGCGCCAGCGGGCCAGACCTACCCGTTGGGGGCCAGCCGTCCGCTGGCGGGGCCCTAGATAAATTTTTGCCGCCGCCCGTGACGCCGTCG
>DATDCV010000432.1:0-3899 GCA_036524155.1 Verrucomicrobiia bacterium
AATCCCCCGGTCGCCGCGCTGAAGTGGGCGGTGACGCCTCCGGAGGATTGGTCGAAAGGCACGTTTTGGCCCGAGGTGAGCGCTGGCGTGTCAGTATCGAAATCAAATGTCACCGTCTGCGCGAAAACCGGTGAAGCAACGAAAAGCCCGAGAATGGCCAGGAGCAGCCAGCCATGAAACTGGGCCGTTAAAGGGCCGGTGCCGAGGTGGGGCCATGGCTTGTTCGAAAACCACCGTTGGAAAGGACCATTGTTGTCGCTCCGGGCGAAGCGGACAGTTATTGGGATTTCGGTTGGGGCGGGAGGGGTGAAGAAATGAACTGGAACCTTATTGGACCTCATATTTCCGTCTGGAGTTGAATGTTTCATAAATGCGGGCCTCCGAATTTTGGTTGAACATGGTGCTGATCGGGGTGACGGCTTGCTGGGCAGGTGGTGAGGCCGGCACGGGGCCGACCAAACCACTGGGTTTAGAGAGTCATGCTGGTGTTCCGTATGATTTCCTTCCGTTCTTTGGAGTGGCTTGGTTTACGACCCGGCATTTTGGCCGGGCGGTGATCACTTGATGGCGAGGAGCTCCAACTCATAGATCAAGGTCGTGTTGGGGCCGATTCTTGGCGCAATCCGGGTGCGCCCAACTCCCTGTTCGCCGTACGCGAGTTGGGGCGGGATGAAGAGCTGCCACTTCGACCCTACGGGCATGAGCTGCAAGGCTTCTTTCCAACCGGCGATGACGTCGCTCACTTTGTAGGTTACGGGCCCGACCGCGGGGTTGTTGCCCGCGAAGTCCCGGCCGTCGATCAGCGTGCCACGGAAATTACATTCGATGGTATCGGCTGCGGTCGGCTTCCGGCCGTCGCCAGCCTTGAGAATTTTGTATTGCAGCCCGCTTGGCAGGCAAACAACGCCTTGATTGGTCTTGTTCTGGGCCAGGAAAGCGGCCCCTTTTTCTCCCGTTTCATCCGCAACCACTGACTTTCCCTGCCGGGTCATGATGGCTTTCTGCCTCGCTTCGTTCTGAACCGCTCGCAGGGTTTCCTGAAGGTCATCCTCGGTCATCAGGAGTTTCTGGCCGGAGAGGCCGTCTCGCATGCCTTGCAGGAGCGCCTCGGGCTCCATCTGCACGCCCCGTCGCTTCAAGTTTCGGGCCAGGTCGGCGCCGACGGCGTAGCTGTCCTTGTCTTTCTGTGTCTTCAGGACCGTCTGCTCCTCGGCAAAAGTTTGAACGGCGAGCAATCCGAGGGCGAAAGCGCTGAGACATTTTATCAAGGTCGAAGGAGTTTCTCTCATTGTCTTCAAGGTGGTTCAGGAGTCTTGGTGGTGTTTCGGTCAAGCTGTTTGAGTCTTATGGTTCCTCGTCTGAAGAGGGAGGCAGCTCCCATTGAGCTGCCTCCCCGTCTCCCTAAGGGGAGCAATTTCGGGGCGGATTTTGGTCCCTCCCCGATGATCGTGTTTGGTTACGGGTGAACCAGGAGCGACGCAATGTTGGACGGATTCCCGCTTCCATTTAAATTGGTCGGCGTAACCCGGTAGAAATACGTCGTGCTCCTTCTCAAGCCCGTCGTGACAGTCGTATCAGAGAAGGTCAACACATTGCCAACGGTAAATGTGGTCGTGCTGTTGGCCGGGAAGGTATTGCTGGTTGACCTTTGGATCGTGAAGCCGGTCGCATCGGTCGCTGAGTACGTCCACTTGAGCACGACGGGAGATGCGATTGGCAGAGCCTGAGTGACCGAGGTGATGACGGTCGCACCCAAGGGTGCGGCAGCCACGCCGGAGGGTAGCGAGTACGCGGTTACCATTGGGTAGCCGGGGACGCCGCTGCCGACGGTGTTGATGGCAATCACCTGGTACTGCGCACCCTGGTTCGATTTCCAGGTCGTATCGGTGAAGGTCGGCACCGTGGTGGTCCCTATTGTGACCCACGGACCAGTGCCGACTTTCTTCTGCACCATATACCCGGTCTCGTCCGGGGAGGCGTCTACCCAGGTCAACACCATTTTGCCCTTTGTCACTGTCAAGGTCGGCGTGCCAGGCGGCGCCGGCGCAACCGCCACGCAGACAGCGCGCATCATGTCGTTTTCTTCGTGGCCCAGCAGGTGGCAGTGCCAAGTGTATTCATTGCCGAAGTTGGCCAACTGGTTAGTGACTGTGACGGGATTGCCAGCCGGGTCCACGCCCATGAATATGTTGGCTAAAGTTCCGTTCATATCCACCGTGCTAGCCCCTATCGGAGCGTTGGGGTCCAAAGCCCGAGAGTTGTTGGGTTGCTGGAACGGTACTGTCGGTATCTTCACCCGCATGGCAACGACGATGTCCTCGAGCGGGTTCATCTTGACGGTTTCCTTCCAACCCAGCTCTTCCGGCCACGGGGGCTTGATAGCGCCATCCCAACCGACGCGGTTGATGACCTGGACGTTGAATAGGTGGAAGTGGATCGCGTGGGTGTCCACGCCGTTGTGAGTGATCTTCCAGAGCTGGGTGTCTCCGTCAGCAATCACCTCGGTCGCCGGATCGAGGAACCCGTAGGGGATCGTCGTCTGGATCGTGGCCGTGGTAAATGGCAGTTCAACACCCAGCGTGGAGTTCATGCGGCCAAGGGGATCAAACAGCTCTTGGATCGTCTTCGGCTGCAGCGGCACTGTGCCTAGCGGCGCGGGGAGGGTCATGGAGGTGTCCGAGATCCTGGCATACGTGTTGGCCGGCACAATGGCTGCAGGCTGAGTAGCTGCGAAGGCAGCAGACACCGCAGTGTCCAGCGCCGCCACATTCAGGGCTGTCCCAGTTCCCGCCGCCACGTTGATCTGCATGATGGTGCGCGTGTTGGGGCCGAAGCCGGGCAGGGTCGGAGGGGCGCCACCTTGGGGCGTCATGTCCGGGTTGCAGGTGTAGTAGTCGTTGCGCGGATCGCCGGCCGGCACGGGCGCGGGGGCGTCGTTATAGACGATGAGCGTCTTGCCGCCAAACTGGGAGAAGTCCACGATGACGTCGGCGCGCTCTGCCGGTCCCAGGAACAGCGTGTGCTCGAAGGTGTTCAGGACCGTAACGCTGCGCTTGTTCTGCTCATAGCCGATCGGCGTGGTCTGGAGCTCGACGGCGTTGGGCGAGAGGCCGCCTTCAGAGCCGATGTGAATGAAGGACGGTCCAATGGTGGCCGGGTCCGGCACGCCGCCCTGCCTGCTGTCCAGAACGTTCGGGATCATGCCCGGTGTATCGTTCGCCTGCCACCAGGCGGGGAATGTGATGCCTACGGTCTTGGAGGCCGGCACCATGCCGACTTCGGTCAAGCCGGTGTAAACGTTTGCCGTAGCTGCGGCGCCCGTCCCAGTCGGATCTGTGATGTTGACGACGGGTGCGGCATAGCCGCTGCCTACGGTCACCAGGTCGATAGCGGTGATGGCGCCCGTGACGGGGTCTACTGTCGCGAGAGCGGTAGCACCTTTGGCACCGGGAGTGGCATCGGTGATGGTGACGATGGGAGCGGTATAGCCACTGCCAGGCGTGGTCACGGTGATGCTGCTGATGATCGGGCTGGCCACGTACATTTGCAGGTTGACGTACCGGTCATTGCAGGCGTTCAGGATGCGGAAACGATAGGCCTGAGGCTGCACATCCAGCTTGGGATAAGCGGTGCCGTTGATGATCGGCGTGTCCACGAAGGTTTCGGGGACGGCTGAGGATTGAGGAGGGATCCCGGACGGGAAGATTGGCCAGAACCAGGCGCCGTAATCCCAGCGGCCCAGCGGATTCGCGCCACTGAGGTCATTGGGATTCTGATTGGGCATGTACACATGCGGGAACCAGAGGCTGCCGGCTCCGCCGTATTTGACCAGGTCCCAGGTGGGATCCTGGGCAGCCAGCTGGCCGCCGGTCGCGCCGTTATCGGATACAAAGGTCTTA
>DATDCV010000433.1:0-3772 GCA_036524155.1 Verrucomicrobiia bacterium
ACGGGGACCGCGAGCGCCACACACCAGCACACCAGCGCCTTTCGAGCGAAGAGCGACAAGGACATAATTTGGTCTTTCTGCAGTTTACTGAGCCGGGGGCACCATCGGCGGCTTTTGCGTCGGAATGGCGCTCTGCGCGAACGGCATCTCATCTTCGGAATGCTGCCGGTTGCCGGCGGGGTCAATAATCGTCGGCGTAACGAAAATCATCAGGTTCTTCTTCTGCGTCGCACTCGACTCGCTGCGGAACAGGCGGCCGATCAGCGGCAGGTCGCCCAGCATCGGCACTTTGTCTTTCAGCTTCGTCACTTGCTCCGCGATCAGGCCGCCCAGCACCACCGTCTGCCCGTCCCACACCGTGCAGGATGTGGTCACTTGCCGAATCCGGAAGTGCGGTAGTGGCAACTGCGCCGTGATCGGCACCGCGACGCCGCCCGCCCCGCTGGACGCCGACTGCGCCTGCGGCACGAACTGGCCCGGGTCATCGTAGCCGATGAATTCGGCGAGCGTCGGGATGATGGTCATCTGAACGGTAAAACCGTCAGCGCAGACATAGGGAATGACGTCCAATGATGGGCCAAATGGCAGGGTGGCTGTGGGGTAGTTAACAGTGGACCCGATGACACCCGCGCCACCGACTCCACCGACCGCGCCACCCACAGTGTTGCCGCCACCACCAGCTCCCGTTTGGTTCAGAGACGTGCCCATGACGATGGTCCGCAGGTCCACCACCTGGACTTCGGTCTGGCGGCCGCTCAGCGTGGTCACCGAGGACTCGCTCAGCAGGTCGGCGCCATCCCGTTGTTCGAGCGCGCGAATCACGACCCGGAATTGCGGGTCAGTCAGAATGCCGGTCAGGGTCCCAAGTGCGGGCGCGTTCACCTGGTTGCGCAACCCCGAGGTCACTATTTGATCGGAGAGGGATGAGGGAATCGTCGTGCCGGGCGAAGTGCCGGGGAAGAATCCCTGCGGATTAGCCGACGACCCCGCGCCATTATACGACGGTGCCGTCCCACCTTGAAATGCCATGGCCCCGTTGTTCATCAGGAAATTGCCCAGGTACCAGTCGAAGCCCAGGGCCCGAGTGTCGTTCTGCGCTACTTCGACGAACTTGGTCTTAATGTTGACCTGTGGCGGAGCGATATTCAGCACCTGGCAGGCCTGTTCGATGGTGTCCAGGTCCTGCAAGGTGGCGCGGACGATGATGGTGCCTTCCCGGTCGTTCCAGAAAATGCTCTTCGGCGGGTTGAGGTCCAAACCCAGGCTCATGAAGAATGTCCGCACCATGATCTGGTCGAAAGAAACATCATTAGTGCGCGTGACCCCCTTGATCCCGCCGCCACCAACGCCGCCACCGCCACCGCCAATGCCACCACCGCCAAAACTGCCGCCCGCAACGTTCACGCGTGGAACGGTCAGCAACCCGCCGCCCATCCCGCCGCCCATGCCGCCGCCCATCCCGCCCATGCCGCCGCTCATCATGCCGCCGCCTCCGCCGCCACCACCACCACCCTGGTTGCTGGCCTGAGCCATCGCGCCCCAGTCAAAACCGGTAACCGATTCCAGCCCTTGTATGAATGTATTCGGATCCACCTTGATCATCCGCACGTAAAGCGGGATCGGGTCGCGCGTCTTCAGCGAAAAAACCACTGCGTAATCTTCTACCGAATACTTGATCGGTCGGTCCGCAACTTTTACAATCGCGTCGAGCACGTCAGCCAGTCGCACATCGCGCAGCGGAGGAACGATCTTAATCAGGATCTGCGACATATCGACCGATTCGGCCGGCGCCGCCTGCGGAATCGGAAGCCCCGTCGCCGGGTCGATTGCCGTCGGCGCTGCCGCGGGCGCCGTCGCCGACGCCCCGTTGTCGATATTCTGGTTTACGAGAAAATTGATGCCTTGCTTCGTCGGGTCGCGTCGTTGCGCCTCGTCGCTCAGCATCTTCACCACGTCCGTCAGGGGCAGACCGTCGTAGGAGACCGAGTCCAGCCTCGTCTTGTCCAGCTTCGCGTAGATCCGCTGCCGGCTCGGGCTCGTGAAAATCAGGTTCGTTCGCGAATACGGGTTCGGCTGGGGCAGCAGATCGCGCTGCAAGGGTTTGGCCCAGGCTTTCTCGATATCGACCAATCGTTCGCGCGAGTCGATGTCCCGCCGGTTTTCTGCCCGCTTGTATTCGGATTCCCGAATCAGGTTAAGGTAATAATAAGCCGCCTGGTTCTGTGGGTCTTGTTTGATTGCCGCGTTCAGTTGTTTCTTGGCCTCCTCGAGCTTGCCCATCTCAAACAGCAGCTTGCCGTTCATCACCTTCGTCGACGCGTCGGTATGTTCTTTCGCGATGCCCGGCACCATCTGCAATGTCTCATCATCCGGAATTCGTCCCTTTTGCTCCACCAGCAACTTGTCATTGGTCCGCTTGAGTTCGATGGCTTCCGCGTTCGAGGGGTCCACCCGCAGCACATCGTTGATGTTGACTGCCGCGCTTTTGAAATCGGCGCCGCGCTGGTCAAGCCGGGCCATCTCCAGGCGCACGGCCGCCAGGCCCGCCCGCGCCTGATCGGCCTCTGGCTGCACATTGACGTAGCCGATCTTCGACACCAGCTCCCACGCGTCGTCGTAAAGTTTCGCCGCCATCGGGAGGTCGCGCCGGTTTTGCGCAGCTTGGGCGTCAACGAGTTTTTGCCGCAAAGCGATCCGGTTCGCTTGGCGGACGACCGCTTCGGTCACCGCCGTGTCTTGCGGCGCAGGTTGCTGTCCGAAGGTAACTGCGGTCGACGCGAGGCACAGGCTTAGACCGAGCAAGAAGGTGGCTGCTTTCATCATGGGTTGGTTGAGTTAAATAAAAATCAGGGAGTCGTGTGAGGCATGTTCAGGATCCGGCGCTGGCCTTAATCGTCCATTTCTTACCGTTAGATTTGGCGGACAATACAACCTCGTCTTTGTTGATCGCAACGATATTGTATTCTTCGCCGTTGAAGGTGGGATACGGCCGCGCGTTGACCCGGCAATTGTCCCATTTTTTCTTTTCAGGGTCGTATCGGAGATCGGCCGTGTAGCCCTCGATCCGCTCGTAGGGTTTGTTCTTTCCAATCACCGCAGTCTCCTTGGTGTCTTCCATCTGCACTACAATCTCGGAAGGATCTTCGGGTTTGCCTTTGACTTCCATCACACTGAAAAACTTGTTTTTTGACCGCGCCGTGCAGGAGAACGACGCTTTGGTCTTCGCGGTGCCCGTGGCAGCCGGTTTTTCCATCGCGATGATGTAGCTGCAGTTTCCCGACGCGTCGGGCGGAGTCACCGATTCCAGGCTTAGCTTGAGCCGTAGCTCCTCGATATTCGTGACGATTAACGCCGTCGGGCCAATCTTCGAGATCGGAATAAGCCGCTCATCGGCCGCTTTTTGCCACGGCATTGGGTTGAACAGCCGGTTTGGCGGACCGAGATCGATGGTCGGCGGCGTCCCGGCTCGTTTCAGTGCCTCCTCCGATGCCGTCAGGTTGAGATTCGTCAGGGGCTTGACTACCGGGCGAAGCTTCTCATTGAGACCCGCCAGTTCGCTGTTTTGGCTCGAGATAAAAAACGGCAAACTCGCCAGCGCGCCGACCAACCCGAGCAGGACCACCCCTAGCAGCAGTTTCTCGTAGTTTTTCTTTAGGAAATCCATCTTGGTTATTTCGGAGGCAGCAGTTTCACAAGGACAAGATTCATGGTGACTTTGAGCTGGCGTTCGTCCAGAACGGTCTGCAGTCCGCCCGGCTTGGGAGTGGCAGGC
>DATDCV010000434.1:0-12382 GCA_036524155.1 Verrucomicrobiia bacterium
CAACCTTATATGGTCTTTCTGTTCGTCGGCTCATCAGCTTTGACCTCTGGCTTCCTTCCCACGGAACCTCGCGATTCCGCAGTTGCCTCGGTCTAGTGCTTTGCGTCATGCTGCCCCTCGCTATGAGAGGCAGCCTGACTGCGTTCCCGCACAGGGGACTTTCACCCCATCAGTTCACGCCCATGTCAGGCGCACACGAAAGGGTCGAGCCGATGACGAGCAGCGCGATGTCAGTGGCTTTGCCTTCGGGCGCTGTTGACGCGCTCCTCGTCCCGGCTCATCCTGGACGTTGGGCCGCGATATCGTGAACACGCGAGGGCCTAAATGGGCAGTTGCGATTCTTGCCTGTGCGCTGTTGCTCGGCAGCTGGCGGATGTATGTCCTCTCTCGTCAAGCCGACGCGGCGTTGGGGATTTCGGACTGCTGTGTGGAGCTGGAGCGTTTTGTGCTGGCGGCAACAGATCCGCAGGCGCTCGCATTACAGGTTCAGTGGCTGCAAGTATACTATGGTCTCAACAGCGGCAAGGTTTCTGATCCACGGCTTCGAAGGCTGGTGAGACGAGATTACGAGCACACGATGACAAACGCCTTTGGAGCTCTTCATCGCTTGGCAACGAACAATATTAGCACCAACACGAGTCCCTGGCTTGCAGACTGGATGAAAGAGCATGAGCACTGAAGTATGGCCCAACTTGTCGTGGCAGCCGACGCCGGGAGACCGCTTCGTTTATTTTCTCTCTCTCTTGGCCCGGCGCGGCTGCACTTTGCGATCGGCGGCTTCACAATGATGGGCGCACTGAGCATCGCAAGCTGGGGACTCCTCGTCGGGGCGATTGGGCAGTGGGCCTTCTACGGGCGCTTGTTCCCGCGTCTCCCAGCTTGGTTAGTCATGGGCGCACTGTTTGTTCCCTGGCTGATAGTGTTAACGATCTCATTCTGCAACCGTGCGCCTTTTGGCCCGGGTCCGTTCCGGCGCTGCCTAGTATTTGCGATGTGCTGGTATGGGATTTTGGCCGTGCTCGCCGAGGTGCTCTATTGGTGGATTCAGCCCGCACCTCGCGGACACTTTTCACTCATAGTGGCGCGGGTCCTGATGTACTGTGCCGGCGCGGCAAGCTTTTTTGTGTTCGTACGCGCTTGCGTTGTGCTGTGCCGGTACCAGGTGAATCCGGGCGCCGAACCAGCCGCTTCACCGAATGGCGGCCCGACTAAGCATCTTGGCAATTCAAGAGGCGATGGCGGGCCGCCATCGGTGCGCTGATCGTTGGGCAATGCGATGAACAATTACAGAGCAATTGTAATTGCTTGCATGCTCTTGGCTGCTTCCCCACGCCTGGCAGCCCAGAGCTCAGGTCAAGAGCAAGCAATCAAAGCTGCTTCGCAGCTTTGTCTTGGGATGAAGGAAGAGAAGGCGATAAGATTACTGGAATTGAGGGGGTTCAAAGCGCCGCTCAAAATGGGTTGCAGCCACGGTTGGACCTGCTTCTACACCCTCGATGACGGTAGCAGCCTGGGATTGGATGTCGCTCCGGTTCGTGCGAGAGCCGTTGGGGCGTGGCGGCACGGTCTGCTACGGGCTGCCTATATCCAAAAAAACGGAGCCAACGAGAACATTCCCCTCAGGCCAGGTTCGCTGCCGGCCGACAGCTCACCCGTCGCCGAGGACTGGAAAATTCTGGGCATAGTCCTTTGTGCTACGGTCGTCATTTTTGGGGCAGCAATCGCCGCAGTGGAGCGAAAGGCGCGCACCGCATGAAACCAGAGCCCAACGAAAGGAACGAGCCAGTGGCGAGAAGCGCGACGACATTCAGTCTGAATCCGTCGTCCATTGGCGCGCTCCTCGTCCTGGCTCATCCTCGACGTCGGCTATTATGAAAATCCGACGCATCTTGCTGGTTGCATGCGCGGGGGTTGCGCTCGTCGTGATTGTGGCTCTGGCAGCCTCTGCCTACTGGGAGCGCCAACAAACTCCATTCCAGAATGCTCCAAAGCTTATCAGTGCCCTGCAGGCGTTCTCACGCGACCAGACCGCGGGCGGCCGTCAGTTGCCTTCTGAAGTCTCGCTGCAGGATTTGCTCCAAGGAGGTTACCTGACAACCGATGATGTGCGCGCGTTTGCGGGCATGGAGGTGACACTCAGCACGCAGGCCGACGACGCCCATCCCCAGATGATCTTGGCTCGCGCACGCACGCCGGATGGGCAGTGTGTCTGCCTCATGGCGGATGGAAGCGTTCAGCAGTTCACCGCATCCAGACTCAAAGAAGCGCTCGGAAATTCCGGCCAACCCGCCGGTGCGACGAACCGGAGCCAGCCGGTTCGCCCAGCGACCAATCAAGCATTACCGGCGGCTGGCTCCGGTCGCTGACTTGCTTCCTGGGCCGAAAGACCGGTCTTCCCGCCTGGCCGTTCTGCGCGTGTATTGCAGCCATGAGCATTGATCAGATTGCGGCTGATGCGGCAGGAAGGGCTCAAAGCGCGCAACGGCAAGCGGCGGAAGGTGCGCACGACCAACAGCGAACCTCATCCAGTTGTGGGGCTCAGATAACGGGCCGCGGCCCAAAGACGGCGGCGATGGCCCAAGGGTTCGTTGTCACCTCGCCACGGGAGACTCAGACCACCAGCGTGCGGGATCGGTTGCCTGAGAAAAATCAAGTTCCTGCTCCACCGCCAAATCCGTATGCCCATGCGAAACCGCTCACGTGAGGTTTTCTACGTGACAACGAGCGGGCAGCCGTGTCTACTGTGCCGCGTTAGAAGAGGCGAACGACCGGTTCAACCATGCCGGGCCAGCGGGCCCGTTCGTTCGTGTGCACAGCGCTATAACCAAGCGTCAGCAGGGTGAGACCGAGTTGCGGGAAGCGAACGTCGGGCTCGAGGCGCGTATCCGCGAACTGGAAGCGCAGTTGGCGGCGAGCGAAGAGCGGTTGCGAACCCTGGTCGAACACGCACCCGAGGCGATGGTGGTATTCGACGCTGAGGCTCGTTGTTTCCACAACTGTAACGGGAATGCGCTGCGCCTCTTCGGCCTGACACGGGACCAGTTGCTGCGGCTCGGGCCGGCGGATATCAGTCCGGATTTTCAACCGGACGGGCGCCGGTCGAGTGAGGCCGCGCGCGGGTGGATCGCCCAGGCGCTCGCTGGCCGAACCCCCATTTTCGAATGGATCCACAAACATGCCGACGGGCGCCCGATCCCTTGCGAGGTCCGTCTCGTGCGCTTGCCGGCGGAAGGCCGGGACCTGGTCCGCGCGAGCATCATTGACAACACCGAGCATCGGCGGCGCGGACGCATTCAGCAGTCGACCTACCGGATCTCCGAGGCGGTGCATGCGGCGCAGGATCTGCAAAGTCTTTACGCACGTGTTCACGAGATCGTCCTCGGCCTGATGCCCGCCCGGAATTTCTATATCGCCATCTATGACGCGGCCATCGGGCTGTTCACGTTCCCCTATTTTGTCGATGAGCGCGATCCGGCTCCGGGGCCGAGGAACCTCGACAGCGGCTTGACCGGTTCGATCATCCGCACGGGCAAACCGCTGCTGGTCAACAGCCGAACGCAGATCCAGAAACTCCCAGCCGGAGTAGCCGTCCTGGACGACAAAACCACCTATATCGAAACCGGCACTCCTTCGGCAGTCTGGTTAGGCGCGCCCCTTTCGGTCCGGGGCCAAACGATGGGCGTGATCGCCGTGCAGGATTACGCAGACGACCTGGCCTACGGGGAAGACGACATGCAGCTTCTCGCCTTTATCGGCGAGCAAACCGGCCTGGCTATCGAACGCAAGAAGGCCGAAGAGGATCTCCTCAAAGCCCTCGAGCGGGAAAAAGAGCTCGGGCGTCTTAAAAGCAATTTCGTCTCCCTTGTGTCCCACGAGTTCCGCACCCCGCTCGGCATTATTATGTCGTCCGCCGAGATCCTCCGCGATTACTTCGATTCGCTTGAGCCGGCGGAGCGGACCGAGCACCTCGAGTCCATCCAGCGAAGCACGCGCCGCATGGCCGACCTCATGGAAGAAGTCCTGCTTTTGGGGAGGTTTGAAGCCGGCCGGGTGGACTTCAAGCCGGAGTGGCTGGACCTCTGTGTCCTCGCCGGCAGAATTGTGGACGAGGTCAGATCAGCGACGGCAAACGCCTGCCCCATTCACCTCGAGATCTCTTCCGAAAGCCGCCGTGCCTGGACCGATGAACGCCTCTTTCGCCACATCTTCACCAACCTGCTCTCGAACGCCGTCAAATATTCCGATCGCGGCAAACTGGTCGAGTTCACGGTCCTACGCCAGCAAAACCGGGCGGTCTGCAAGGTCCGCGATCAAGGCAGGGGTATTCCCGAGGAAGACAGGGAATGGCTCTTCCGCGCGTTTCATCGGGGCCGCAATGTCGCCGACCGTCCCGGAACCGGTCTGGGGCTCGTGCTCGTAAAACGATGTGTCGAGCTTCATAGCGGCTCGATCGAAGTGACAAGCCGCCTTGGGGAAGGTTCCACTTTCACGGTCCTCCTGCCCCTCTTCCCAGCGCCGGGCCCGGAGACCGCCCTTGTGGCTCCTAATCAAAATGGTCCACGCGCTCCATGAACAAAATCCTGGTTATCGAGGATGAGCCTGAGATGCGGCGCAATCTGGTGACGATTCTGCGACTGGAGAACTTTGTCGCTTACTGCGCCGAAAATGGCGCCGCTGGCGTCGAACAGGCCACCCGCGTCCGGCCCGACTTGATCCTCTGTGACGTGATGATGCCCGGATTGGACGGGTACGGCGTCTTGACCGCCCTGAGGGCGGCACCGCAAACGGCCACGATTCCGTTCATCTTCCTTACCGCCCGGGGCGAAAAACCTGACGTTCGCGCCGGCATGAACCTGGGGGCCGATGACTATCTCACCAAGCCAGTGGCAAAAAGTGACTTGCTGCAAGCCATCCATGCGCGTTTGAAGCGCCGGGCCGAGCAGGAGCGACCGGTCTTCAACCCGGACTTCCGGTCGGCAAAACCTTTGGAGCAGCAACTCGGGCTCACTCCGAGGGTCGCTGAGACTCTGCTTTGGATCGCCCAGGGAAAGACCAACGCAGAAATCGGCATCATCCTTGGAATCAGCGAAGCGACCGTCAAAAAGCATGTTCTTGAGGTATTTTCCGCCCTCGGGGTCGAGACCCGCACTGCCGCCACCCTTCGTGCACTTGAGGCGCTGAGCCACTCATGAAGCGATTTGGCAGCCGGACAGCGCTGGTGACCGGGGCCGGTTCTGGTATCGGGGCCTCGACGTCCCTGCAGCTTGCCGGGGAAGGCGCACATGTTTGTTGTGCCGACGATGCCCGGCACATCAACGGCATCGAACTGGCGGTTGATGGAGGCTTTGTGCTCTGATCGGGAATTCCTCGCCCTGGGGAAATGAAAACGATCCAGCCCTGTTCGGCAACATCGCCATCCGCAGGAACCAAAAGCTGGATTGGGACCATGCCAACATGAGATTCCCCAATTGCCCTGAGGCGGGTGAGTTTTTGCTCGATTCATCCCCGCGGCCGCATACGCTGTGGGCAACCTTGGTGCATCAATATGAAGAGGAACTTCTGCGGAAAACTTTTGAAAACCTATGCTCCGATGCTCGCTTGTTGTTCGCTCGCCATCTGCGAGGGCTTTGCAGCCTCGGCGCCGAAACCTACGCTTTTGCGTTGCGAGTATGCGCACAACCCCAACGCGGTGGATGCGCCGCACCCGCGGCTGAGCTGGGCTTTCGAAGCTGAAAGGAGCCGGCGGGGCGAGGTGCAAACGGCGTACCAGTTGCTGGTGGCCGGCAGCCAGGAGTTGCTCGACAAGAACCAAGGGGAGCTCTGGGACAGCGGGCAGGTCAGCTCAGGGGAGTCCCTCCACATTCCTTACAACGGAAAACCACTTGCTTCCGGACAGACGGTATTCTGGAAAGTCCGCGCGTGGGATCGGGATGGGCGAGTCTCCTCGTGGAGCGAGCCGGCCCGGTTTACCATGGGCATTCTCAACCCCTCCGATTGGCAAGCCAAGTGGATCGGCTACGACACCGGTTCCAGGGACGACACCAGCCTGGCGCAGTTTAAACAGTCGCTGCGGCTGGACGAAAATAAGTGGCTCTGGGTGAATGGCTCGCGCGCAGGTGATCAGCCCGCTGGAAAAGTGTTTTTCCGCAAAATGGTCCAGATACCCTCCGACCGCCGCGTGAAACAAGCCACCTTTCTCCTCGCGGCCGACGACGGCTTCCGTTTGTTTATCAACGGACATCTCGCCGGACAGGGCAGCACGTGGAAAAACGCTGAAAGTCCCGACGTCACAGGCCGGCTGCAGCCCGGCTCGAACGCGGTCGGGGTCGAGGTCACTAACGTTGGAGACAACCCATCTCCGGCAGGGTTGATCGGGCGGTTGGTGGTCCTCTATGACAGCGGCGAACCGCTCGTGGTGCCGATAGACACTTCCTGGGTCACCAGCCGCGAGGCCGGGGAACGTTGGAGTTGGCCCGACTTTGATGCGTCGGATTGGAAACCCGCGGCGGAAGTGGCTGCTTTTGGCGATCAACCCTGGGGCAAAATCGAACAGAGGGCCGTCACGATCGAGCCCGCTCCATTTTTCCGCAAACCTTTCTCGATTGCACAGCCCGTCAAACGAGCTGTGCTGTTCGCCTCCGCTCTGGGTGTTTACGAGCTGCACCTCAACGGCAGGCCCGTGGACACCGATGTGCTGTCGCCCGGATGGACCGATTACCGCAAGCGCGTGCATTACTTCGGTTACGACGTCACCCAACAGCTCAAACGAGGCGAAAACGTCCTCGGCGCGATCCTCGGCGACGGTTGGTATGCGGGATACCTCGCCTTCACGGGCCGGCGCCATTATTACGGGGAAAGCCCCCGCTTGCTGGTCCAGTTGGAACTTGAGTTCAAAGACGGCTCGAAACAAGTCATCGGAACTGACGAAACCTGGAAGGCCACCACCGGCCCAATCCGTGAGGGCGACCTGTTGATGGGTTGCGTCTATGACGCGCGGAAAGAACTCCCGGGTTGGGACACGCCGGCCTGCGATGATGCTCAATGGCGCAGCGCCAAGGTGGACGCAACCGTGAAAGCAAATCTTCAGGCCCATCCCGGCGCGCCCATTCGACGCATCGAACAAGTCGCCGCCAAAAAGGTCACCGAGCCCAAGCCTGGCGTTTATGTGTTTGATCTGGGCCAGAACATGGTTGGCTGGGTTCGTCTGAAAGCGAAAGGCCGCGCGGGGCAAAAGGTCGTCGTGCGCCACGCTGAAATGCTCAACCCGGATGGGACGATCTACACGGTGAACCTGCGGGCCGCCAAAGCGACCGACACCTTCCTGCTGGCTGACGGACCGAAGCGCGCTTACGAACCGTTCTTCACGTTCCACGGTTTCCAATATGTCGAGGTCACCGGCCTCGACTACAAACCCGAGCTGGCGGACGTCGTCGGCATCGTAGTGCATTCGGACCTGCCGCAGGCCGGCTGGTTTGAATGTTCCGAACCGCTCGTCAACAAGCTCACGCTCAACTCGCTCTGGGGTCAAAAAGGTAACTTCCTCGACGTGCCCACCGATTGCCCGCAGCGCGATGAACGCGCCGGGTGGACCGGCGACGCGCAGGTGTTTATGAAAACCGCCTGCCTTAACATGGACGCGCCCGGCTTTTACACCAAGTGGCTGATGGACCTCTGCCAGGATTCGCAGCGCGCCGACGGCGGGTTCGGCGACGTCGCTCCCCATCTGAGCATCGTCAGCCACGGCAATACCGGCTGGACTGATGCCGGCGAGGTCTGTAACTGGCGCATGTACGAACTCTACGGCGATACGCGCGTGCTTGAACAGCACTACGACGCGCTCAATCGCCACATGGATTACCTTGGCGCGACCAGCAAAGACTTTGTCCGTGGCACCGGCGCGTACGGGGATTGGCTCCGGCTGGCGGGCCCACAGCATTCGGAAGCCATCGGTACCGCCTACTACTATTATGCCGCGAGCCTGATGACACGTATCGCGGACGCGCTCGGCAAAGCGGAAGATGCGCAGAAATTCCGCCAGCTCTCCGATAATATTCGCACGGCGTTCGTGAAGACCTTCATCAAGGACGACGGTCGCATCCTGGACAAAAAGAACGAAACGGGCCAGACATTCTATGCGCTCGCGTTCGGGCTGGACCTGGTTCCGCCGCAACTCAAGGCCAAAGCGGCCGAACAATTCGTCGCCTCGATCAACAAGGAGCAGGATCACCTCGCGACGGGTTTCCTGGGCACACCGTTTGTTCTGTTCGCGCTCCAAAAAGCCGGCCACCCTGAGCTGGCCTACAAACTCGTCTTGAACAAGACTTATCCTTCCTGGCTCCAGCAGGTCCTCTGGGGATCAACCACCATGTGGGAACGCTGGGATGGCTGGCGTCCGGACAAGGGCTTCCAGGATCCCGGCATGAATTCCTTCAACCATTACTGGCTGGGTTGCGTCAGCGAATGGCTGTTCACTCAGGCCGCGGGCATCGACACCGACGGACCCGCATTCAAGCGGATAATCATCCGCCCCGAAATTCCGAAGTCCGGGGAAGGCCTCCAGCATGTGAAAGCCACTTACAATTCCATACGCGGCCAAATCGTCAGCGCGTGGAAGCTGGATAGCTCCGGCTTGAAGCTCGATGTTACTATCCCCGGTAATTGCATCGCCGTAGTTTACATACCCGCGAACTCTCCATCAGAAGTCCGGGAAAGCGGCAAGCCAGCCGAGCAGGTTGCGAGCGTGAAATTCCTTCGCCAGGATGCTGGCACTGCGGTCTTCGAAGTCGGCTCCGGACACTACGTCTTTGACTCGAAGAAACGGCTGCCCTGACGGGTGTTTTTCAGAACCTGGAGCCGCACGCACGGCTCTTGGCTGGCCGATCAAGCCAACGCCCAGACAGGCGTCCGCTCACCCCTGGCGATGTGCAAGTGCGCTCGCCAGGCGTGGCGTGTCGCGCAACACCGCCTGAATCTGCACCTCAGTTTCAATGTCCGGTAGCGGCTGGTGTGGCTCCGTAAACGCCCCTCCTCGCTGAGTTTTTGCGGTCTCTGCGTGGTTTCGCGGCTGCCAAATCCGTGCCGGTGTCGATCCTCACCGCTTAGACCGGCCGTGGTCCCGCTCCCCGGGGGGATTTTTCTTGTGCGGTTTTCGCGGGTGCGGGCATTACTTTATGAGACGCGATGACTGACGACCTTGAGCTGTTACGCCGCTATGCCGCTGAGCAATCGGAGGCCGCCTTCGCCGAGTTGACGCGGCGGCATGTGGACCTGGTCTATTCCGCCGCGCTGCGCCTGGTGCATGGCGACGTGCCATCCGCCCAGGACGTGACGCAGCAGGTCTTTACCGAGGTCGCCCGGCAGGCGAAACGGCTGGCCCGGCATCCCGCGCTGGTGGGCTGGCTCTACACGACTACCCGGCTGATGGCCTTGCGGGCCAATCGAACTGAACAACGACGCAAAGCGCGCGAACAGGAGGCTAACGCCATGGACCAACTCCTTCACGACGACGCCGCCTCATCGGATTGGGCCCCGCTCCGGCCGGTAATTGAGGACGCCATGCACGAATTGTCCGACAAGGATCGTCATGCTGTCTTGCTTCGCTTTTTTGAAAACAAGACCCTCAACCAGGTGGGCGCCGCTCTAAATTTGACCGAAAACGCCGCCCGCATGCGCGTGGACCGCGCGCTGGACAAGCTGCGCGGGATACTCGCCCGGCGCGGGATTACCGTCACCGTAGCCGCGCTCGCAGCCACCGTATCGGCCAATGCCGTCCAGGCCGCGCCTGCGGCTTTTGCCGCCAGTCTTTCCGGCGCCGCGATCGCCGCCAGCGCCGTCCGCGCTTCAACCCTTATTGCCGCAACCCAAACCGTAGCCATGACCACATTCCAGAAGACCATTGTTGCCGCGGCGCTTGCTGCCGCGGTCGGCACTGGCATTTATGCCGTCCACCAGGGCTCGCAACTGAAGGCCCAAATCCAAACACTCCAACAGCAGCAGGCGCCTTTGGTCGCTCAAATCCAGCATTTAGAGCAGGAACGCAGCCAGGCCTCCAACCAGGTGGCGGCCTTGAGCGAGGAGAACGCGCGCTTGAAAACAGGCCGTAGCGAGGCCGAGTTGCTGAAATTGCGCGGTGAAGTGGGGGTGCTCCGGCAACGGGCAAGTTCCAACCAAACCACGACCGCTCAGCCGGCCGGCGGATTGGCCAAAATGATGAACGATCCCGCGATGAAGCAATACATGCTGAAAGCGATGCAGGAGAAAATGAGGTCATTGTACGCGGACCTCATCAAGGAACTGAACCTGACCCCGGAGCAGACGGAACAGTTTCTGCAATTGCTCAGCGGCGCCGGATCAAAAGAGCTGGCCCGGCTTACGGCTCCAGGGCAGGGAGCACCAAATCAGGTCGAAACCGAAGCGACGCCGGAAATGGCAAGTCAATTGCAGGCATTGCTGGGGGATGCGGGCAGTGCCCGATTCAAAGAGTTCAGCGAGGAATTGCCCGCCCGGACCACCCTCACCTTGCTCAATGACCAATTGGGAACGGCCTCGCTCAGCGCCGACCAGAGCGCAAACCTCATCCAAATCATCAAGGCCGAACCGGCTGACTTAACCCAAGGGATCCTGGGCGGGCCGGACAAGGCTTTTTTGGGGTCCCAGACGGACATTGATAATTTCCTGCAACAGGTGGCCCAGAGCAACCAGCGCATCTTGCAGCAAGCTGCCAGTCGTCTGAATCCCGACCAATTGGCCGCGCTCGACGCCGTTTTGACCAAGGCCATCGACGCCCGAAAACTCCAGGGAGCCGCCTTCTTCCAAAGGCACTGACGGTTACGCCAGCTGATTCCCTCACGAAATCGAATAAGCGCGGCAAATAGGATGTTCGTCTGTTTTGTGCCAATCGCGAAAAGCCGATAGCCGATAGCCGATCCTCGATAGCCGATCACCGACCCCCAAATCCAGCAGCGGCTTCCACGTTTCCAGAATCGCAAATAGCCTGCTGCCTTGGGCTATCGCCTGATGTCTTCAATGCGTGGGGCATCGGCTATCGTCCATTGGCGATTGGCTATTGTGTGTCTCCCCGCGCCTCCTGAGCCTCTGGGGTGTTATACAGAGGATGGTCGGGCTTGAGCTTGCGCAGAAACTCAAGCCTGAACTTCCTGGCCTTCTCAGCCACCTCTCGTCTTTCCCGCTCTGAAGCGGTCAGATGTCGTTTGCCTTGAACGGGAGAGTTTTCCAGGGCGCCTGCCCAGGCTGTCAGTTGTCGCGCGCACGATTCGGCCAACTCACGGATCTCTTGAAAGTGCCGGAGGTGCGGTCTGAGCTTGGGCCGGTCTCTAATCACCGCCAACATCGAACGGACCTCGCCACCCGAACCGCGGGCAATGGCGAGAAACGAAAGGAGTTCGGCATTGGTCACCCTCTCGAATCCCTCGGCAATATGATTAGAAACCGACAACGCGGCCCGGTCCAGTTGGTTGCGGAAGCCGGGCGAGAGCGGCACGCTGGGGGTCTCCAGCAAGTCCAGCACCCGGTTGTAGAGCCGCGCAGCCTCCTGCCAAACCGGGAGTTCCTCGAACTTCGTATACTTAGCCATTTGCGTCTTCTCCTTCTCTCACATGCTGTTTTCCGCAGGGGACGTCTTTCGCCTGCTCGCCCAATCAAGTTGTGAATTCCTTAGTCACGTCAACAGATACAGCGGCACTGAGGCGACAGCCGCTTCACTGTTCAACGCGGCTTGCATATGAAAATGGTCAACGTACCGTATGAGGTAGCCTTTCGAAGCCCGTATAGTCTCCCGCCCGGTGTCGGTCCTCACTGTTGAAGTGGCCGATGCTGCAATTTGGTTGCGGGAGCGCCGGCGTTCGTGCCAACTATCCATAGATGCCGTGGCTAAAGTACAAGCGTGCGATTGGCCGAAGAATGTTAAGCCGTTCCATTCCGAAGCGCCTGGCCGGCCGGGCAGCGCTGGCGGTGTGGCTCGCACTGGCCGCTGGGGAGGCGCGGTCGGCGATACCACCGGAGCCTGCCACGCACACGGTTTACTTGGATTCCAGGGAACAGGACTCGCGGGTCATCGGCTGGAGGCTGAACGTCACTCCGCAAGCAGTGCCGTTTACGAAGGAACCGGATTGGGGCGGAAGGAACATCTGCCGTGGCAGGATCAATTCTGTGTTTCGGGACGTGGAACGACCCGGCGCGGCGCCCGCGCGCAGCATCGACCTTCCTTTCGCGTGGGACTATAAACGGGGCAAACTCTACCTGGATACAAACCGGAATGGCGACCTGGCGGAGGAGACCGTTTACTCAACTGAACCCACTTCGGGAAATTACTTCTACCAGACCTTCACGAACATTCATCTCGTGTTCGACGCACAGCCGTCGG
>DATDCV010000435.1:0-22464 GCA_036524155.1 Verrucomicrobiia bacterium
CGGTTCTCAGCTCGATTTCCCAACTGCCTTCGGACCCGGGTTTGACAACCAGCCGCGGCATACTTCTCGTCTAACGGTTCAACCAGCCAAACTTGGTTTTGTTCGTCAGGTACAAAATGCCCAATACTCGCATTTCGACGGTCAATAAGTATAGTCCTGCGAGGTTCAGGACTATCGCGGCGACGAACCTCACAGGGAGAACGGTGGCCAGCAACAACTCACCTCCCACGCGAACCACGACAATCGCTCCGAAAAGCACCAAGGTCATTATGTAGGCGAGCGGCACCCTCAGAATTGTCGGAAGCACGACCATCGGGTTCACAGCCACGATCGTGTCGAGCATCGCCACCGCCAGGAACGCCATTGGAAAGTAAATGCAGCCAAACACGACCGCGGGTATGAGGCCCCACACGGCCGAGGGGTGACCGGACGCCGCAAAAATCCCAACGACGATTGCGGGAAGAAAGCACGCCACAACCGTAGCCGCGAGTTGCAGAAAGGGAGCGATCACATCTGACGCCACGTCGGTTACGTCCGGCCAGTCCGGCAACTTCGACTCGCCCATCGCAGTGCTCGTCACGATTCGGCGCAAAAAACATGTCAGGTAGCCCGTGCCGATCACAAACAGGATCACAATCGCTATCAGGCCAAAAAGTCCAGCGAAAGCGGCAAAAAACTTCCCGGCGTCCAGCACGCAGAAGAACACCGTCCCAGCCAGAAGGAGGAACAGTCCGTCACCTTTCAAAGGGTAGGCAAAAGCGGTGAACATTTGGGCGAAGAAGCCACTTGGCGCGGATAGGGCTCGAGGCGAAGGGGCCGCTACGGTCGAGCACTGACTTCCACAGACCCGGCAGAACTTCGGCGCACCCAGGGTTTCCTGGCGAGTATTGACACACAGCTCACAAAAATAATGCTGGCATCTCGGGCAAAAAAAGCGGCCGGCCACGTTTGGATGATACTTGCACTGACCGGTGCCAACGGTGGGAACAGGCATCGGCGGGGCCACCGGCGGGATGTCGGCGGCGGCGGGCGGCGCCTGTGGAGCAGCCATGGGTGGCGGCGGAAGGGGGACCGGCGAGGCGGTCGGCGAGAAGGGCACCGGGGCGGGCCGAGGAAGCGAAGTGGTCGTCACTCTGGCCTTCGCTGCCACCGGCGCGGCAGTGGCGCGGACCGGTGCGCCCACCATTCTGACTGCAGCCACTGTCTTGGCCGAGCTGGCGGTCGCCGGGCTGTCGGCATAGAACATCATTTCCACACCGCCGAGGTGAACTGTTTGGCCCGTTTGCAGGACGGCCTCCCGGACCGGCAAGCGGTTCACAAAAGTGCCATTCGTGGAACCAAGATCCTTGAGGACAACCGAGCCCTCGGAAACGGTAATCTGGCAATGCGACCCGGACACGGACGGGTCGGTCAGTTTGACGTCGTTGGAAAAGCCCCGTCCGATAAAATTGTCTCCTGGCTTGAGTTGAATTTCCCAAGCAGCGGGGGAACCGGGATTGACCACCAGCCGCGGCGTATTCATAGTGTTGTCAGGGACAAACAAATTCTTATCGAAGCACCTGCGGGCTGTCGATAGGTTTTTTTGGGTGATCACGAGCTTGATTCCTACAGGCGGCCCAATAATCCTCCCGGATGCGTTTGAGACTTTTTGCATTTATCGCGTTGTTCATTATCGGAGTGAGCGCCGCCCAGGCGGAGAATTGGCCCTGCTGGCGCGGGCCGCGCGGCGATGGTTCGAGCCTGGACCGAAACCCGCCTGTCAGGTGGAGCAGCACAAATCACATAACGTGGAAAACCCCAGTTCCGGGCGAGGGGCACTCCTCTCCGGTTGTGTGGGAGGACCGCATATTCCTGACGACTGCGCTCAAGGACAGCCTCGAACGGAAGTTGGTGTGCGTGGAACGGAAGACCGGGGGGATCCTCTGGCAGGAGACGGTGGTCCGCGCGCCGCTCGAGGCGAAGAACGCCGAAAACAGTTTTGCCTCGTCCACTCCGTCGACGGATGGCCGGCAGGTTTTCGTGACTTTCTTGGATGGCAAAGAGGTCGTGGTTGCGGCCTATGATTTTGCGGGAAAACAGACCTGGCTTGCGCGGCCCGGTCAGTTTTACAGCCAATGGGGGTTTAGCCACGATCCCCTGCTCTTCGAGGACAAGGTCATCGTCGATTGCGACAGCAAGGGAGAGAACTTTATTGTCGCCCTCAACCGCGCCGACGGGCGCGCGGCGTGGAAAGTGCCGCGAGAAAACCCGACGCAAAGCTACAGCAAACCGCTGATTCAACGGATGGCCGGCCGCCTGCAACTCGTGATTCCGGGGAACAAGGCGGTGACGAGCTACGACCCGCGCGATGGCCGGCAGTTGTGGGTCGTGGACGGCCCGTCGGACGATTGCGTCATCACGCCGGTGTACAACCAGCGAGCCAACCTGGTTCTGAGCTGCAGCAGTTGGCCCAAACGGGTGCTGCTGGCAATCAAGCCCGATGGGGAGGGGAACGTCAGCCAGACAAAAGTCGCCTGGAGCACTTCGGAAGGAGCGCCCTACGTACCGTCGCCGGTCAGTGTCGGCGATTGGTTCTTCACGAGCGGGTTTGCCACGAAGGAGACCTTTTGCTTTGAAGCCGCCACCGGCAAGGTCCTGTGGCATGAGAAAATGGGACTGCACCACGCTTCGCCAGTCGTAGCCAACGGTTTGGTCTATTTTCTGAACGACGACGGCGTCATGCACGTGGTAAAAGCGGGGCCCACGTACGAGTTGGTGGCGCGGAATGAGCTTGGCGAAAAAACCTACGCCTCCCCTGCCCTGTTCGACGGGCAGATGTTTCTGCGCAGTTTCAAGCACCTCTACTGCGTTTCGGAGCAACCGCCGCAGGCCAACTGAGGCAACGGTGCGTTGCCAGTCCCCGACGCCAAGGAAACCACACACGACCCGACCGCCACTAACCCTGAAACGATGGGAGAAGGCCTTGGGTATTTCACCCCAGGGTGAACACCCCATTGCGTGGGCTTCGAGCCGGACGAGCTTTTTTTGTTAGGTTTAGTTAGTTGTGGTGAGGGGGAGGCGAGTCCTGCAGAGGTCGCCCCCCTCTCTTTTTTGAGGCTTGAGGCTGCGCAACGAACGTGACAACTTTTCCCGGAAGCAAACCGAGAAGAGCTCATGGGTCGTTCGTATTGGTTTGAATGCGCCCGATGTGGTTACCGGACAAAAGTCGCCGGTCAATCGGATCGCGGCGTGGATTTCTGCGTCAGCACAATTCTATGCCGGGACTGCAAAGAGCTGTATGACGCGGTTACTCGCATCCGCTGGCCCGGGCGGCCGCCACGCCGGATCCGAGCGGTCGGTTCCATCGTCCAGGGCCGTTTTGACAACGATCACGCCACACCCCGAGTTCCACCCAGTTTTCAAGCGGCTTTGAGCCGGCTGCGCGTAGCCAACGCCGGAAGATCCCGGTGGATCAGCTTTCCGGTGCAGTGCCCCGTATCGCCAGCCCATCGGGTACAGACCTGGAATGACCCGGATAAATGCCCTCGCTGCGGAATATTCCTGGAAAGAAGCGCGCTGCCCTATCGCATTTGGGACTAAGGAGGGACAAGGAACGAGATGCAGAGAGCAGCCACCAACAGCACTGAAAAGTGGTCGCGGGGCCGGGCGCACTCCACACAAAAGCCGCGCCTTACCCTCCGGCCGGGTCTAAACTTGCGTCGCGGCGGGAGGCCAATATAAGATCGCCGTCGCTCACCGGACGAGAGGTCGCCGGGGGCATGGTGGATAATGCACTAAACTGCTAATGAATATGAAGATACCTTATTCGTTCTTGTTCTCCGTCTCCCTGCTGGCCGGCCTGAGCGCCGCGGCTGCCAATGTGAGCGATCTCGGCTCGAGCCTCGGCACTGTGTTTCTCACGTCGAGCGCGAAAACCCGTTCGATAAGCCCGGAGAATTTCACCGGCGAGAAGGGCAAAGCCGGCATAGCGATCGAAGGGACCGGCAAGAACGCGGCCCGGGATTTGGGCCAGGGCTGGAAGGTGTCTCCGTCAGTGGTCATCAAGGCCAAGACCACGTTCACACTGGGAGAAATCAAAGGACCCGGTTGCATTCAGCAAATCTGGATGACTCCCACCGGCAATTTCCGGCGTTCGATTTTGCGGTTCTACTGGGATGGCGAGGCGGAGCCTTCGATCCAGTGCCCGGTGGGAGATTTTTTCGGCTGCGGTTGGGGAAAGTACAGCCAAATCAATTCACTGGCGGTGTGCGTCAACCCCGGGAGCGCGTTCAACTGCTACTGGCCGATGCCTTTTCGCAAATCGGCGAGGATCACGATGGAGAACACCAACGACCGGGACATGGTGCTATACTATCAAATCAACTACAGCCTGGCGTCGGTGCCGCGGGCGGCGGGGTACTTGCATGCGCAGTTCCGGCGGGAAGCGCCGCTGAAACAAAAGGGGCTCTATACGATTCTCGACGACGTGAAAGGCAAGGGCCAGTACGTGGGAACTTACCTGGCCTGGGAAGTCCACAGCCCGGGCTGGTGGGGCGAAGGGGAAATCAAATTCTTCATGGACGGGGACAGGGAGTTTCCGACGATCTGCGGCACCGGCACCGAGGACTATTTCTGCGGCTCATACAATTTTGAAAACCAGGAGACGAAAAAGTACCAGGTGTTCTCGACGCCTTACTCGGGCCTGGCGCAGGTGCTGCCGCCGGACAAGATCTACGAGGTGGGCCAAAAGTTCGGGCTTTACCGCTGGCACATCACGGATCCGGTGCGTTTCGACAAGGATCTGAGGGTCACGATCCAGGCGCTGGGCTGGCAATCGGGTGGGCGTTATCTACAAGAGGAGGACAACATTTCCTCGGTGGCCTACTGGTATCAAAAGGAACCGCACGCGGCGTTTCCCAAATTGCCGCCGATGGAATAGCGCGCCGCGGCGCCGTGAGGCTCATGAGCCGTCCGGCGCCAGAACCGGCCCGGTTCTGAAGCCGATGGACAGCTTCCGGGAACCCGGCCGCACGTGAAAGGTCCAGAACATGAAAACCGGTGAGACTTTGGATGGCGGGCGGGAATATTCGATTTCCCGCCGTGAGTTTATGCGCGCAGCGACCGGCCTAACGGTTTCGGCCGGGTTGCTGCCCTGGGTGGATCTCGAA
This sequence comes from Verrucomicrobiia bacterium, assembly GCA_036524155.1. Classification (GTDB taxonomy): domain Bacteria; phylum Verrucomicrobiota; class Verrucomicrobiia; order Limisphaerales; family UBA8199; genus DATDCV01. The sequence goes on from DATDCV010000435.1 coordinate 5,148, forward strand.
GCGGCGCCAAGCACGAAATGGCCGGTCTCCTGCCGGGACAATCACCTGCGAGCCGCCGCCCAGCCTGATAGCTGGGCCTGCGCCAAAGCGATAGGCGCGGAGGGAGTGGAGGTGGGGGTGGAGATCGACCTGTCATGTCCAAGTCTGTTCCAACCGTCCGGCAAGTACACCCTGGCGACCGCTGAGGGCGTACAGGCCGTGAAAGCTGACGCGGCCCGGAACCAGTGCCGGGTCACCGCGTTCGCGTTGTCCAACCGCTTCGACGAGCGGCTGGAAGACGAGTTGAAATGCGCGCGGGCGTTGGTGAAGGTGGCACAGGAGCTCGAAGCGGACGCGATCCGCATTGATGTCTGGCCGCATCGGCTGGGGGAGAAGGAGTTTCTGCCCTTCGCAATCGATGCCTGCAAGCGGCTGTGCGAGATCGCTGAAGGCACGCCGATACGGTACGGGATCGAGAACCACGGGAAGGTGACGAACAACCCGGAATTCCTGGAGCGGCTGTTCGAGGGGGTTGGCTCCCCCAAGATCGGACTAACGCTGGACACGGCGAACTTCTATTGGTACGGCCATCCGTTGGCCGATTTATACGGCATATACGAGAAATTTGCTCCGCGAGTTGTGCACACTCACTGCAAGAGCATCAAGTTCCCCGACGACAAGAAGAACGTTCGCCGCCCGATGGGCTGGGAATACGACAAGTACAATTGCCCGATTTATGAGGGCGATCTTGATTTCAAGCGGCTGACAGAGATCTTGCGCAAGGCCGGTTACCGCGGCGACCTCTGCCTGGAAGACGAATCCCTCGGCAAGTATCCCGCAAGCGAACGCGCGGGAATTTTGCAGAAGGAACTGGCGATGCTGAAAGGGCTGAGGTGAGCGTGGCGGTACAAACGGCTCTGCATGAACCTGTCTGCGGACGAAGGTAAAGGCCTCCTCTCCCCGGCCCTCTACTCCAGAGGAGGAGAGGGCGAAACCCAGTCGGAAATTCCGCCTCACCCCAATTCCTCTCCTCAAGGGCACGGATAACTGCGGTATGAACTCAAATTGCCTGAAGAGCAAAGTTCGCCCAGGTTGGCATGTAGGCTGGACTGCGTTGGCGGGGTTCCTTTGGTTGGCGCTGACGTTTCCGCCTTTCGCGACAAGAGCGAATGACGCTGAAATCACAAAGATCCTGCCGAAAGAATCCGACGAACTGCTCCCAAATCCCGGGATGGGCTGGCAGACATTCGGCCGGTTTGCGGACGAGGACAAGAACCTGAAGGGCCTGCCCAGCGCCAGCGCGTATTTCCGATTTTACTGGCGCGAAATTGAAGCAGCGGACGGCCAAATCGATTTCGCGCGGTTTGATGAACTGCTGGTCCACGCACGGCGGGCGGGCCAAAAGCTGGCTTTCCGGATCATGTGCACTGGTTCAGCGGAATACTTGGATGTGCCGGCGTGGCTCAAAGAGCAAGGCTGCCGGGGATTTGAATTCAACTACGAGGGGGCCAGGCACTGGGTGCCGGATTTTGCCGATTCGCGGTTCCAAGAGGCTCATTATCGCCTGATTCGCGAGCTGGGCCGGCGGTACGACGGGCATCCGGAGATGGACTTGGTGGACATCGGTTCAGTCGGTCTGTGGGGCGAATGGCACATGAGCGGCACGACCCAGGTGGATACCGGTAAGCCAGTGCCGCTGCCGGACGTGAAGCTCCGCCTCGAGATCATCGACGCGTGGTGCCGTGCCTTTCCCAAAACGAGCAAAGTCATCCTGATCGGCAGCGACGAAGGAATGAGCCAGGCCAGCGCCAAAGGCTATGGTTGGCGGGCCGATTGCCTCGGCGATATGGGCGGATTCTCGAAGACCTGGAACCACATGGATAATTTTTATCTGCAGCAGTTGGAAAGAACGACCGCCCAGGACACGTGGCAGAAGGGGCCGGTGGCTTTCGAGAGTTGCTGGGACATGCGTAAATGGAAGGAAGCGGGCTGGGACATCCGGTTTATCTTCGATTACGCGTTGCGGTGCCATGCCAGCTACTTGAACAACAAGTCGGCACCTATCCCGGATGGCACGCGCGCGGAAATTGAGCGCTTCGTGCGCCGGCTTGGCTACCGGCTCGTGCTCCGCAGTCTCGAGCATCCGGCAAGGATCAAAGCCGGGACCGAGGTTCCAGCGGCCCTGGAGTGGGAGAACACGGGGGTTGCACCGCCGTATCGCGACTACCGGGTGGCGATACGCCTGAGGTCGGCAACTCCCAAGGATTCAGCCTCGACCGTGATAACCAGCGGCGAATCGATCCGCGGTTGGCTGCCCGGGCCCCACAAGAGCGGGCTTCGGCTGGGAGTGCCGGAGAGGACCGGGCCAGGCAGGTATGAGTTGGCGATTGGCCTGCTGGCAATCGGAGGCGAGGTGCCCGCAGTAAGACTGGCGATTGAAGGCCGGGCGCAGGATGGCTGGTATCCACTCAGTCACGTAGACGTTCGCTGACTGCCCCGGCTCCCTCTTCGTTCGGACTCCACCCGCGACAAGCAATTCGACGACCCTTCAGTCCTGGGTTCTGCGGGCAAACCTGTGGACGACGCACGCTGCTACCAGTGCGCACGCGATGGTCACGACCGGTAAGAGCATCTCGTGATAGAGCTGTGTCCGGTAGAGCTTTTCCCCAACAGGGTTGGGCGGGAAATTAGGAACGCTCGCCGCGAGGATAGAAAGAGGCTTAATGGCTAAGCCTAGGAGTATCGCAGTGACCCCTGAAAAGCGGGCTGCTCTCATAAAAAGACTATCGGTCCGAGCGGCACCGCTGTCAAGACACCCGCTGGAGCATCCAGCGGATAAAGCGGAGCCGTTGGCAGTTGACCCCAACTCTACGTCGCGCCACGGTTTCAGGGAATATCCGGCGTCAGCCCGCCGCGCGGCCAAGACGATGTCTGCGACACAAAAAGCACGGCGGGGAAGACCCCGCCGTGCTGCGCAAATGCGATTAGAGGCTGCCGTTGGGTTTACTGTACGATCATCACGCGGAAGAACCGCTGTTGACCTTGCACCAGCGACACAGTCTTGCTGGCGGTGGTGGTCAGGGCAACGACATCACCGGGTTCATCCTGCCAGGCCCCGGAGTTCAAGCTGGCACGGGATTGGAGACGGTAGGTTAGGCCGGTCTCGGCAGTCCATTGGATGGTTACCTGGCCGCCCGACACAATCGGCTTCGCCAGGACGGGCGGAATGTCTCCGAGGTTCCCTGCGCAATTCTCGCGGGCGGTGACGACAGTGCCTTTGCATGGGTCGGTGCCTTTGGCCGTCAGGATAAGTTGCGACAGGGCCGGGGTGCCGGCGGCGACCACGTAACTTCCGACGAAGTTTTGGGCCTCGCCGCGTGCCAGGGTGAGCGGACCCGTCAGAATAGTGTCCGCCGGGTAACTGCTGCTGACGGTGACGTTTGTCAAGGTAATGTCGCCCTGGTTCATGACCGTGCCGGAGTACACCACCAGGTCGCCGATCTGCACAGGGTTAGACGGGCAAGCAAGGGCGACCAGCAACTTCGGATGAGTCGCGTACGGGCAAACCGCGGTGCTCGTTGCCACCACTTGGCGGCCGGTGCACCGATCCTGGCCGCGCGCGGTTAGCGTGTCGACCAACTCGCAGCAGTCACAGCCCAGAGGAGCGGTGAATGTGAACGTGAAGTTCTTTACCTCTCCGGGCGCCAGTATGGCCGGCCCAAAGACGGCGGTGTTGGGGACCGGCAAGCTGTCTACGACGATCACGTTGGTCAGGGTGACGTCACCGCTGTTCATGACCATCGCCGAATAGGTAACCGGCATGCCGTGCTGGATCGGAGCATCTGGACAGGCTTTCAGGACTGTAATTGCCGGGGAGGTCGTGATGGCGCAGGTTGAGGTGACGCTGTCGGCAGCCTGGACATCGCCGCAGATGCTCACACCCTCAACCGTAATCGTGTCGGTCCCACAGAAGTCTCTTGGAACATCATATTCCGAGGTATAGGTCAGGGTTTCGCCAGGCGCGAGTGCGGCGACGCCCAACACGGGTTGCTGGCGACCGCTGATGCTGTTATACACTAGGACTTCGGTGAGTGTGATGTTGCCCGTATTGGTGATGGTGCCGGTGTACTTCAGCACCTGGCCTGTGGCAACCGGCAAGGCGGGGCATTGCTTCGTGATCTTCAGCCGCGGGGCAAACTGCACCGGGCACATGCTGGTGGCGGTGTCGGTCAGGTTGCTGCCGGTGCACGCATCTGTGCCCTGGGCTAGCAGCGTATCCGTCACGGTGCAGCAATCGCCTGGAACGGTGTAACTGCCGGTGAAGTTAGTGGTTTGTCCCGGCAACAACGAGCTGGCCATAAAGACAACCTTGTTGCTGGAGTCGCAGAGGCTGTTTTGCACCACAACGTTGTTGAGGGTGATATTACCGATATTCACCACCCGGCCCGTGTAAACCAGCGTCCCGCCCGGGGGCACTGCGATGGCAGGACAGAACTTCGTTACGACAATTCCCGGGTAGGTGAGGACCGCACAACTCGCGCTGGTGGTGGCAGTCACCGCCGTGCTGGTGCATTTATCCTGACCACGGACGGACAGGTTGTAAGTAATAGTGCACGCGTTCAGGTTCGTCGGCACGGTGAAACTGCCGGTGAAGTCGGCCACTTGGTTCGGGGCCAGCGTCGCTGGGCCGAACACCAGGGTGTTGGCCGCGGGCCGATCAACCACCACCGTCACATTGGTGAGTGTCACGTTGCCAAGGTTCGTTACAGAACCGGTAAACACCAACGCCCCGCCCGGAGCGGTGGCTGTGGCGGGGCAAGCCCGACCGATTCCCACCTTTGGCGCGGTCGCCAGCGGGCAGGTCGTCGTCGTGCTGGCGGTGACGGGGTTGCCGCAGAGATCCGTGGCCGTAGTCATCAAGGTGTCCGTCACCGAGCAAGCGTCGGCGGGGGTCTGGTAGCTGGCCGTGAACCGGGCCGTCGCGCCCGCCGCCAGCGAGTTCGTCGAGAAAACGAGCGTGTTCGGAGCCGGGGTGTCGCTATAAACCTGAATACCCGTCAGGGTAACGTTTCCACCGTTGCTGATAATGCCGCTATAGGTCAACTGACCGCCTGTGGTCGGCGGCGTAGTCGGGCAAACCTTCGTGATCGAAATTGCCGGAGCCGAGCCGACCGGGCAAATCGTCGTCACCGAGTTAGCCACTGTCCCGGTGCCACATTTCGAGTTGCCAGTAACGTTGAGTGTGTTGGTGACCGAGCAGGCGTTCAGGCTGGCAGGCACGGTAAAGGACCCGGTGAAGTTGGTGCTCTGGTTTGGCGCCAATGAGCCAATCCGCAGCACGATTGTACCGGCGGCGGGCCGATTGTTTACCACGACCACGTCCGTCAGGGTAATATTTCCCGTGTTGATGACCGTGGCGTTGAACACCAACAGTCCGCCAATCGGCGTGGGCGTCTGCGGGCATTGCTCCTGGATCACAATCGAGGGCGTACTCGCGCCGGGGCACGAGATGACAGTGCTGCTGCTAACAGGGCGACTGAAGCATTGGTCAGCACCGCTGGCGTTAACCGAGGTCACATAAGGTCCGCAGGAATCGGCCGGAACAGTCCACGCTCCCGAGAAGGAAGCGACTTGCCCCGGCGACAAAGCAGCAACGGTGAACACCTGGGTGCCCGCCGCAGGCTTGTCGCTCACCACTACCACATTGTTCAGGGTAATGTTCCCGGCGTTACTGACGGTGCCGCTGTATGTCAGCAACCCGCCCGGCTGAACCGGTTCACCAGTACAAAGGGCGGCCACCCGGATTGCAGGCGCATTAGTGCCCGGGCAGCTTGTCGTGGTGCTGTCGGTGACATCGTTACCGCAGACGCTGGTGCCGACTGCCGTGACGGTGCTGGCGTACGGGCCGCAGGAATCCAGCGGAACCGTGTAACTGCCGGTGGCCGTCGCGCGGGCGCGAGGCGCCATTGACGCCGCCGAGTAGATGAGGGTGCCGGCCGCCGGCTGGTCGCTATAAACTCGCACGTTGTTCAGCGTGACGTTGCCCAGGTTGCTCACCACCACGCTGTAGGTCAGCGTGCCCCCCGGCTGCACGGGCGCAGTGGGGCAGGTCTTAATCACTTTGATAGCCGGGCTCGTGGTTCCCGGGCAGGAGGCGGTGGTAATATTGGTGACCGATTTTGAGAAGCATTTGTCGCGGCCGATCGCCATCAGGGTGTCTACATAGGGACCGCAGGAATCCGCGGGGACCGTGTAGCTGCGGGACACGGTAGCGCTGGCGCCCGGCGCCAGGGAAGCGGCAGTGTAAACCTGCGTACCGACGGCTGGCTTGTCATTGTAGACCACCACATTGTTGAGCGTGATGTTGCCGTCGTTCTTGACCGTCAAGGTGTAGGTCAACGTTCCGCCCGGGGGCACCGGTTCCGCAGGGCAGCTCTTGGTGACGGTAATTATAGGGGTGTTGGTTCCCGGGCACGAAGCCGAGGCCGACCTGGTGACCTGTTGTCCGCCGCAAAGCGCAAAACCGGTGGCGGTGACGGTGTCGTTGTACGGCCCGCAAGAGTCCAGCGGGACTGTGTAGGCGCCGGTGTAGGGCACCGAGGCCCCGACCGGCAAAGTGACCGGTCCCAGCAGAACGGTATTGGCGGCAGGCTGATTGTTGACCACCAACACGTTCGTCAGTGCGATGTTACCCGTATTGACGACGACGCCCGAAATCACCAGTTGTTCCCCCGGTTGGACGGGCCGTTCCGGGCAGACTTTAGTCACCGAAATGGACGGGCTGTAACTAATGCCACACTGGGAACTCGCGGTGGCCGTGACCACGGCCGGAACGTCCAGCGGCACCGACCCGGATGCATTCAGCACCGTGACAAACGGCCCGCACAGGTTGTCGGTGCTGGTATAGGTCTGGCAGAAATTCGTCGAGGCGCCGGCGGGCAGAATGATGGGGCCAAACACCAGTGTGCCTGGCACCGGGTGGTCGCTGTACACTACGACGTTCTGGAGGAAGATATCTCCACAGTTATTGAGAGTCCCGCAATAACTCACCTCAACCGCTGAGCCGCTCGGGTTCAGCGCGCTGGTGCAGGTGGAACTCATCGTCAGGCAAGGACGGAAAATGTTCACCGATATGGTCTTATTCACGTCCGCCGGGTCGTCGCGCAGCGGATTTTTATGCACCACAGAATCAGGCGCGATCACCTGAGCTTGCGCCGAGGATATGCCCGCGTTGACGTTCACCAGGCATGTGATCTCGAAAATTGGCGGGGCATAGCCCGGAGTCAACCTGGTGTTGCCGGGAATCAGAACCGTTTTTGTGCCGGTGGGCAGCCCGGTGGGACCCGGGCAGAGGAAATACAGACCATCAGGCCCCAACGTAACATCGCAGGAGGTCGGGTCAAGCGGGTTAAAGACCTGCACCGTCCAAGTAACGAGGGTGCCGTTAGTGACGTTGTTTGCCTTGACGCCGATATTCACCGACAGGTTGTTGGCGCTGCACCCCGCCGGGCTTTGTGATGCCAGCGCAGGTAAGGCAGCGAACCACGCGGTTACTGCCAGGAATAAACACGTTTTCGTGATGAGCGATCTGATCGGATAGGTGGGACGTTTAGCTTTCATAGGCCACAGTTGTTGCAGTGGAAAGACGGCTCCCCTCCATTTCCACCGCCCGTCAGAATGCACCATCAGCCTGCCAGCTCACTTACTTCACGACCGTGCGTCCTGAACGCGCGGCAGAATCCCTGGGTAAGGGTCTTTTCGTTATTTGTGCGATACTCCGCTTCACGGACAGGCACTCCAAATGCACGCCACGTAATTTACAGCAGAATAAGAATAACTGAGTCTTAGTTGTTAAGTTGCGTGATCCAGAATACCTAAACCGATTACAGACTTTAGAATCACATGTTTGCGAGGGGTTGTCAACAATTAGTTCGTGTTAAACGACCATACGAACCCGCCGGCCGAATCTCAACCGTTTCAACCGTCTCCCGCGGCCGACACACATCAAACCCCCTCGCCCTCACCATCCCTGAATTTGCCTTGAGTGCCCGCTTATCCGCGTGTTAAGTTTTTCCGTTCCCCACAGCGTAACATGAAAACGCCCGCCACACCGCGCTGGCGCATTTTGGTCGTGGACGACGACCCTCTCGTCTGCGAATCCATCAGGTGGATCCTCAGTCTCGATGGCCACCAGATCACAGCCGCTCTCACCGGCCAGTCAGCCATCAACCAGTGCCAAACAGCCACCTTCGACGCGGTCATCCTCGATTACAAACTGCCCGACATGGACGGAGATCTTGTTGCTGCCAATATCAAGTCCATCGGCCCGCACCAGCCCATCCTGATCATCACCGCTTATCCCGAAACCGTCGCCTCCCTCGCCAACCTCCTTACGAGCCAGTACACCCTCATCCCCAAGCCCTTCTCCATGGACGAGCTCCGCCAGGCCGTCTCCAACACCATCACCAAACGCCAGTCTCTCCCACCACCCGCCCAGGACACCCCCGCCCGGCAGAACCACAAAAACAAGAGCTCCGTTTAACAATAGTTGGGCCGCTTGACGGCGCTCCGGGCACGGAGAAGATTCAACGCATATGAAAACAACAATCGCAGTCGTCGTTGGAGCTCTTGCGATGTGCCTGATGGGTTGTAGTTCGCCAACGAAGGCTCGCATCACTCAATTAGAGGCACGCGTTGCAGCGCTGGAGGGTGTGCAAGCCGTGCAGGCTGCCCCACCAGGGTCCTGATCCGAGTGCTGGAGCAGTCACCCCGGGCCGCCGAATTTGAAGCCAATGGCACTGTCGAGACACTGGAGATGCTCGCCAAGGTCTTGGACCCACCGCCACCGAAATAATGGCCCATCCACCGCAGGCAGCGGACCCCGGGATTCCGTTCTGTTTGCGCATCACGCCAGTGGCGCGAGCCCGCTGCTGCAGAACGTTCAACCAAATCCCCCAACCACCCTCAGCACCACGCCAGTCCTCCGCTGTGTTCTCCTTTAGCCTTTAGCCTTTCCTCCCGCCGCCCCGCCCCCGCCCTGGCCCTCAGCCCACGCATGGACACCTCCGAGCACGTCTGGTTCGCCAACGACCAGCTCGCCATCCGCTTCATCAAAGAAATCGACTTCGACTACTGCGCGCTGGACGCGACGGCCGCTTTGATCACCGCCGCGAGCTAAATCCTCCTCCTCCTTGTTCCGGCGCGGTCCCACCCCGCGCCTACCCTATTATCCATGGTCTATTGGCTATCGGCTATCACGCTCCCGGCGCGGTCCCACCCCGCGTCGGGCCTCTCGAATCCGAAGTGCCAAATCTCAGATCCCCCGAGCACGCGAGCCCGTAACTCGTCGGCCATTGTCGATCGTCTCCAGCCAATTAAGCCACCCCGACCTGGTCTTGCTCCGCGCTCGCTTCCCCTCTGCGTGAATTCGTACTATTCGCCTCCCACCCAACGATTAACCTTGCATGTTACCTACCGATCTGCTCCCCTCAGCCTACGCAGGCCCGGGCTTGCACACCTCGGCCGCACCAAGACATCCGGAGAGGATCTGCCGCCGTGACCACGACGCCCCTAACCGACTTCACGAAGAGGCTTGAAGCCAAAGTCTCTGAGCAGCTCGCCGCCCAGCGCCTCGGCTACTTGCTAGGGGCCGGCTCTTCATACCTCGGCGGCTCCGGTTATCCGCTCGCCTTCGAACTCTGGGACCAAATCAAAGACCTCATACCAGACATCGCCAAGCGCGCAGAGATTCAGGCGAAGCTGGATTCTGGCGCCCAAGGCATCGAGCGCGCCCTGGACCTCCTTGATACGGGCCTACCTACGGAGGGCCCACACCGTCATCTCGTGACCGAAGCCATCGCCAAACTGTTCGGGCGCCCTGCACCTGCACTGGATGCCCACATCGCCCTTCTCAGCCGTCTCGCCAACAAAGGGGCGCCCTGCATTAACGTGTTCAGCCTCAACTATGACCCCCTCCTCGAAAGAGCCGCAGAGGAGGCAAAGATCCGCGTCTGCGACGGCTTCCTCGGCCACGAGCACGCCTACTTTGATCCATCGACCTTCGAGGAACGTATCGGGCGCATCCGCGGTACCCACAAGGGCCGCCAATTCGACGAAACCACCAGACCAATCCGCCTGTTCAAGCTTCACGGGTCACTCGGTTGGTACGAGGCCAGCCCAGGCGACGCCCGGCGCTGCGCTTTTTCCTCGCCCATCCCGCCATCAACACGACGCTTAATGATCCCGCCGCAGCACCGTAAGGCGAACGACACGATGATGCCCCCTTACTCCGCGCTCTGGTCGGCATTCCGCGGTTGCCTAGGCCAAAACGCGGTCCCGATCAACCGCCTCGCCTGCCTAGGTTACGGTTTTCTCGACGAGCACGTAAACGCTGTCATCGAGCCCGCCCTTGCTCGCTCCGACTTTTCGCTACTGGTCTTCACCAGGTCACTCACCGACACGGCATGGGCCCGCTGGAGCCCGAAGCCAAATACAATCATTGTTACCGAGACCCGCTCTACCCTCAGAGGCGAACAAGGCCCAGGCCACCCAGACCTCTGGAAATTCGAGCGGCTCGCAAAAACCGCATAAGCTATGCCATCATCAAGCCCAACCGTCATTGGACATATCGTTGACGTTCAGGGAAATCTTCTCGCTGCCACACTGGTTGAGGACGAGCAAGGCCGGACGCCTACCATAACAATCGGGGACGAAGACATCCTCGTCGGACAGCTCGGCTCATACGTCGCTATCCGGCAAAACGACGTCCACATTATCGCAATGCTCACGAGGATGACTGAACAAGAAGAATTGGCGTCATCCCTGATTGAGACCCCAGGCGCCGCCGCCGCTCGGCTTCCCTTCGCGAAGCGCATCGCCCGCCTCACACCAGTGGGCTCCATTGGTCCTGATGGCCTGTTCGACCGAGGGGTCGGCAGGTATCCAACGACAGGCGCTGAGGTTCACGCAATCGGAGCAGCGGACATCGCCAAGATGTTCGACAGGTTTCAGTCCAAGGGCTTCGCCGTTGGCACAGTAGTCACCCACCCAGGCCAGAAGGTATGCTTCGACCCCTCCAACCTCTTCGCGCGCCACTTCGCCATCCTGGGGCAGACAGGTTCAGGCAAGTCATGGACCGTCGCCTCCCTCGTGCAAACGGCAGTGGCCGTAATGCCAAAAGCCCACATCATCCTACTCGACCTCCACGGAGAGTACTGCTGGAAGCGCGTCGACGGTACCCGCCACTACGCCTTCGCTGACGCGACCGTCCGGCATGTTGACGCCAGAGAGCTAGAGGTCCCTTATTGGCTCATGACCTACGCAGAACTATGCGACCTCCTCGTCGAACGCAGCGAGAGAGAGGCAACCAACCAGACTGCCTTTTTCCGCGACTGCCTGCTCGAAGCACGCCAAACCGACAACAACGCCGCCGAGCCCCAGCTTCGGCTTAATAGAATCACCGTCGACACCCCCATTCATTTCTCCATGGACGCCGTCCTAGCCAAGGTGCGCGCCAAGAACACGGAGAGAGTTGGGAACAGGCAAGGCCCAATGTTCGGAGACTTCGATCGATTCCTCATGCGCATCGAAAGCAAGTTGAACGACCAGCGTTACGACTTCCTCCTTAAACCAAGGATCCGCAACACCTCCGACTCCCTGTCCGCCCTTCTCCGCGACTTCGTCGGCCTAGGGTCCAAGAAAGCAGCGGTCACGGTGATCGATCTCAGCCCCGTCCCATTCGATGTCAGGCCGACCGTCGCCGCGCAGATCGGCCGCCTCGCCTTTGAGTTCAATTATTGGAATCCAAAATACCGAGACTTTCCCATACTCCTTATGTGCGAAGAGGCACACGCCTACATCCCCCGTGCCAGCGAGACCCAGTTTGCAGGATCACGCAAGTCAATGGAGCGCATCGCCAAAGAGGGGCGGAAATACGGTGTAGGATTAGCAGTCATCAGCCAGAGGCCACACGAAGTTTCCGACACAGTCCTAGCCCAATGCGGCACGTTTATCTGTCTTCGGATCACGAACCCCGATGATCAAACGTACGTCCGCAGCCTCGTCCCCGAGAGCGAAGGTGACCTCGTTACGGTCCTCGCAGGTCTCGGTCGCGGGGAGGCACTCGTCCTCGGGGAAGCGGTCCCGCTACCCACACGCCTGCAGTTCCATCGCCCCCAACCCACGCCAAACAGCGACGACGTAGACTTCTACGAAAAATGGAGGAATGGCCCGGACGATCTAGACGTCGACGCGATAGTCAAGCGCTGGCGCACCCAAGAGCGCTAGGCGCCCGCACAGGTACCGCAAAAAAAACCATGCCCCCCACCACTATGACCGACCACGTCGTCGAGGGCCTCGGGCGGCTTTGCGACCACTTCCGAACCAGCCGCAAGGAAGGTCGCGGACTGGCGGACGGATCCCTACCGAAATCATCGCTACCCGTTACCCCATCGAGTCCGTCTGTGCCCGTGGCCGCCCTCGTGCGCCTCGCAGTGCCATCACCCTCAACCGCAGCCTCCGCCACCCCGCCACTCACCTATCAAGCGGCACGCTGAAATTACGCCCGCAGTCGCCGAAGTCGTGGAAAATGTCAGCCGGACAGCCAATAACTGCCAGCAGTCGCACGGCCTCCCGCACACTTCTCAGCCGTCGTGCCGCGTTTGGGTCTGTGGTCCAGGATATGCCATCACCAGCCAGAAAGAGCCCGGTTGCCCTCTGTCGCAGTAATATGCGCATCGCTCGCACACTCGGAATAGCACCTTGCGATCCAAAGCTGAAGTGCCACGGCCACCCCTTTTGGAGCCCCCTACCTGCTTACCCCGGAGTCACCTATGTATTTCGCCAGATTTCCCATTCCTGCGAAGCATCCCCAGCACCCCGCCAATTCTCCGCTGTGTTCTCCTTTAGCCTTTAGCCTTCAGCCTTTAGCCTTTCCTCCCGCCCCGCTCACTAATTCACTAATTCACCAGTCGATCCATCCCCCACTCCCCCGCCGCTTCAACGCTTTAACGCTTTAACGCTTCAACCCTTCAACCCTTCAACCCTCCAACCCCCCTCATGCTTACTCAATTAGCCACCGTCAAATCCCGCCTCGGCATCCTCGAAACCGACACCCAGTACGACGCTCTCCTCACCACCGCCATCAAAGCCATCTCCGCCCGTTTCGACAGAGAAACCCGCCGCACACTCGCCCGCCAGGTCGACGCCGCCCAGGAGTTCTTCCCCGACGATACCGAGATCATCGCCACCCGTTACCCAATCGAGTCCGTCACAAAATTCGAGCTCAAAACCGACGAAACTGAAGGTTGGGTTGAACAAGCCGGCATCAAGCACCTCGTTCGCCACGCCTGCATCATCTCTCTGCCTTCCCCTTTAGCCTTTAGCCTTCAGCCCTTAGCCTTTCCCGCCAGCGCTCGCGTTACCTACACCGGCGGCTACGTCCTCCCCGGCACCACACCAGGCACCGGCCAAACCGCGCTCCCCGACGACCTCGAACAAGCCGCCGTCGAACAAGTCGCCTTTTGGTTCCAGAAGCGCGATCACCAGGGCATCCGTACCTCCTGGCCCTACAACGGTGAGTACAAACAATACGCCAGTCTCGACCTCCTCCCCCCGGTTGCCGCTGTCCTGCAGTCTTACGAGCGAATCTCAATCTGACAACAGAACCCACCGCAAACGCCGATCTTCCTTTGAAATCTCAAATCCTCATCACACAGAGGCGCGGTTGTTTCGCTCTTGCCCGTATCCGGACGGTGCTTCTAATCTCATCTTTCATGAACCGGAACCTCTGTTGCTGCCTGCTCTCAATCCTCGCGGTCCTTCCCATCCCCTCAGCCGCTGAATCGGGTTTCCGCAACTTCATCGCCGTTCAAGGCAACCAGCTTATGGACGGCGACAAGCCGTTCCGGTTCATCTCCTTCAACATCCCGAACCTGACGTACACCGAGGATGACATGCGGTTTGATCATCCGGTGAATTTCCGACTGCCGTCGCAGTACGAAATCGATGACGCGCTGGGCACAATCCAGCAAATGGGTGGCCGCGTCGCGCGGACGTACGTTTTGTCCGTGCGCAAGACCAATGACCCGCCGGATTTGCCGCGGCACATTCTCGGGCCGGCCCAACTCAGCGAGGACGCGATGAGTGTCCTGGATCGCGTGCTGGAAACGGCCAACCGGCGGGGCATTCGGTTGATCCTTCCGTTTTTGGATCAAAACAGTTGGTGGGGTGGCATCGACGATTTCGCCGCCTTTCAGGGCAAGAGCAAAAAGGAATTTTTCACCGACCCACAGGTAAAGGCTGATTACAAACGCCTGGTGCAGGTGGTTCTCAACCGGGTGAACACTCGCACGGGCGTGAAATACATGGATGACAAGGCCGTGCTGGCATGGGAGCTGGGCAACGAACTTCAATCGCCAAAAGAATGGGTGAGCGAAATGGCCACCTACATCAAGCAACTGGACCCAAAACACCTTGTCGCTGAAAGCTACTTCACTGACCCGAACAACGCCGGCGTCGATATCGTGCAGGATCACCTGTACCAGGGCGATCCGGTGAAAATGCTGCAACAGATTCGGGGCAGCGTGGAGCAAGCCAAGGGCCGCAAGGTGTACATGGTCGGCGAGTTCGGCTTTATCACTACCGAGGGCATGCGGGCGATCATCGACCATATCATGCAAGACCGGGCGATCGCTGGTGGCCTCATTTGGTCGCTGCGGTTCCACGACCAGGATGGCGGCTATTACTGGCACCATGAGCCGTTCGGCGGCGATTTTTTCAAAGCCTATCATTGGCCCGGCGGGCCGACCGGCGCGCCTTACGACGAACCGCGTTTCATGGCGATGGTCCGGCAGAAGGCGTTCGCGATCCAGGGCAAATCCGCCCCGAAGCTCGGAGCGCCTCAAGCGCCCAAGTTGTTGAATGTCACCGACGGCGGCATGGTCTCCTGGCGTGGCTCAACCGGCGCTACCGGCTACGACCTGCTGCGTAGAAACAAATCCGGCGGCGGGTGGCAGACTGTCGCTTTCAACCTGTCGGACGACGCCGTCCAGTATCATCCGCTCGCAGTAGACGAGTCCGCTGTCCCGGGCCAGAGCTATTGGTATCGCCTTTTGGCCCGCAATCCAGCCGGTGTCTCCAGGCCCTCCAACACTTATGGACCGGTTGATATCAGGTGCCGGACCTTGGTTGATGAGTTTTCAAACTTATCGCGGACCTATCGGAAAGGTGGAAGCCTGGAGCTAAAGTCGAATGATGCGCGCAATTACAAAGAGGATTGTCATCGAATCCTTGGCGGCGCCAGCGCGTGGGTGGCGTACCACGTTCCAGGGCGCATGGTGTCGGCCCGGGTTTACGCTTTCGGCGAACGAGGCGAACCGGTGCTGGAATTCCGTTCCGGATCGGAAGGAGGGCAGGGGAGTGTCATTCCCGCAAAGACGCAGGACTTTTTCGCGGGTAAGGACATGTACAACTTTCGCCTACCGCGTCTTTATACGATTGATGCTTTATCCGGTGCCAACTCCGACCTCTTGATCGAGTTCAAAAATGAGACGCAAATCGGGCGCGTTGAGATCGAGTACGAGTGACACCTCCTCGGCCAGAGCCAGGGAGCGGCTAACCGGTTCTCCTGGCCTTTGGACAACTTCGGCGATTGTCTTCCCGACAACAGGCGGCACGAGGGAGAAGGGAAAAGAACAGATTCAAGCGGGACACCTCTCCTGCGGGAGAACTTTATATGAAAGTATAGTCGTAAGGCTTCCGCATCTCGCGCTCGACGTATTGGTTGGCTTCCGCAGCATTCTCGCCCACGAATTTCTCGCTGTTCGAGTCCCATTCCAGTTTGAGGCCAGTCCGCAGTGCGATGGCGCCGAGATGGCAAACCGTCGCAGAGCGATGACCGGTCTCGGCGTCGGCGACCGGCGGTTTGCGGGAGCGGACACAATCGAAGAAGTTGGCCATGTGGTCGTCGCTCGTATAGAGGCGTTGCGCGGTATCGGGAAGCGGCGTGTCGATGAGCGACCGGTCGCTGGCGCGGAGGTTGCCCCGGTTCACCCAGATCCAGCCGGCTGCTCCCTCAAAGCGCACCCCATTGCGTTGTCCGTCCGGGTCTTCGACGCCGCCGAAGATATTGTCGGCTTTGGTGCTTTTGGCGTTGTGGATGACGCCATTTGAGTAAGTGAATTTGACGTCGTATTCGCTGATGGCGGTGTAACCGCCAGGGATGGGCTGGGCGAGAACCTTGGCCTCGATAAATTGAGGTCCGGGGAGACCGATTGCCCAACGCGCGATGTCGTTATGGTGCGCGCCCCAGTCAGTCATGGTGCCGCCGGAATAATCATACCAGTAGCGGAAGGTGGTGTGGCAGCGTTGCGGGACGTAATCAACTTTCGGCGCCTGTCCAAGATAGAAATCCCAGTTTAGACCGGCAGGTACTGGAACGGCCGGGAAGGGGCCCGCGCGCAGGCCGGCGGGCAGCCAGGCGGTGATTTGTTTCAATCGACCGAGGCGGCCGTTGCGCACCAGCTCGCATGCGAGGCGGAAACGGGGATCGCTTCGCTGCTGGCTGCCGGTTTGGAGTACAGTCTGATTTTTCCGAACCTCCTTCACGAGGCGCTTGCCTTCGTCGATCGTCAGAGTGAGCGGCTTCTCTCCGTACACATCTTTCCCAGCCCGGGTGGCGGCCAGGCTCACCAGCGTGTGCCAGTGGTCGGGGGTAGCAGTGATGACGACGTGAATATCCTGCCGCTCCATGACCTTCCGGAAGTCGTCATACCTGGCGGGCGCCTTGCCGTCCTTTGTGAACTGCTTCGCGGCCTCGTTAAGGTGCTGCTCGTCCACGTCGCAGACTGCCAGAATCTCGCCAAACCGACGGGCGTTACCGGCGTCGCCACGACCCATGCCGCCGCAGCCGACGAGGGCAATCCCCGGGCGATCGTTGGGGGGAAGCGCAGGGCGCTGGGTTGCAGCTTCGGCTTCACGTTCGAGGAACCAGAGAGGCAGGCCGGTGGTCGCGGCCGCCAACGAACAGGATCTTAAGAAAGTCCGGCGGGAGATATAAAAATGCTTTGCTTCCATATATGGAGTCTCGGAGGTCAGAGCCATGTTGAACCAATCTTACAATGCGGGCTTGGAATGCGAAGCATGAAAGTGAATCCCCCCGGGTTATAGTCGGACTGCGGCCTCGTCGCCTTTACAATTCCAGACTGGGCTGCTATGGCCTGCCTTATTTCTGCTCTGGCTCTTTGGAGGATAATCCGGAATCAGGGCCATCCCTAAGGCTCCGTTTCCCAAGAGTTGTTCGACGCCAGGAAAGGGGCATTTCGGGTCCAAAATCGGGGGC
>DATDCV010000436.1:0-30791 GCA_036524155.1 Verrucomicrobiia bacterium
CCCGGACGCCAGTGGTGTTCCGTCCCGTCCTCCGAAACCCGGTGGGACTGAAGACCCATTCACCCCGCACGATTCTCCGGAACTGCTTTCCTCCGCGCCTCTCTCACCCACACAAATGCGATTCTGACCTTTTTGCAGCGGTGGGATTACCATGGCCCCCGAATGACCTCCAAAGGCCGCAGCGGTGACGACCCTTCGGCTCAGTCGGAAGCGCAGAAACGACAAGAAAACAAAGCATGTTATGATGAAAGAATTTTTCGCAATGGCGATATTGGCCTTGCTGACAGGCCTGGCAGGTCGTGGCGCGACCCGCGAGCCACAGATCGGGGACGGAGCCCCGCCGCTGGCGTTGGAAACGATCTTACAGGCGCCTCCTGGCACTCAAGCAAGCTGGGAGAGCTTGAAAGGAAAGGTAATTGTCCTTGAGTTTTGGGCGACCTGGTGCGGTCCGTGCATTGCTGCCATTCCCCACCTCAACGAGATGGCAGACGAATTCAAAGATCAACCCATCCGGTTTATCGCCATCACGGATGAGAAAGACGCGGTCGTCGCGCCGTTCCTCAAGAAAAAACCGATGCACGCCTGGGTGGGTTTGGACACAGACAAATCCACGTTCAAAGATTATGGGGTCAGTGGGATCCCTCACACTGTGGTGGTGGACCGAGGGGGAAAAATTGTCGCTATCACCAACCCGTCGATTTTGACCGCGCAGGATCTCAGAGATGTCCTGGCTGGAAAGGACCTGGCCTTGGCGCCGCCTGAGAGCGGCAAACACTTTCGAGCTAACCAGGTCCCAGCGGGCGCGGGGCACGAACCAGAGCCTCTGTTTCAAATTCTCATCCGGCCGACCGAGGCTACAAAGGTGCTCACCGTCTCCAACCCAGGCAGTCTCAGGATTTCAGGCTCAAGCGTGTTGGACGTCCTCGCAGCGTGTTGCGACGTCCGAGCCGAAAGGATCTTTTCTAATTGTCCGCTGCCGGACGGCAGGTTTGAATTCAAGATCACAACACCAAGTAAACAGAGGGGCGTGGTACAGGATTGGCTGCGGCGGGCCACCGAAAACGCTTTCGGACTGGCCACCAAACGCGAAACCAGAGAAACGGACGTCTTCGTCCTGACGTCAGGCACTCAGCCGGCGGAACATTTGACTCCCACCCGCTCCACTCACACCTCTTCCAGCAGCTCAGGCGGAGGGAGCCTGAACGGCGTCAACCTGGGGATTGAGTCGCTCGCTGCGAAGCTGGAAGAGTTTGTGGGCAGGCCAGTGGTAGATGAAACCAGGTTAACAAATCGGTTTGATTTTCAGCTCCTGTGGGATGAGACGGGGGCAGAAGATCTGCAAACAGGACGAATCGCCGCGGCGGTGCGGGAGCAACTCGGGCTGGAACTGGCACCTGCGAAGCGGTCAATCGAGGTACTGGTGGTCGAAGTTGCCCAAGACCAACAGCAGAAGTCACCTCCGACGATGGGGTCACGGTAACGAGTGGCTACCTTATGGGCCGAACGTCCCAGAATGCTCCCGGGAACAACTTTCTTCCCTGTCGGTCACACAGACCCAAATGCGAATCTGATTCGGTTGGAGCGCCGGGAAGCGGTCGTTTCAGTCAGAGGCGCGAAACCAAAACAGACAATAGACATGTTATGACGACCGAACGTAGCAACACGAAAACGGTTAATGAATCATCACCTATGTATACCAAAGAAAATCTGAGCAAACTAAAGAAACTGGACGGCCTCACGCCGCAAGTGATGAAGGCCTTCTGGGCCTTTGACAAGGCGGCTGTTGCCGATGGCGCGATTCCGGTGAAGTACAAAGAGCTGATTGCCGTCGCCGTTGCGCTCACGACTCAATGCCCTTATTGCATTGATATCCACAGCGGTAACGCGCGCAAGGCGGGTGCCACCGATGCCGAGATGGCTGAGGCCGCCATGGTCGCCGCCGCCTTGCGAGCCGGAGCGGCTGTCACCCACGCGACCCACGCTCTGTCGAACTAACCTGCCGCGATGGGGCCTAAGTCCCATTCCTTTCCGGGAACCCATGCGGGCTTCGAGCCTCTGACCGGCATGATCGAACGCATGAAAAGAAACCTTGCCATCATTCCGATGCTGATTCTTCCCTGTTTCACGTCCCTAATCCAAGCTCAGGAAGTGACCATTCCCGATCCGGGCCTGATCGCCGCGATCCGCGAAGCGCTACAGAAACCCAGCGGACCCCTGACCGAGCAGGACCTGCTTAGCCTCACCAGCTTGAGCGCCGACGGCCGGAGCATCTCGAACGTGGAGGGACTGGAAGCGGCCCGCAATTTGACCGGGCTCCGTCTCGATTCCAACTCCCTCACCAACTTCGGCCTCGCGGGCGCATTGACGAATTTGGAGACGCTGGACCTCTTCAATAATCGGCTCACCAGCTTTGTTCTCCCAAGTGGCTCGCCGCGCATGACCGAACTCGACCTGGGTTTTAATTCACTTGCCCAGTGCTCCCTCCCGGACGAGTTGACGCGTCTGAACACGCTCCTCCTCGAAGGCAACGTGCTCACCAATTTCACCTTGCCGGCGGGCCTGACCGCTTTGAGCACGCTCGATCTTTCGGACAACAGACTCACCAGCCTGAGCGTGCGGGCGGACATGACGAACTTGCTCACTCTCCTCGTGTTCGCAAATCAACTGACAAACCTGAGCCTGCCGCCGAATCTGGCACGTCTGGGCGGTCTTGATCTCGATTTCAATCAGCTCCGGAATCTCACCTTGCCCGCCGGTCTGGCCAATTTGGGCACGCTCGTCGCTCGCGGCAATCAACTGACAAATCTGACCTTCCCTGCGGACATGACAAACCTGACGTTTGTCGACGTGGGCGAGAATCAGATTTCGAATCTCACGTTGCCGGCGGGCCTGACTCGTCTGAACTTCCTCCGCCTCAGCGGGAATAAGCTCACCAGCCTCCCCCTGCCCTCGGGCATGACCAATTTGAGCGGGGTCTACCTCCAGTCCAACCAACTGACCAACCTCACGTTGGCGCCTGACTTGTATCGATTGGCCGCACTGGACCTTCGCGAAAATCAACTCACCAGCCTCACCCTGCCGGCGGGCCTGACCAACCTGGTCGGCCTTTTTCTCGACGGAAATCCTCTCACAACGCTCGTATTGTCCGACGAGATGGCTGCCACTACCCTGGCGGCGGTAGTCGCCTCTTTGCAGAGCCAGGGCATCACAGTGCTCACCTTCACTCCGCCCCCGACGGAAGTGTCCATTCCTGACCCGGGACTCAACGCGGCCATCCGGGAAGCCCTCCACAAACCATCGGGGCCCCTGACCGAACAGGACCTGCTCAGCCTCACGAATTTGAGCGCCCGCAATCGGGACGTTAGCAGCATGGTCGGGCTGGAAGCAGCCCGTAACCTGGTCGCGCTGGATCTCCAGATCAACCGCCTCACAAATTTTTCCCTCCCGAGCGAGTTGACGAGGCTGAGCACGCTCGACGTGAGCGGCAACCCACTCACTAGCTTTTTGCTTCCGGGCGGGCTGACGAATCTCACCTCGCTCAAGCTCGAAAGCGCCGGGCTCACCGAACTGACCTTGCCTGCGGGTCTGACCAGGTTGGAGAGCCTTGACCTCGAGAACAATCAGCTCACCGGTCTGAACCTGCTATCGAACCTGACCAGCCTGGTTTCTCTCGATCTCGGCTTCAATTCATTCACCAATTTTTCCCTGCCGGGCGGGCTGACGAATCTGAGCATATTCTACTTCGCAGGTAATCCACTGACCAGCCTCGCCTTGCCTCCGGGGCTAACTGGCATGACCGAGCTTAACTTGTCCCAGAATCTGCTCACCAGCCTCACCCTGCCCGTCGGCATGACGAACCTGATCGAGCTCAACCTCTTCTTCAATCAACTCACGAACCTGACCTTGCCCGCGGATCTGCGGAATTTGACCGAGCTTAACCTCGATTTCAATCAGTTCAGCAGTCTCGATTTCCCTCCGAACCTCAACCGTCTGGGCTCTCTCCACCTCCGCGCCAACCAATTCTCCAGCTTCAACCTGTCGCCGGAGTTGACAGGGTTGAGCTATCTCGACATCAGCAAGAATCCGCTCACGAACATCACGTTACCCATGGGCCTGATTCACCTGACAGCGCTCCGCCTTTCCGAAAATAAACTGACCAATCTTACGCTGCCGGTGGGTCTGACGAACCTGATCGGGCTTAACCTCAGCGAAAACCAACTGACCAACCTGGTGTTGCCTCCTGATCTGAATCGTTTGGAGTCGCTCAACGTTAGCGCGAATCAGCTCACCAGCCTCAACCTGCCTGCGGGTCTCACCCATTTGACGGGGCTTTTCTTCGTCGGCAATCAATTGACCAGCGTCACGTTGCCTCCGGACATGACGCAGTTGGCTGCCCTGGGCTTCCTCGCCAATCCGCTTGCCACCTTCGTTTTGCCCGAAACCCTGGCGGCCACGACTCTGGCTGGAGACGTCGCCTCGCTGCAAAGCCAGGGCGTTTCCATATTCGCCTATCCGCTGACGGTTCGGCTCATCCGGCTGCAACAGCCGATCGGAGCATTCCAGTTTGCCATCACCGGGCCGCCTGGCGTTTACGCCGTGCTCGCCTCGACGGATCTCGCGGCCTGGACCGAGTTGCGCGTGGTGACAAACAGTCTCGGCGCGATCGTCTTCACGGACGGAACGGCCCACCTCTCGCCGCAGAAATTCTACCGCGTGTTGATGCAAAGCCCGCCCGCGAACATGGTGTTCATCTCGCCCGGCACGTTTGAAATGGGCAGCCCTACAAACGAGGTGGGCCACCGCGCGGATGAAAGCCCGCGTACAACCGTGACCATTACCCATGGATTCTGGATGGGGAAGCATGAGGTGACCCAGGCGGAGTATTTGAGCGTGGCTGGCTCCAATCCGAGCCAGTTTGCGGGCGACCTGAACCGGCCCGTCGAAAGCGTGAGTTGGCCCGAGGCCACCAATTACTGTGCCCTGCTGACGGCGCAGCAGCTCGCCGCCGGGCTCATACCGCCGGGCCGCCATTATCGCCTGCCGACGGAGGCCGAATGGGAGTACGCGGCCAGGGCGGGCACCTCCACGCGATTCAGCTATGGCGAGGACCCCAATGCGATCAGCCTCGCCGATTACGCCTGGTTTTTTGCCAATAGTGGCGCGATGACGCACCCCGTCGAACAGAAAGCGCCCAATCCCTGGGGCCTGTACGACATGGCCGGCAACGTGTGGGAGTGGTGCCTGGACTGGCAGGGCGCCTACCCGGGAGGGTTCGCAACGGATCCGCAGGGACCCGCTTCCAATGCTATCGGTGTAAAAATCATCCGCGGAGGCGCCTGGGACGAATTCGAAAACAATTGCCGCTCAGCGAAGCGCATGAGCTTCGGCGTCAGCCCATTCTTGAAGGACTACATTCTTGGTTTCCGAGTCGTGCTTGTGACCGACTCGCAATGAGCCGCGCGTTGCCTCCAACTACAAAACATGAAAATCACCATGCCCGTTGTCCGGCCGCCGGTCCTAACCCTGCTGGCGCTCATCGGCTTTACCCGCTTCCGCAACCTCACCAACGCAGTGAAGCGTTGTGTTCTGATGACCATCGTGCCTGCCACGCTAGCCCTGGCTTCAGCGCTCGGCCATTCGGCGCCGATTGGCTCGTTCACCTTGGTTGGCTCGATGACTCAGTTTCGGAGGCATCACACGGCGACGCTCTTGCTAAATGGAACGGTGCTGGTTGCGGGTGGCGCACCACTCCTTCCGGCGACGACTTCGGAAATCTTCGATCCCTTCACCGCAACCTGGACCAATTCGGGCCCGTTGAACACCGGACGCGAGTTTCACACGGCAACCTTGTTACAGGATGGTCGCGTAGTGGTGACGGGTGGTCAATCTGCCAGCCAACTTCTGGCCAGCACCGAGGTGTATGACCCGCTCAGTGGCCGGTGGATGGGCGCAGGCGTGTTGAACGAAGCACGCGAAGTGCACACCGCGACGCTGTTGACAAGCGGTTTGGTTCTGGTCGCGGGCGGCTTCCCAAATATTTCCAGCGCCGAAGTATTTGATCCGACAACCGGGCAATGGGGGCTAACAGGTTCGATGAATGTGCCACGGTACCAACATACGGCGACGCTGTTGGCCGACGGCAAGGTTCTCGTCACGGGCGGGCTCAATGCCACCGATTTGCTGGCGAGCGCGGAACTGTATGATCCAAAAACACAAGTCTGGACGCTGACGGGCTCAATGCATTTTCCGCGCGTGACGCATACGGCTTCGCTGTTGCCGAACGGCAAAGTACTGGTCACCGGGAGTGACAGTCTCGGTCAGCCTTCCGAGCTCTATGACCCGGCGACCGGCGTATGGACGGTCACTGGCACTCCGTCGATCATTCGGAGCGAGCACACAGCTACCGTGCTGCCGATCGGCAAAGTGCTCGTAACCGGCGGCCGCGATGATAAGCAAAATCCGATTGCTTGCGACTCAGAATTGTACGACCCCGCAACGGGTTTATGGTCGCGAACGGGCGCGTTAAATGGCGGCCGTACCGGCCATGCGGCAACCTTGCTCGCTAACGGCGACGTATTGGTTACTGGAGGCAAGACCAGCCGAACAGCCTTCACGGAGAAGGCGGAAGTGTACGACAGCGGCGCGAAGAACTGGAATGCCACGGGAGCGTTGTCATTCTCCCGCGCGGGCCACCTGGGAGTCTCGCTCGCCAATGGCAAGGTGCTGGTGGCCGGAGGATTCGACGGGTCGCTCTTTCCTGTCAACAACTCGGAGTTGTACGATCCGGTGGGCGGAACCTGGCAACTTGCCGGGAGCCTGAACAATCCGCGTCAGAGCGCTACCGCGACTTTGTTACGAAGCGGGAAGATCCTCGCCGCGGGAGGCGTTGGCAACACCTTCCTTTCCAGCGCAGAGTTGTTCGATCCGGCCACGGGTAGCTGGACTTTCACCGGTTCGATGCATGACGTCCGGTGGGTGGCCGCGGCCACCCCGCTCGCGAATGGAAAGGTCCTAATCGCGGGAGGATCGAGCGGCGCTTCCGTGGTCGGCACTCGCGGCGCTGAGCTCTATGATCCGACGAACGGATTCTGGGTCGTTACCGGTTCGATGACGAACGAAAGGTGCGCCTTCACACTGACACTCCTGCCGAATGGCAAGGTACTGGCTGCCGGAGGATTCGGCACCAACGGCGCTGTAGCCACAGCGGAGCTCTACGATCCTGCTAACGGCTCCTGGACACCGACCAGCTCGCTCCTGACGTCGCGCGGTTCGCACACGGCGACGTTGTTGCCGAACGGAAAGGTACTCGTAGCCGGAGGGACTGATTTCTTCGGGGCCGCGAATAGCACTCCCATCGACCCCACCCGGGCCAGCGCGGAGATTTACGATCCAGACACGGGAATTTGGTTACCCACGGGTTCAATGAGCCTCCCTCGTTCGGTTCACACTGCCACTTTGCTGCCGAGCGGCAAGGTCCTCGTTGCCGGCGGCCTTAGCTATTTTGACAGCGTATTTCCGACCACCGCCGAACTGTACGATCCCGCCACTGGAAAATGGTCGCCAACCTTGTCCCTGGTCAGCGGCCACCGCGACCATGTCGCCGCCCTGCTCCCAAACGGCAAAGTTTTGGTCGTGGGCGGTTTTAACACCTCCGACACCGGTCCAAGCACGGAGTTATATGACCCTGCGGGTGCGTTGGCCACGCCATTCTCGTTGGCACAGCCGACGAAACTGCAGACGGGTGCTTTTCAATTCACTTTTCGCAATACACCCGGCCTCAGTTTCAGCGTTTTGAGCACCACAGACTTTTCCGTCGGCCTGGATCATTGGACGAGCCTCGGCAGCGCCGCCGAAATTTCGCCGGGCCATTATCAATTCACGGATGTGACACCCAATAGTTCCCAACGCTTCTATGGAGTGCGCTCGCCGTAATCCTTAGTTCAACAAACCAGCTTACCTCTCCAGCAACGCCCGAGTCCTATGCTAAATCACGCAATTCTTAACAGGAAAATCGTCGTAACGCTCAGTCGTGCATTTGTTCTGACCCTCCTCACCGTGGCAGGTGTTGTGACCACGACCCTGGCGCAGGAAGTGCAGATCCCCGATCCGGCTTTGAACGCTGCCATCCTCGAGGCGCTGGGAAAACCGGCCGGACCGTTGACCCAACTGGACATGCTCAGCCTGACAAACTTTAGCGCGGTCTTCCGGAGTATCACCAACGTGCAAGGGCTGGAAGCGGCTCAAAACCTGGTTTCACTTGATCTCCAGGACAACCGGATCACGAGTGTTGACATCCTCACCAACCTGACGCGCCTGGTTTTTCTGGACGTCAGCGAGAATCGATTCTCCCAGCTCACGATCCCGGGTGGGATGACAAACCTCACCACGCTTCGCGCCGAATTCGGCGGGTTAACGAATGTCATGTTGCCGGCGGGGTTGACGAAGTTGACCTCACTGCGCCTCGGTTTCAATCAACTCCCCAGCCTGACCTTGCCCGCCGACATGACGAGCCTGAGCTTGCTCAGCGCCTACCAAAATCAACTCACGAACCTGACGTTGCCCGCGACGCTGGCAAGTCTGACCAATCTCAATCTTGATGGGAACCGGCTCAGCAGCCTCAACCTGCCTGCAGGCATGACGAAATTGGACATACTTATCGCCAGCGCGAATCAGTTGACCAGCTTCACTGTACCTGCGGACATGACGAACTTGAACTTTCTCCGCCTGAACGACAACCAGCTTACGAGCCTCACTTTACCTGCGCGTCTAAATCATTTGAGCCTGCTTTCTCTTCTCGGCAATCAACTCAGCAGTCTCACTTTGCCGGCGGGTATGACCAATTTGAGCAGCCTTGTCCTCTCAAGCAATCAACTGACGACCCTCACGTTACCTTCGGATCTGTATCATCTGACCCAGATCGAACTTGCCAGGAACAAACTCAGCAGCCTCATCCTGCCTGCGGGCCTGACTTCCCTGGCTTTCCTCAACCTCACCGACAATCAACTGGCCAACCTTATCTTACCTCCCGACGTCCAACAGTTAATCGGGCTCTTCGTGGGAGGCAATTCGCTCGCGACCTTCGTGCTGTCTGAACCGCTGGCGGCCACGGGAATGGCCAGTGTCGTTGACTCTTTCCGGAATCAAGGTATCTCCGTGTTCACCTACCCGCTGGTCGCCCAGTTGGTTCGGCCACTGATGCTGGCTGGCTCATTCAACTTCGGAATCACCGGACCGGCAGGAGTTTACACGGTCCTTGGCTCCACAAACCTCGCGACTTGGAGTGCGGTGGGTTTTGCGACCAATCTGCTTGGCAGCGTCATCTTCCATGATGTAACCACCAACGTCCTATCTCAAACGTTTTACCGCGCGCTGCTGCAAGCCCCGCCCGCGAACATGGTATTCATCTCGCCCAATACTTTCACTATGGGCACTCCGGCCAACGAAGTGAACCGCCAAGCAGACGAGGGCCCGCAGACCACCGTGACCATCAGTCACGGATTCTGGATTGGGAAATACGAAGTGACGCAGCGGGAGTATCTGGCCGTGACTGGCTCCAACCCGAGTCAGTTCCCGGGCGATTTGAATCGTCCCGTGGAAACCGTCAGTTGGCTGGATGCGACCAATTATTGCGCCCTGCTGACGCAACAGGAGTTGGCGGCGGGACGCATTCCGCCGGGCAGCCACTATCGCCTGCCGACCGAGGCGGAGTGGGAATGCGCCGCGCGCGCCGGCACTTCAACGCGGTTCAGCTACGGCGATGACCCGAATTTCACGAGCCTGGCCGCCAACGCTTGGTATTCAGGCAACGCCGGTTTCGGTACGCATCCGGTCGGACAGAAAGCGCCGAATCCCTGGGGATTGTACGACATGGAAGGAAACGTGTTGGAGTGGACATTAGACTGGTACGGTCCGTATCCCGGAGGATCTGTGACCGACCCGCAAGGCCCGGCCTCGAACCCACAAGGCGTTAAGGTCATTCGCGGCGGAGCCTGGGACGCATTCGAGTCCGATTGCCGGTCGGGACGTCGTCAGATCAAGGGCGTTCACCCGTTCATCACCGACTTCATCCTCGGTTTCCGCGTGGCACTTGTCACTGAACCGTAATGCTCCGCAACCAAATGAATTCATTTTCATGAAAATCATATCCCCGATCATCCGCCCGCTGGTGTTGTCCCGGCTTGCGGTTGGCGCGATATTGGGTTTCAGCCTCATCCACTCAGCACCAGCCACACCTTGGATCACAAATAGCCCGCTTAACCTTGCACGCTTTTCGCATACCACCACCTTGCTGGCCAATGGCAAAGTCCTCGTTGCCGGCGGGGTGGGCGGAATTGTTGGCATCACTGATAGCGCCGAACTCTACGACCAAACGACTGGCACCAACCAGCCCACGGGCTCATTAAACACTTTCCGTCGTGATCACACCGCGACTTTGCTGCTCAACGGCAAAGTGCTGGTTGCGGGAGGTTTCGATGGCAGCCTGGTCCTGCAGCACGCGGAATTATACGACCCCGTGACCGGGACATGGTCGCCAACCGGCGAGATGAATAACCCCAGGCGGTTTCACACCGCCACCCTGCTGCCAAACGGCATGGTCCTGGTCGCTGGTGGCCGCACCAACTCCGCGGCAATCAACAGCGCGGAACTCTACGATCCGGCCACCGAAACCTGGCAGCCGTCCGGCTCACTGAGCACCAACCGAAACCTCCACACGGCGACTCTACTGCCAAATGGCAGCGTGCTCGTTGTCGGCGGCGGTGGTTTTGGAGCAAGCGCTCTAGCAAGCGCGGAGTTCTATGACCCCACGAACGGTAACTGGACCTTGGTCGAAAATATGAAAGTCCCGCGGTTCGCGCATACTGCGACCTTGCTGCCGAACGGTCAGGTGCTTGTCGCCGGTGGCGCCGGGGACGCTCCGCTCGATGGCGCCGAGCTTTTCGATCCGGTTTCGTCAAACTGGAGTCAGGTGGCTTCGCTTCATGTCGCCCGGGATCTTCACACGGCGACCCTCCTGCCCAACGGAAATGTCATGGTGACCGGGGGATTCTTCAACGGCGGCGGCACTGCCACCGTGGAAGAGTATGACCCAGCCACGGCTACTTGGGCGACGACTACCGCCCTGAACTTTGGTCGCTGGAATCACACTGCCACATGGCTCACCAATGGTTCTGTGCTGGTTGTCGGAGGCCGGGGGCCGGGCGGAGGTGCTTTGGGGTCGGTTGAAACGTTCACTCCACAAATTCCAACGGCCATTGTTCTGATAAACCCGATCAGGCTCGCGAACGGTTCGTTTCAATTCAACTTTACCAGCACGCCGGCGACAACCTTTACTACCTTGGCGGCAACCAATCCTTCCCTACCATTGAATAATTGGACGGTGCTCGGTGCCCCTGTCGAAATATCTTCCGGCCAGTTTCAATTCACAGATTCTCAAACGTCAGACCACCCCCAGCGTTTTCACCGCGTCCGTTCACCTTAGAGTGGTACAGCACTCGAAAACCCCCAAGCCTTTACCGACTCCATCGAACCCAAACACTTCATAACATGAGAACCGCTTTTCAGATCCTCCGACCGATTGTCCTGACCCTGCTGGTCTCGATCGGTTTCGCGGTTTCCACACCGGCGCAGGAAGTGTCCATCCCCGATCCCGGCCTGAACGCCGCCATCCGCGCGGCCCTGCAGATTCCAGTCCTTCCGCTGACTGAGCAGGACATGCTCAACTTGACGAATCTGGACGCCAGCTCACGGAACATAAGCAACCTCCAAGGGCTAGCTGCGGCTCGCAATCTGGTCTCGCTTGATCTCCATTTCAACCAACTCACCAATTTCTCCCTGCCGAGCCAGTTGACAAATCTCATGGTGCTCGACCTCAGCCTCAATTCATTGACCAACTGCTCGTTTCCGGGCGGGTTGATGAGGCTGGCCACGCTTAACCTGAAAGGCAACCTGCTCACCAAGCTCACTTTGCCTGCGGGTCTGAACGGGTTGAGCAGTCTTGATCTGTCCCAGAATCGAATTTCCAGGTTTAGCCTGCCTGCAAACTTGACCAGCCTGAGCTTCCTCGACCTCAACTTGAATGAAATGACCAACATTTTGCTTCCGAACGGCCTGACGAATCTGGCCAGACTCAACATCGGCGGAAATAACACGCTTACTGATCTCAACTTGCCGCAAGGACTGACCGCGCTGGAAACGCTCAATATCGACAACAACGGACTCTCCCACGTCTCTTTGCCTGTGGGCATGAAAAGTTTGCTCAGGCTCAACCTCGAGGTCAATGCGCTCCTCAGCCTCTCGTTGCCCGCCGGGATGACAAATCTCGCCGAGCTAATTCTCGAGCGGAATCATCTGGACAGCCTCGCGTTGCCTGCCGACCTGACGAAGTTGGCGGTTCTCGATCTCTTCGGCAACGGCTTTCAACTTACCAATATCACGATACCTGGCAGCCTGACAGCTTTGGTCGACCTCGATCTCGCCATCAATGGGCTCACCACTCTGGCATTGCCTGCCGGGCTGACAAATCTGGCCAACCTCGATCTGTTTGAGAACACGCTCACCAGCCTCACGTTGCCCGCCGGTTTGACTGCATTGACCAACCTGGATCTCGGAGTCAATCAACTCACCAGATGTACGCTGCCCGCCGGTCTGACTTCATTGGCCGGGCTTGATCTCTTCAGCAATCAACTTACCACCTTCACGGTGCCAGCGGATGCAACAAACCTGATTAACCTCTTTCTCTCCTTCAATCAACTGACGAACGTGAGCCTGCCTCCGAACATGACGAAGTTGCAGATAATCGGCCTGAGTCAAAACAAGTTGAAAAACCTCGATTTACCCTCGGGCCTCACCAGTCTCTCGTTTCTCAACCTCAACAACAATCAACTGACCAACGTCATTGTTCTTCCAGATATGCAACAGTTAACCGGGATCTTCCTGGATGGGAATCCGTTGACCACCCTCGTTTTGTCCGAACCGCTCGCTGTCACGAACCTGGCCGCTACGGTGAGCTCCTTGCGAAATCAAGGTGTTTTCGTGTTCACCTATCCTCTGGCGGTCAGTCTGGTCTCGCCACACCGGGCGGTTGCTGGGGCATTTGAATTTACGCTCACCGGACCACCTGGCATCTACTCCGTCCTTGCCTCTACGAATCTCGCGGCCTGGAGCGAAGTGGGCGTTACGACCAGCCTGCTCGGCAGCGCCGTCTTCAGCGACGCATCCGCCGGCCTTTTCGCGAGGAAGTTTTACCGGGCGCTACAGCAAAGCCCCCCGGCGAACATGGTGTTCATCCCGCCCAACACGTTCGCAATGGGCAGCCCGACCAACGAACTAGACCGCGCCACCGACGAAGGTCCGCAAACCATCGTCACACTCACCCGCGGTTATTGGATCGGGAAATATGAAGTCACCCAGGGCGAGTACCTGTCGGTCATGGGCACCAACCCAAGCCCCTTCCCTGGTGATCCAAACCGCCCGGTTACCAGCGTGAGCTGGCCGGATGCAACGAACTACTGCGCGAAGCTGACGCAGCGGGAACTCGCGGCGGGACGGATTCCCGCCGGCAGCCAATACCGCCTCCCTACGGAGGCGGAGTGGGAATGCGCCGCACGCGCCGGCACATCGACGCGGTTCAGCTACGGAGACGATGCGGAATACAGCAGCCTGGGAAGTCACGCATGGTACGCCTCAAACAGCAGCTTCACGCCGCACCCGGTGGGCCAGAAGTTGCCCAATCCCTGGGGACTCTACGACATGGAAGGCAACGTCGTGGAATGGTGTCAGGATTGGTTCGGCTCGCTGCCTGGCGGATTTCAGGCCGATCCCACAGGCCCTGCTTCCAGTTCGAGCGGACGGAAAGTCACTCGAGGCGGTGCTTTCGACAACACTCAACAGTCCTGCCGGTCAGCCGAGCGGTCCTTATTTAACGCTGGCCCGTTCGACACCGATACAGACCTTGGCTTCCGGGTGGCGCTCGTCACGGAGCCACACGGAGCCTGACTCTGGTTCCAGAAATGACGCATTGGAGCACTCTGCTCCTGGCTGCCAATCCGCTCGCGAGTTCTGTGTCGCCCGAACCCGTGACTCTCGCTGGGTCCTTGCTCCCATTCACAACCAGCATCCCGCGAGCTAGGTTAGGAGCGCCGATGAACAACGTAATCCCGATGCCGTCTCCAAAGGAGAATATTCGCCGCAAGTATGGAATCACCGCGGAAGACTTCGACGTTGCAGAAGTGCTCGCATTGCGTTCGACCTGCGAGCTCGCCAATGGGTTGACGCGTCGTCTTTTGACGACAATCGCAATCGGTGCGTTGGCGCTCGCTCCGGCGCTCGCGCATGCAGCGACCGCTGGCTCGTTCACGCTGGTCGGCTCGACGAAACAATTCAGAAGGGCGCACACGGCCACACTGTTGTTCGGCGGAAAAGTGCTGGTCGCGGGCGGATTCAACACCAGCGACACGGGTCCCTCCACTGAACTGTTCGATCCCGTGAGTGCAGTGGCAACGCCATTCTTGCTGACGCAGCCGATGAAACTCCCAACCGGCGCTTTCCAATTCACTTTTCGAAGCACACCAGGCCTCAGCTTCACCGTTTTGAGCACAACCGACCTTGCCGTTTGTTTGAACGACTGGGCAAGCCTTGGCGTCGCCGCCGAAATCTCCCCCGGCCAATATCAACTCACCGACTTGCAGGCAGCGCAAAACCCGCAGCGGTTCTATCGTGTGCGTTCGCCGTGATCGCGTCGCACCGCAAGGCTCACAATCGGATGAATCATCAACACAACAGCCCAGTCCGACGCCATTCCTTGGATCTCACCAAAGTCCCCGTCTCTGGGCTGCCCGGTCTGGCTGACGGTTCGCTGGCCTGGGGCGATTTTGATAACGATGGGCGGCCAGATTTTCTGATCACCGGATTAACGAACGGCGCCACGAAGGTTTCCCAGATCTGGCTGAATACCGGCGGCGGGTTCACGAATTTGCCCGTGTCTGATTTCACGGGCAATTTTGATAACTCATTGGCATTGGGCGATTTTGATAATGATAGCCGGCTGGACTCTATCGTCGCCGGAACAATTGATAGCGGCACCGTTTCACAGCTTTGGCAAAACAATGTAACTTCGTCAAATTCTCCACCTGCGGCTCCGGCAGGCCTGTCCTCGATGGTCTCTGGCACAACCGTCGTCCTGAAATGGAACCCACCCGCTGATGATCACACACCAAGCGCTGGCCTCAGCTACAACATCCGCATCGGTACCGCGCCGGGAGCTTCCGACATCGTCTCAGCACCCGTGCTGGCCAACGGCGTGCTGCTCGTGCCGCAGATGGGCTCGGCTCGCAACGGTTCGGCCGCGTTCTACAACCTGAGACCAGGATAGACTTACTACTGGAGCGTGCAGGCGGTGGACTCCGGCTTTGTCGGCTTCACCGGCGCGCCCCGCGCGAGTTTCATCGCGCTGGCCACCACCAATCTATCATTGAGCTTGAGCAACTGGACCGTGCTGGGCACGGCCACCGAGGTTTCGCCCGGCCAATTCCAATTCACCGATCCGACCGCGCCGCTGGCGCCCCAAAGATTTTACCGTGTGCGATCCGTTCAGTAGCCGCAGCCCAACGGGTTTAGGCGCGGGGAAATTAGCACATATCGCAGCCGAACACCTCCGAACCCAACCGTTCGGTCAAGCTGTGACTGAACCCAATGGTTTGACCGCCATATCTACGACAGGTGCTTACCCACGGCCACACCGTATGCTCAAGTCATTCATCGACCCAGAGTTACAGTTTCCACTGGGCCTACTCAAGATCACATTTTTCGCTTCCATTGCTGAGTCCAAAACGCCCTCGAAACTATGCAATTGGCCGCCGTGACTACGACTTGCGGCCAAAAGGTGGTTTAATCCGCTGACTGCCGGCCGAATTGAGACTATCGGATATGGCTTCGGTCTCCCAAGCAGTAAGCCCAGCGTAATTGAGAAGCCTCCTGCGAGAATCGTATTCGATTTTTCAGCAATGGAGGGTGATTCACAAAAGACGCCGCCAATTGCTTGGCTGTTGTCTCCGGCAGAAATTACTCGGCGCACAGTTGCAGCAGCAATCCATTCGGGCTCGATTGCCGACGGATTTGAACCAGGAGATCAGCAGCGTGGGCGACGAAAAGTCCCATCATTTTCAGTCCAAAGCCAGATTGGATGTATTCTATGAGGATGGCACCCAATACGAACGCCGAGCTGCGAGATTGGCCAGCCAGAGGATGCACCTGCACCGGCTCTTTGGGTGCAGAGCCCGCCGCCGCACCGCAGACGGAAGCCCGCCGGATTTGCATCCATTCGGATCATTCCGATCATGACGAGCGCGCGGTTCTGAGTGGAACGGCCTTAGGTCGAGAGGGAGACAGGGCCGACCGGCAGCCCGTGGAGCGAAACGGAACCGCGCGTTGGTCACGTCGGGTCAGCCTGTGGCTTTGCTGAAGGGCACAAACGCTTCAGCTTTGCGGCGGGCGCGTGTCCAATCGAACGGTGTACAACTTAACCGCGCGCCTCCCTGGCGAGAAACGCGCGGTCATTTGCGAATCGGGCTACTTGCTGCTTGATGGTGGTGGAATTGGTCGCTCGACAGTTGCACTAAGCAATTGCGTCATCAAGCGAGCCGTTACGTGCTGTCATGGCAACTGAGCAACACGATGGAGACGGAGTTTGCATTCGGGCATGGGAGCAGGCCTTGGCACAAGCCGGTCAGGCGCCGCTGATTTCCTGTACCGATCAGGGATTGCAGTTCAACAGTCCGAGAATCATCAACGCTGTGCAGTCGGCGGGACTGGAATTGACCGTAGACGGCCGGGGCCGTTGGATGGACAACGAGTTCATCGAGCGACTTTCGGAGCGCCACTTATACTCGTGAAGGTGCAGCTACCGCTATTCTGGACAGACATTGATTTCTTTTTTGCGATCTTCGTTTGAGTTAGATGTGTTGTCGTCTTCTCCACCACCGCCCAGCGTCTTTCCGGGCGACCGCGTAGCACTCAAGACGACGTGAGCACGCACACCTGCGATCTTGATGCTTCCTGTTGACCTTCTCAACCGGTTGGCAGCCATCTGCCTTTGGAAGGAACCGCTTCCTGAGGTCCAGGCCAGCGAGGGATCGTGGCAATCAGTATTTTCAACGCGCCGGCTTCGCCAGCCTTGAATTGGAAGCTGACGCCAACGGGAATCGTGATGGAATCTCCAGCTTTCACGGAATCGACGCGGGATTGTTTCCCTCTTGCCCGCCACACCTTCCCGGTCCCCTCCACAACGTACCAGAGTTCTTCAACGGTGCGATGCCGTACTGGAATTGACACTTTGCCTGCGGGAAGAACGCAATGAGCAAGCCCACCTTCCTGTCCTTCAGCCAGGAGCCTGATTTCCGATTTATCCGGCGCCAGGTAGTTTGCCTTTTTGCGGAGCGCCCGCACTTTCGCAGCCGCGAGGGGCGCGGGTGGACACCCTTTCCGACACGCCAATCGGCGTTTTGACTCCGCTCGCCTAGCAACCGCCTCATACTTGGAAACCTTCAGAGCCGGCACGTCGTACTTACAGGCCGACAATTCCCGCCACGCTCTAGCTACAAGAATCGAGTCGTCATGGATCACCTTTTTGCCCACCATCTCAAAAACATAGGATGGTGAGACGATATAGAGAACCGCTGCTCTCCTCTTGGTGTTGTTTGCCAGTTGAAACAATTCTCCAGGCGCCGAAATAGCAGCGTTTCCAGGCGTGAGTTTCAAGCTGTAAGGCTTCGAATCATTCACGCCTTTCATCCACACAGTCAGGATTCCCGAAATGACATACGTGATCTGTGCTACGGCCGGATGCACGTGTATCCAGGAACTTCTTCCAGGATCTATGATACCTGATGCGACGCTCATTTCTCCTAAAGCGCCCCAAGGGACATCCATCTGCATGGCATCCGTTGCGTTAAGAAATGGACTTACCTTCGTGCCGTCAGGTACTGTGAAATACCCGCGCGCTCTGTAAACATGCTTCATTTCTTTTCTCCATTGTTACTTTGTTCACCATACGGCTGCGTTCCGCCACACCTCTGATTCTGGTCTGTTTCGGAATAGGGCGAGAATCTCCCTGGCCCACCCCCCGGAGCCGCTTTAAAATCCGTTTGACCGTGTATCGTTGGCTGCGCCGCATAGTGGTATGTTCCTGGAGACTCTGTTCGATACGAGCCGCGTACGGCCCCTGCTTGGGCTGGGGCCTTGCCGCGCCAGCCGATAGCGTCCGCCAGTGCATCCTCATCTCGCGGAGAATCTGCCCGCGACTTACGCCCTCAACGAAGACTCGGCGGGGATTCTCGGTGCATTGTTTCACGTTCCTTTACACATCCCCTGCTCAAGCGGGGTGCCGGACTCTTCGGTGACCACCCGACGCGCTTTTCAATCGCTACGCACATCCGGACGTGCGGACTCCCCTCAGTACACTGCTCACAGACAGCACGTGCACCGTCCCGCATCTCGGATTGCCATCGGTTGAAGGGACGAAAGGAACGCCAGCGCTTCCCGCAACAGCAAGTCGCTGCGGATAAAGGAACAGAGATGGTTGAGCCCTGGCTTCTCAGTGTACGTGGCGTT
Organism: Verrucomicrobiia bacterium; assembly: GCA_036524155.1. Taxonomy (GTDB): domain Bacteria; phylum Verrucomicrobiota; class Verrucomicrobiia; order Limisphaerales; family UBA8199; genus DATDCV01. Next base: position 18,607 of record DATDCV010000436.1, read on the forward strand.
TGGCATCTGTTTGGCTGATTCCCTTATTGAATCGATCGCGTCATCGAGCTCACCTGCGTACAACAAACAGGGACAGCTCATTTTCGGTAGCACGGCTGTCAGATCCGGCCACGGTCTTTCCACGAGATGCAGGAGTGAGCCAGGATGTGTCAGGGACTTGTCTCTGAGCCGTGCCGCAAAGGGCGCTGGCAGACTCAGCACTCCGGCCTGCTCCTCCCACATGCGAACAATGGGTTCATTGGTTGGATCACTAACTGTCTGTCCGAGCATTTCATGCACTTCTACCCGGCTTCTCCGGTCTGCCTCATTCTTGTCAACCCAGACGTTGGGAGGCTCGCCAACCAAAACCATTGACCGCACGAACTCGGAATAGTCCTTTGCCACAGAATATCCGATTGTGGCTCCCATGGAGAAACCCATGAAATGAAACTTCTTCCATTTGAAACCGAATGCTCGCTGCACATTCTTAAACACTTCAACAACGTCCCTAGCCATGGCGGCGAATGTATAGTCCGCATTATTCTGGGTGCTCCTAGTCCTGCCGTGCCCACGTGCGTCGGGCAAGATTAGAAAGTAGCTCGACGAGAGAACATCAACATAGCTTTTGTAGCCAAGATGGCTGCCTATGTCGTACCAGCTCTCCAGGCAGTCAGTCATGCCGTGCTGCAATATCAACGGCTCCAGTGTCGCTCTTCCTTCGACAGAATACGAAATCCGCGTGCCGTCGGAGACGACACATTCTCGCCGCTCTGGTTTGCGCTGCGCAGAGGGGTTCTCCTTCATGGCCAGTAGAAGTGCGGCGAGCAGGGGCGTCTTTTCGTCCATATGAGTCTTAATCAGAGATGAATCGCTTCTGGTCCAATAGTGTCGCCCGGCTACGCAGCACGCCGACAATGGACGAGGCGCAGGCAAGACACTTCCGCGGGCTGCTCATTTGCCCGTCTTCTGCATGCACATGCAGAGGACGATCCACTGAAAGGCACCCAGCCAGGCGATCACCAGGGCAGAAAGGAAATAGTCCAGAGGGGCCCAAACCTCGAACAGCCTGGGCCGATAGATCGCTTCGAGGGCGAACGCGGTCCAGTGTCCGAAGCAATAACCGCAGAAAAGGAGCTCGCCCAGAAAGTGGCTCCGACCCTTGACCCACTCACGCAGCGGGCGAAAGATTTTCATCTCGCTGACCGTGAACGATATGGAAGCGTTGGCTAGAGAGAGCAAAGCTACAAGTGGTAGTGGGGACTCCATTAATTTGGTGACGATCGACAGGTTGGCTGAGAATCCACTGAAAACACCCCCAGGCACTGATGCTGGGGGCGGCCTGATGTTTTCTGCGGAACCGATTACGGTTCCTGAAGACCATATGTAACGCCGACACTCGCCGACGTCCGCTTCAAAGCGTTCTTGCAACGGCCCAAAGACCGTCTTCTCGGCAAGTCCTTGCGACCGCTCGCGACTACCCTACCAGAATGTTGAGAGAGGGTGTTCCGAGAAAGCTCGTAACACACTGGTCAGCAGCCACTACTGCAGCGCGCCACGGGCCGCAGCATGAATTTCTTCGTCCAGATCGGTGCTCGCATAGTTCGCGTATTCCATCTTAAGAGGCCTTCTCCAGCTTGTCGAGTCGGGTACCCGTGTCGATTATACTGCTTTTCGTGAACAGATGAAGATGTGCCTTAGCCTCCTTAGCTTTCTCCCTCACCCACTGGTTCGGGGCCAGTGTGAATGAAGACAAAGCCTGGCGGCTGGTTGTTGATCGTCAGTTTTACGGGTTTTTCATTGCGAAGCATGTCAATCAAACCGGCAAGGGCGTTCCTCTTGAAAGCAATGGTAGCGCTGTTAAGGTCCCCTGATAGAATTGGGTCAGGGACAGGTGTAGCCTCATCGACGAAGCTCACTTCAGCGACCTTACCCCCGTTCCCCCAAAGCTGAAGGCGGCCTGGACCGCCGGCTCGCGCATCAAACAGATAATTATATGTGGTAATTACGTGGACTTTGTAGGCCATATTGATCTCCTCATGTTGGTATGTTTAAGAACACGGTCACGAAATACTGGTGGAAATACACGTTTCCATCGAGTCGTCATCGGTCGATTGTGGGCATCTGGCATCGAGCAAAGAGGAATACTGCATGAATTCCGAAGCTGACGGCAGCTTGCCGAGCTTCTGCCACTCCCGGGCTACGGCCTGAACCAGATGCCGCATCTGCACTTTCCCTCCGTCAGCCGCGGCGAGGAACGCCGCCGAGAGCGCGGCATTTTTGATGTTACCCCCGGTCATCGCGAATTGGCGCGCGAGGAATGTGAAGTCAATGTCCTCGCCCAAGCCCCAGCTCGTGAGCCAACACCTCGGCAGCCATCGTCTTGCCGGTGCCGGATGCACCGGCAAAGAGAACTTTCAACCCCTTGCCGAGCTATCTCATAAATACCCAAGAACAGCGAAAAGCGGCCGAAACGCAAATCTATGAGATGGCTTTAGAATTAGGAAGCTCGTCTAAGATCGCCAGGCTGATTAGGCAACTGACGGTCCAGTGCGCGGAGTTGAACAAAAGTATTCGAGTAAACCCGACGGGACCGTTACCACAGCCCCTTCCTTGGCTGCCCTGACCCGCCCTTTGCGCTTGTGCAGCCAATCCCGGATCAATCATTGCTGTTGAGGGATTCAAGCTTGGCCAGAAACTCCGCCCGAGTGAAGGCGAGCGTCGGAATGTTCGGGAAATTGCCAGCGCCCCCAGCCGCCGCCGCCCTTCTTGTGGCACTCTCAACTGCGGCCTTAGCCGTATTGCAGGATTGGCCGCTAATCAGGGCTTCATCGAGTTTCTGTAGAATGTTCACAACGCCTGACTCGGGGTCGAACTCGGGACAGATGTTCACCGCTTCCTTCAGAATCTCTCGGAGCTCCTTCTCGTTGGACTTCCGGACATCTTGCAGTTTAGACAATGAGTTGAGGAATACCAACGGCGTCTCCGCGTAAGCAGCGAAGGCAACTTCGGAAAGCGTTCCCGCCGCTCCGCCCAAGGCAATGATCGCGCCCGGCAAATACCCATTGAGCACGTTACGCTGATGCTTAAGCAAACCGGTATATCCGTAAAGGCATTTCCACAACGGGTTGTTGCCCTCCCTCTCCCGCTTGATAATGAGGGGGACCTCATTGTGGCCCGCCAGGATCCCGATTCCTCGACCAGGTTTCCCGACAGCCCCAGCTTCAATTGCTCCCTTCAAGGCAGCCTCCTTTACGTGCTTCGGGCTTGATATGTACTCGCCGCCAGTGAGGACGATTAAGCCACAGGGTGCAGTCTTGCTACCTTCGCTACCAAGCTCCAACGCTACGTCGAGGAGTTCCTTGGGCACCGGATGGTTCTTCCTTCCTGTGGGACCGACAACACCAACAATAGGTATTTTGTTTCGTAGTTTTTCCATATCGAGCTCTTTTTGTTTCAAGTTTCTCGCCACGTCAGAACTGTTCACGCATTACGCACTGCTATTATCGGCCCTTTTCTTTCAGCAGTGGCGCGAGGGCCTTTGGGGATTCGTTCGAGGCACGAGGAAGCTGCCCTGTGTTTAGGTATTCCCGAATCGCGCTCCAGTGTGATTTGTGGACTGATAGCACGGCGCACAATCGAATAAATTTTGCCCCGATTTCCTTGCGGCCGTTTGCCAATGCGGCTACTGCGAGATCGCCTGGGTCAGCAATTGATCCGGCGCTGGCGAACTATTGAAGTGCTTCATCAAAACGCTTGGCAGAAGTCAAGGCTGCACCAACAATGCGCCTCGATTCGACTTCGAGAGAGACATTGGCGTTGGCTTTGAACGCCTCAAGAATGGCGTCATTCTTTCCCAGTTCATTGAGCTGTGCCACCCGGGAATGTCTGAAAACTGCCGTGCTCACCGTCCAGTTCCGCCCGAACGCCCACATTATGGGATGGTCTGCCGGCCTCGGCGGACGCGCGCGACAACTTGCTCGCCTACTTGGCCAGTCGACGAAGAACGCATCATCGTCAAGTCCGTTACTGGTATCCGTAATACCGTTGTTTGGAAGAAGCTCTTCAAGTTCCAGCGCGACGGCGTGGTTGGGGAGATTGACAAGCGCGAACGCTTCGGCGGCTGCATCATCGCAGACAGCGTCGGGCTGGGGAAGACCTTCGAGGCGTTGGCGATCATCAAGTATTACAAGTTGCGCAACGACAGTGTGCTGGTGCTCGCACCGAGGCGACTCCGCGACAACCGGACACTGCACAAGGCGAATGACAAGCGCAACGTGCTCGCCGACAGACACTTCACAATGTTTTATGCGATGGATTGGCTGGCGTCAGCAGCCGTTACTGCAGCGCGCCACAGGTCGCAGCATGAACTTCCGGATCCACGCGCTTGTTGTCATAATTAACCCTTTTCAAAAAGGTCAGCGGCCCGTCCTCTAACTCCCGCCGGCGACGTCGGTTCACCTGACCTTGGATGCTACGCCTAGGGCCCTGGACACGTAACCCGGGTTCGCGATCTTTCATGGACGGACCAGGAGTTAGGTCCCATGCTTTTTTGGCCCAGCATCGCTGCTGAGTCTCGAGACTTGCGAGATGCCGAAAAAGAGTCTCCATGTCGTTGGCCATGTTGATTCCATATCGTTTTTACTATAGCGGTTGAAGTATAACCAATTACTGGGGCCAGGCAGATGAATTATCGATCCGCTCGTGCCAACAATTCCTGAGTGGCTGTGCCCGTCCGTTTTGTAAGTAATAATATCACCCGGTAGGAGCTTCGGATACTCTTGCTGTCTATCCTGTCTCCATGCGCGAAAAGGCTTTTTGCGACCGATCGCCTCTAATGTGGCCACACTTCGAGATAAAGTAATGCCCGCGCTACGATATGATTCATTTACGATGTCGGCGCATACTTTGTACATAATGCTGTGAGGAGGTACAATTTCGGCGCTCCCAAAGAGTCTCGGCTTAATACGAGCTGCACTAGGAAACACTTTTCCCGCGTTATAATGTTGCCCGTCACAGGTAGGGCAACAGTATCTCAACTCTTGGGGATCCTCTTCGTCGTACATACCATTATCATTATTATCACGCTTATCTCTACACCAATCATCAAACCATATCCGCGGGCTGCTCTGTTTAAGCATAGCCTCCGCGTGAGAGGCTGCTTTCGAAGCTTGTGGTTGTGGTTGTTGCTCTTCACTTTGCGGCATTCTTTGAACGAGGTGGGACCCCATGCAGCGAAAATGCAGCGTGTTGTCTTGATTACAACAATGGCACGTCGCTTCCGTCTGTTGCACAACATGTGCCAATTCATGCGCAAGCAGTGTCCGGCCGGGAATCGTTTCAGGAGCATACTGCCCTGTTCCAAAAACTATGTTCCTGCCTAAAGTGAAGGCGGCCGCATTCAGTTGCCGAGCTTGTCTTGCAGCAGCTTCATTTGTGTGCAGACGCACCTGACTGAAATCACGACCGAAACGTGATTCGTAGAAAGCACGAGCCGATGTAGGTAAGGGTTCTCCCTGACCATCCAACGCATCCACGTTCTGGAAAGGCTCACTACTTGGAGCGCCACTAACGTGCGACGCTTTGCGTTGAACCGTTTCGCCTACGCCAACAAGCGGTGCGGCCCAGTATCCCTGCCTCACGAGAATGTCACGAATGCCATACACGTCAGTGAAGTCATCATAGCCGAGGTATTCAATAGCGTGTCGTGCCATTTGCCCCAGAGGAACTACCGGTACGAGCCACCATGCTTTATTCTTAAGCAGCAAACCTGCTTGATCAATATGCGCTTGAACTTTTTCCTCCGGCCAATTCTTAAAGTGTTTGAAGTGCAGAGACCCGGAGGCACGCATCTCTCTCGACGACCACTCGTCAGGGGAATCTTCCGGACTAGTAAAATCTGCTCTACTCTTTAACAAAGTTTTGAGGTCGTGAACTTTTGAACTCTTGAACTGCAGAACTCCTGTTTGGCTATCCACCTCTGTGCCGACATAGTCCCACAAATTATGTCCCTGTATTCCTCGGAGTTTTACGTACAAATTTAGCACCGTTAATCGTGTGGAGTGATTGTTGCGTCGTGCGTCGAACCAAGATTTGTCGTACCCTTTATTCCCGAGTTCTTTCTGGGCAAGTAGCGGCAGATGTTCCCATTGCGGGACAGGTACGAGATGCTCTTGCATAGTGGATGCCTTGCGCTGGGGCTGAATCCACATATCCTGTACATTTGATCTATTTGATGTAACAAGACTCTCCGAATGCTGTTGTTCTGCACGTACTGTGTCATTTTTGTCAGACATATCCTGGATAGACGCAGACCCTCTCATTACCTGTTCTGCAACTAAATCGGCTTCCTGTTCGTAAAGATCGTTTGGCGCACCGATTTGTAACTTTGCTTGAATACGGCCGGACTTAAGTTGTCTCTGCAGTTCCTGATTACCAAGTTTCCGGTGGAGGGGTAAGCTGAAATCACGAGGCGCATGTAGTAACGGAGAGAAAGTATTTGTCTTTGGTTTAGAGCAGCTACAGTGTCTCGATTCAGGAGTGTTCGCCGTTAATATAGCTCTTGATTTCACAACTTAGAAATACTGTTGTAGGTTCAAGTGCGCCTTGCGCCAGGGTCGGCGGCGGCCGTTGGTACTGCGGCTAGCGGGTCGAAAAAGTAACTTTTTCGTCTTTGCAGATGTGCAGATAAGTTCTGTTAAAGTGTTGTAGACAGGTAGGAGCAGCAGTTGTTTGTCGCTTACGATTTCTTCTTCCGCTTCACTCTGCGTTCAGGTGTAGCCGCTGGACTCACGGGCCCAGCGGACTTGGTGGATTTCTTGGCCTTTTCGGGCGTTTTAACGGCGGGCGAAGGCCCAACCGCCACTGGTTCATGCGGCTTCGCCCCCCGGGCTGTCTCGGAACCAACAGGCCGAGCAATGCCAGGAGAAACCGATGCTTCACTGGCGGGAGGCCGGCTCGCAGCCGGCTCAGGCGGCGCGCCAAAGGGGCCGGGATCATCCTTCTTCGCACTCGCTTCTCTCTTAATCTCGTCCAGAATTTGCTGTGTCTCGTCTAATTGGGCTTTCAGCCGTTTTTGCACGCCTTCGTAATAATGCTTTAGCCGATCTCCTTTGGTTTGAAGTTCGAGCGCACGCGCTTCGCGTTCGGCCCGGAATTGGACGGCTGAGTCGAGCTGGGGTTGCACATCGATCGAGGTGGACACGGCCGCGACGAGTGTCTGCGTATGGTCCGGCCGCGGGCAGACGGCCTGGGCCGCCCGGTAAACGGGCTTGCCCTCTGGCGTCACCACCTCCACCGAGGGCTCGCTTTTTCGCTCCGCCAGCTGCGCAGCCTGTTCCTTGCTCAGCGAGAGCAGCACATTGCCGTCGGGATCAGTCACGCCCTCGGCGAGGACCTTGCCTTGCTGAGTCTCATCAATAAGTCGCACCTGCAGCCCCGGCAGGCCCAGGGAGGTTTTCTCATCCACCACTCGAGCACCGAACTGAAACAGGTTCGGGTCGGCTTTCATCAATGGCGGAGAAGCGGCCGCGTGCAACGTGCCTTGAAACGTCGCTCTTTCCTGGGCTGCTTCAGCAGTGCGTTCTTTCAGCTCCTCTTCGTACGCTCCCGCGCTTGCTTTGAGTGTATCGGCCCGCTTTTGAAAATAGCCATGCACGGCCTCTTTCATCGCCGGCAAGGTCGCCGTGAAGTGTTTCTTCCATTCCGGTGAGGCGAAGAGCTGTTCCGCCAAGCCGGCCAAGGTGCTGGAGGATACGTCCAGGTTCAGGTCGTTCAGATTCCACTTGGTGAAATCAAACTTTCGCCAATCCGGATTGGCGCCGTCGGAGGGATCGCTGAATGAGTTCATACACTAGCCTAGTATACACCGTTATTACGGCAGAATCAGGTTATGGTCGATGGCCATGAGCGAAAACCCGCTGTGAGAGATGGCCCCCGTGGTCAGGTTCGAAGTGATTATGGCCCTGCCGCCGCTCCACCATCCTGGACCATGCAGTAAAACGCTGTTTGCGCCTCCCGAGGTCTGGCGTACGATATTGCCATCGACAATGGCAAACTTGGCGGACAAGACCAGGCATGGGGCAGGCGCCTGCGAGGTAAAATGGTTGGCCTGTAATTGCAATGAATCTTCCGAGACAACATTCACCCACCGATTCCGTCGATCCGAGCCACCAGTCATTACGTTGTTCTGAATCAGTAAAGGGCCGTCGCAGCGTAGGATTCGCAAGGCGAAGTCAGTCTTATTACGAAGGCAATTACCTTGTAGTCGAACGTCGCCATGCAATGCACTTAGGGCTATTCCCGCGTCATTGTTCGCCAGCGTGTTCCCATTGATTTCGGCCCCTGCGAGAGTGTCGGCATAGAGGCCATAGCAGTTCAAACTCTCTTCACCCCCTGAGTCGTTGGCAATAATAGAATTGCCCGACACCTTCACATCCCTGCCCGTCCCTAACACGACCGCTCCAGCATGCCACGAACCGCCCCGGCAGCGCGTGATTTGGTTGCCACAAACGGCTAATCGATTGGTCACCGTCTCAGCGGCGACCGTCGAGATCCCGTTCAACCGAAAACTTCGGATGAGATTCTTCTCAAGGCGGGCCCCGGTGACATTCTCCGCAAACAGGATGCCGTGGGCCGGGCCGCCAAAGAGCTCATTGGCAATGATGCACAGTTGAGTAGCGCCGCTTTTCAGAAGAATTAGCCCGGTAACAATCGGTGCCTCTGGCTGCCAAGCCCGCAAGAAATTGCTCTGGATCGTGCAAGCGGACGCGTTGAGCTCGATGGCGGTGATCCCACAGAAAATGTTGTTATCGAAAATTTGCGTGAAGTCGCACTCAGAGACGATCCCCTTACCGCTGACATTGAACGCGTTACTCTGGATCAGATGGCGGGGGTTGATGACCTGTGAGAAAGCGGAGAGCCCTTCGCTATGCCCGGCACCTAACTCGATGCCTACGTTGGCACATAGCAAAAACGTGTTTTCGAGAATAGCGAAATCGCCGCTGATGATCCGAGCACTCTTCTGGATGCCGTTCACAAAGGTGAGGAACACGTTGCGGTGGGCCTTCAGAACAGCGGCCAATCCAATTGATTCAAGACTGCCGGCCTCAGCCCTCGCCGTTCCGTATGTGCTCGCCATCATGCCGGCTCCGTTCCCAGTGAAGCCACCGTTGACCATCGCCAGGCCCAGTAACGGACTCAGGATCCGGGCCAGCTCTGCCAGCGACAAGAGCTCAATCCCGTACAATCCCAAGAACGTGTTTCCCTCGTACCTAAAGTCGACGACAATACCTGCGTGAAGGATACTGACCCACAGACCCAAGATAAGGTTGTCCGACACTTGGACTAAGACTCCGAAAATTGTAAACACGCCGATGAAGGCAAAACACTGGTTGTCGGTAATCCGGCCGTCGAGGACCAGGTAACCCAGCACGCCTAGCTGTGCGACGATCCAGTTGTCGCGGATAGTGGCATTGCGGGCAACTATCAGGATGATCCCAGCCACTTGGAGATCCGTCTGCGAGACCGCGGCTGCAAAGGCTCGGGAAACTTCCTGCTGGAACCTATCAAGGTTGTCCCGTGTGAGCTGATTCTCTGACAGGAGCTTCTTGAGTTTCTCTTGATTGAGGCCAGCCAAGTGGTTGTGGACTATCTCCAGTCCGGCCGCCTCCTGGATATAGATGGCCACCAGGCGCGTGAGCAGTCGGTTATCGCGGATCTCCAAGGCCCGCACCTGTCTGCCGGTTGAAACCACACCCTTCGGCGCCAAGATGAGGTTTTCCTTGATCACGCAACCAGTGCAAAGGCCTGCCAAGCTCACAGCTCGCCCGTTCTGAGTTCCGCCCTCGGCGGCGCCGGCCGGGTCTTGGAAGTTCAGGTTCACCAGTGTGCAGCTCTTAATGGTGCAGAAGTGTGAGCGCGTCAGTTCGATCAGGACTTGGGCATCAAGTGAGGCAATGAACATCTGCTCGATACTAATATGCTCGCAACCTCCAATTTCCATGAACCTCTGGTTGCCTTGACTGGCGGCAAACAGGATTCGCGTGGCAGGCCCCGTCCCGCGGATGATGATATTGCGCAGCCCCTGGAGCCTGATTGTCTGCTGGACTGTGTAAACGCCGCGGCCGATGCATACCACTCCACCGCGGTTGCCGAGCGCATTGATGGCTTGTTGGATGTCGGTGAACTGGCCGTGGCTGTCCACGCCATCGCCCACAGTGACCGTGCACCCCGCTTCGCAACACACCGGCGGCCAATGTTTGCGGCAGTCGTCGAAGGTGGTGTTTCGGATGGGGGCGCGCCAATGGATAAAGCCTAGGCGGCAATAGTGGTGCAGAATCCCACGGGGAGGCGCTTTAACCAGAGGCTCCACCGAGCCGTCGGCCGTCCTGGCCGCGAATACCCAATAATCACCAACCTTGAAATTGCCTCTCGTCGCGCTTGGGTCTAACGTGAATTCGACACGGATTCCATCCTCGATATCAATCGGACCCGCTGTGACGTCCAAGAGCCCGTCGGCGTCCACCTTCCGGGTCTGGTCCCAGCGACGGACGCGCGTATGCCGGGAAGGATCGGTAGCGTCGAAGTTAATCGCGGCAGGAATCGGCGGAGCAAAGGCCAGGACTCGATTGGCCTCGTCGATAGCGGTGATTCGCGCCATGTGGCCCGCCAGGCCTACCCGTCCAGACCCGTCATCCCCGAATTCGCGGAAATCGTCCGTGATCTCGATCCAGTTGCCGATCTCAAAGCGGAGTACGCGATCGCGGCCAATTTGTTGCACGACGATGTGGTTGGCATCGGGAATGCCAGAAACGGAGGAGGCGATTGTGGCATTGTTCCGTGACCATTTGAACTTGGCAGGCGCTCCACCTCCAACGGTGCCCGGCGAATGAATTTCCACGCGATACAACCTGTTCTCCAAACCACGATACCCACCGCTCGGTGAAATGATGCAAGGATCGTCGGAGGAGGGAGGCGCGACCGCCGACGTCGTCAATCGACCCGCCGATGGAGCCACGAGATCGTTCCACCTCTGAATAACATCGCCACACCCATGCTGGCCGATGTCCTGCAAAGCGCGGACCTGCCACACCGATTGGACGCGCGTCGTAGTATCTGGACCACCGAGTGCAATCTCCCGCAGGGATGGCTCTTCCAGGACCGTCACTTCGCGCTGCCAGACATCGATGTAAACCAGATCGCTTGTGCCGGGAGTCGCGTTCAGTACCGGGGGCAGCGGCTGGGGCAAGTAGGGTTGATCGTTGTATGGGATAGGAAGTCCACCACGAAGCTCACCCAGATCGGCGAGATAATCCTCAGGAGGCGGAGGATTAACCCGCGGGAGACCATGATTTTCGACCTGGATGCCATCCACGTACATCCTGCCGATCCCGATGTTGAATGCCCCCATGGCAGTGGGGATAATCAGGAAGGGATCCAGTTCCGGTGGAGTTCCCGGGGCGACTTGAGGCACCGTGCAATGACCGATGATGTCAATCGTTTCGGAGCGCCACCGCCGGTCGATGATTTCAATGAGTTCATTGAAATCCGCATCGAGATCAACCCGCCCTTGTTGTTTGAGGACACCCGAATAGTCCTTTCTGGCCCTGAATGTGAATTTAGTATAATCGCCGCTCATGTCCGTGCTCCTTGTTTAGGTGACAAAGATGATTCCAGGATCCAGTCCGAAAGGCAGATATTCCTCCAGACGAATACGCAAATTGGTTTCCCGTTGTGGCTGTTTCAAATGACAGAAGACTCCCATTTCCGAACCATCCTCGGCTCCGGTGCGAATCTCGACAGGACTCTTCAGGCGCAGTTGCGCGTAACCGGGGTCGCCATAGTGAAACGACGTGAATGAGGGAACGACGCGTGCGCGCACCTGAGCGATAAGGGCCGCCTTTTCTGCCGGCGTTATCGGACCGGCCTTCTCGGCCCGCTCGATGCGAGTGGCAATTTCCAGATCGGGCTGGCAGCGATGCCGCCGCGGTGTGACGGACCCATCGTCAACATAACTGAAACGGACGCATCCGTCCTGGTCCTGATCGCTGAACACCGATTCTGTGAAAATAACCTCGCTAGCCAGAGGCAACTTGCTGAAGAACGAACGCCCGAAGATGGTGACACGTTCGAGAGTGCCCGGGGGGCCGGGCTGATCGTTGGTGTTCGTTGCGGCGATAGCCGCACGGCCGAGCCCATCGATAATCGAA
>DATDCV010000437.1:0-2940 GCA_036524155.1 Verrucomicrobiia bacterium
AGGTTCTCAACACTCCCCCATGCTTCCTCCTATCCCAAAAACCTCCCACTGAAAAGAAAACAAAGACACCCGCCGCAGTGACCTCCGCATAATTAACACCTCAGCATAATGTCCATTATGCGGAGCTCCGCATAATGGACAGATACGGTCCAAGTGGGAAAGAATGGCAAAGCATTTTTCCGGCTTGAAATACACTGACCAGCCGTCGTATATTTCCGGTCGGGTGGTTGATAATGAACAGCTTACAAAAAGCTGGAGGCGGCCGAGACGGGTCGGAAAATACACTGACCAGCCGTTCGTTTATTTCGGTTCGGGTGCCTGATCATGAAGAACTTACAAACATCAGGGGCGGCCGCATCCGGCCAAAAATACACTGACCGGCCGTCGCAGAATCACAGTTGGCCTACGCTCAGTCGGCTTCAGAGAATGCAGGAATGAAACAGGCCTTCACAGTCGTATCCGCGGTCCTCGCGTTGGGAGTCGCTGGTTGCTCTACGCCCACCCGCGCTCCCGATTTCGCGCAGGGTGACGCTGGCCATCGGCTTGTTCGTATATCCTTCCGTGGGCAGAACACGACTTACAAGATGCGGATAAACGAAGGACCTGTCCGGAGCTTTGCTGATACCTCCTTCACAAATCACATGATTGCCTTTCGATTCGAGTACGGTGACATCGTGGTTTGGGAAGCCGTACGCGACGAACACGGAAAGGAGCTCAGCTGGCCCCCAGGGGTTTCTCTGTGGTGGATTGGGCAGCTTGAGCGCGTTCGCGCGTCGCACTACTGCATAAACTCGGACAACATCAAAGATTTCTTCTCAACGCCTCTCTATCACTGGACGGCCCCCTTTGCGAAACCCAGGCCGCTTCCCGACGCTCTCTTTTTCTGCAATGGCCAGAAGCTTGGCCAGGGTGTTTCAGGATTTTGTGCGATGCTGGATTCCTACCTCGCACACAGAGCCTCGGATACACCCTTCACTTTGGCTCCACGCATTCAAAACGAGGCTGACGATATGGAAGACTTAGACCAGATGTGCAGATGGTTGAGAGAATCGGGAGCAGAAGCAAAATACGGAGGCATATATCCCTCCGGCATAACAGATTTTGCCAGAGAGATGGACAGCCCATGAAAGAGGCCAACCAAGTCACTTCAGCGGATGGCGGGTTGCGTGTCAGTTTTGCATTTCTTGCCCAGCGGCCCGCCACCGCTGAGTTTTGTCGTTAACACCCAACTTTAGTTGCGCTCTCGCCGCCCAACGCGCCGGTCTCATTAACACCCAACTTTAGTTGGGTGTTCAACGCGCCGCGGCGTCGTGAAACCGTTTCAACGGTTTCCCTGCTATCCACTCCCCACCCCGTCCCCTATCCCCGCCGTGTGAATAACTTTTCCCAAAAATCTTCACATATACCCCCGTAGTTGTCCTAGTGACCCTGCTAAACCCGCCACGTGCAGAATGCAGAGTTTGAAAACGGGCTACCCAGGGAGCAGTCGCCGCGAGGCCAGTTTTTTTTGGCTCCACTACTGGACATTTGTCCACATAGCGTCCCGGCCCGTATTTACTGGGCTGATCTCGCTCTCTCCACCTCTCTCCGCCGGAACCCACCCAGAACCTGTCAACAATTTTCCGCCATTTTTCTGCGCGAAATAAAGCGTCTTGGAAGCGAACCGGAGCGAACCGGCGCGAACTCCCTCCCGCCGTCCCCCCGCCCGCGCCAAAACCGGGTCTATAACCAACGCGTGCGCAGGACCAAAAGCGCCACGCGCAACTGAATGCGGAGTCAGCGGACCGATTCTATGAACAGCATCAACAATGACATCGAGCAGCAGCTCGGCCGTCCTCAGAGCGGCCTCCTGGCGCCGGCCCCGGCCGCCACCACCCAGGAAGAGTTCATCACCAAAGAAGAAGTCGCCCACCGCCTCAAGAAGACCAAGCGCACTGTCGAGAAGTGGCAGCGTTGCGGCGTCATCCCCTTCTACAAGGTCGGCAACGCCATCTTCTATCGGTGGTCCGACATCGTGGTTCACCTCCAGCGCCACTTCCGCTTCTGCCGGCCGGCAGCGCCCCTGCCTGAGCCGCAACACCATTTTCGGGCGGCCAGGTGCCGCTCCGGTCGAAAAAGGGAAAGAAATAAATAACAACGCTAGCAAAAACAAAAGAAAGAGACGGTAACATTATGATCCTCCAAGCAACAAAAGACGAATACACCCTCCACCCCGAGGGCGTTCATCCCGCCGTGTGCGTCGATGTCATCGACCTGGGTCTCATGACCAGCGACTACCTCGGCCGCAAACGCCTCGTCCCCAAGGTCCGCCTCGTGTTCGAGACCGAACAGCGCGGCACGGACGGCAACTGCCTCACACTGGCCCGCACCTTCACGGCCAGCCTCCACCAGAAAGCCCGCCTCGCCGAATTCCTCGGCAAATGGCGCGGCCGCCCCGTTGCCCCCGGCGACAGCATCGACATGAATAAGCTGCTCGGCGCCTGCTGCACCCTCGTCATCGGCCACCAGGCCAGGCTAAACGGCCCTGGCACCTACGCCTCCATCGACGCCATTAGCAAGCCCACCAAGAAAGTGACTCCGAGCGGCGTGTACAGTCCGGCCGAGGCCCGCCGCCGCATCGAGGAAGCCAGAGGCCAGGCCGCCCCGCAAGCACAGCAGCCGGCTCCGCAGCCGCCCAGGCCACAGCCCGCCGCGCCACCGGCGGCTCTGCCCGTTGATCCCGAAGTCGGGTTCTGAAACTCACTCACTCACTAATTCACTAATTCACTCATTATTTCTATGCGGTTATTCAGTCCCGACGCCACGCACTGGTACACGCGCGACGGCGCCCCCCTGCACACGGTCCGCTCTGCCACCGGGGCGGAGCGCCCCACCACTCTCCGTGACGCCCGGAAATTGGGCCTGCTCCCCAGCGTTACCAACATCCTTGGTGTCATCGCC
>DATDCV010000438.1:0-6354 GCA_036524155.1 Verrucomicrobiia bacterium
GCTTGTATTTTTCCATCCGCGACTCAGGAACCAGCCGGTTCCCCATGAGCTTGCCCTGATCGCCGATGTAAATCACGTCCTGCAAGACATCGTCGTCGTCAAATTCCGGTGGGCGGGGCGGCTTCAACCCGCCGTCGTACCAGGTCAATGTCACCGGCGCCAGCGGCCCGCGCGCGGGAAATTCAAACCTCACAATTTCGCCCAGCGGAAAGGTTTCCGCGCTCAGTTTCGTCGCGCTGCCTTCCACGGTGACCGGATGACCCAGTTTGAGGGCCTTGAACACCGTCGAGAGTTTGTGCAGACCGAGGTCGCCGAGCAGGCCGGTGCCAAAGTCCAGCCAGTTCCGCCACGTCCAGGGGTGGTAGGCGGGGTGGTAAGGACGATAGGGCGCGGGTCCCAGCCACAGGTCCCAGTCCAGGCCGTCAGGCACTGGCGGAGTCTCGGGCGGGCGCCCCTCCCACGTCGGCCAGCTCCAAAACCGTGGCCCGCTCCACACCTGCACCTCGCGCACCTGGCCGATCGCACCATCGGCGATAATCTCGCATGTCACGCGGGCCGCGTCGGTCGCCTGGCCCTGGTTGCCACACTGCGTGGCCACCTTGGCGTTGCGTGCCGCGTCCGCGACCTGCCGCGCTTCGGAAACCGAGTAAGTGAGCGGCTTTTCGCAATAGACATGCTTGCCGCGTTTCAGCGCGGCCATGGTGATAACCGCGTGGGTATGGTCCGGTGTGGCGACCATCACCCCATCCAGATCCTCTTTGTCGAGCATCTCGCGGAAATCAGCATAAGCCTTGCAGCCGCGGTATTGGCCGGATGGCCGCTGTTTGGCGTAAAGCTCATCCACCAACCGCCGGGCCGGCTCCCGCCCTGAAACCCGCCGTTCCTTGCCCTCGGTCCAATACCAGGATTGGTAACCGTCGCTCTCGCGGTTAACATCGCAGACCGCCACCACCTGCACCTCCGGCAATTTCTGCAGCGCAATGATGTTCTCGGTGCCCTGGCCCCCCATCCCGATGCCGGCCACGTTGAGCTTGCTGCTGGGCGGTGCCTTCCCCGCTCCGCCCAGAACTGAGCGAGGCGCCACCGTGAAGGCCGCCACCGCCGCGGCAAGTTGGAGAAACCGGCGACGGGATAAGGCGGTGGGCAGTGGCCGCATTGGGTGGAACTCGTTCGTCACAAAGTTACTCAGGTCAGGCGCCGCGTTCTACTATTTGAGACTACCGCTGCTCAAAGACCGGCTTACTGCCCGCTATTCTGCTCCGCGCCAGCGCGCGTGGGAAGCAGAATTCCATCCGAAAGATACGGCGGAGTGTGGCTGTTTTGCTGACCCATTCCTCCAAAGGATGCGCTAGCCACTGGCGATTCTGAGCATCTCAGTTTCTGAACACGTTCGTCATGCGTGGACAAATCTCCCTTTACCCCGCCCCTCTCCGCAGGGAGAGGGGGAATTTCCGACGCCCGCTTCCGTTTCTCTGTGCGACCCCAGTTCGGTCGTAACGAGGAATCGGCGGGTCGGACGACGGCCCACTCTAAGTCATAAATGAGTAAAGGGTTGAAGAAATGCTCAAAGAGGCGCAGATTACGCCTTGTCCCTATGAAATGTCCTGCCTGCTACAACGAACTGGACCCGGCACAGGTTGGCAGCCTGGTTGTGGACGTCTGCCACGGGTGTGGCGGCACCTGGTTTGACGCGTTCGAGCTGCAAAAAGTGGACCAGGAGGAGGAAGCGGCCGGACAACGATTGCTCCGTGTCAAACATGACCCTCAGGTCATGGTGGACCCGACGCGGAAACGAGCGTGCCCCCGTTGCGAGGGAGTCAAACTGCATAGGCATTTCTTCAGCGCGAAACGGCGGGTGCAGGTCGATGAGTGTCCGAGCTGCGGCGGTTACTGGCTCGACGCCGGTGAACTTGCCGCGATCCGCGCTGAACAAGCCGTTGAGGCTCATCTGGAGAAGGCCCAGGAGGGCATGCTATCCATCGAAGTGATCCGCTACCTTTACGCCGTTCAGCAGAACCGCAGAATCCCGCCGCGACCGACGGAGAACTGAGAATTCGAAATCCCGTTGAACTTGGGCCTCCGGATTTCTGGAATTGCCTGCCCCGCCGGGCTTTCGTACAAAGGGCGGAGTGAAAAACAGACCTTCTACGGCGGTCCCCGCCGCACCGGCCGAGCCCGTCGTGGCAAGAACTCCTCGTGGTTATCTTTATTTCACCGCGGCGGTGACCGGGGCGGCAATCATGATCGTGGAAATCCTCGGCGCCAAAATGCTCTCGCCGTTCGTGGGGATGTCTCACTTTGTGTGGACGGCGCAGATCGCGGTAACGCTCGTGGCGCTGGCTTGCGGATACTACGTCGGGGGCCAAATGGCGGACCGGTACCACAAACTCTCGAAACTGTACTGGGCGTTGTTGGCCGCCGCGGCCTACCTTTGTGTAACGGTCCTGATCTGCGCGCCCGTCGCCTACTGGTGCCTCGATTTTAACCTGGCGGTAGGCTCTTTGCTCGCCTCGACTATCCTTTTCTTTGTCCCGCTGGCGCTGCTGGCGATGACCGGGCCGTACCTGGTTCGCATGATCACGTCGTCAGTGAGCGGCGTGGGCGGCAACGTCGGTCGGCTGACTTCGATCAGTACGCTGGGCAGCTTTGCGGGGACAATGCTCATTGGTTACCTGATGATACCCCTGCTGCCGAACTCGATGACGATGTATATCACCGCGATGGCCATCCTGGTGGTTTGCCTGGGATATTTTGTGGTCTACGAGCGCAAGGCGGCGGCCCCGGTGCTGATCGCGGCCGGCATCGCTTCCGTTGCGGGATTGTGGCTTTGGCAAACCCGCCATCGCCAGTACCAATTCGTAGTAGAACTCTTCCACGGGAACTCCCATTTCGGGCATTTGCAGGTAATCGACAACGCGAACCACTCGTGCCGGTATTATCTCAATGACAACCTGATCCAGAACACCTACGACCCGGAGTCCAAGCAGAGCGAGTCCGCGTTCACCTATATGCTATCCGCCATGGCGCGGGCCTACACCACGAATATCAGCGATGTGCTGTGTATCGGGCTGGGAGTAGGCATCGTCCCGATGGACTTCGCCCGGCAGGGAGCGCGCGTGGATGTCGTCGAGATCAACCCGGCGGTCGAGCCGGTCGCCCGGCGGTTCTTCGGGCTCGAACCCGAGAAGCTGAACATTACGTTCGACGACGCCCGCCACTTTCTAAACCGTTGCCGGAAACAATATGACGCGGTGGCCCTCGATGCGTTCCTGGGCGACTCCTCCCCCTCGCACCTGATGACGCGCGAGGCCTTTGAGTCTATTCACCGCGTGCTTCGTCCCGGAGGCGTGCTGGTGATTAACAGCTTCTCGGAGCTGACGGAAGGTCATGATTATTTTGCCAGTTGCCTGAGCAAGACGCTAAAGGCCGTCTTCAAAGGAGTGAAATTGCACACGCAGGGACAGGGCGCGACTTTTTTCGCGGCGATGGACCGGCCCGACCCGCAGATCCTGCATGCGCCGGATTTCACGAAGATTCATGAGCGTGCGAGGCTGGACACTGAGCTGGCCTTCAAGAACGTGGTGGAGGCATCGGCTGACCGTGGCCGCGTGCTGACAGACGACTTCAACCCGCTGGAGTTCTACGACGCCAAGAACCGCGAGCAAATCCGCCGCCGTCTTGCTTTGTCCGCCAAAGATATGTAGCGCTGGCCGGTCCTATTCGAAGGACCAGTAATGGACGGCCCACGGTTCCAAGGCCACGCTCAAGCGTTGGTCGCCGCCCGCGAGTTTCCTGAACGGTTCCGGACGCAGACGCGCGTTTTCGTCATCACTGGGTGCGACCGCGTCCAGAACGATGTGGCGAACGCGCATCTCGGCGGGAAGGCCTTTAAGTTCAACCTCGGCCTCAACCGCCGAGGCTGAGAAATTCCACAGGAGCAGATTGTTCATGCGGAGTTGGTCATCGTGCGTCGCCAAACCGTGGACGGTCGGGAGAGAGGAGCTTAACCGCAGCCGGTCGCCCGCCAGCCGCGAAAGCAGCTTAAAGGCAAAATAAGAGGGGCGAACGCGGTTCTGGTAGTCAAACAGGCCGTCAAACTGGGGCATGCGATTCCACCAGCGGGCCATAAAAGCGGTTCCCTGGGCGGACATGAACGGGGCGAAACGCTCGAACGAAACGTACCAGTCCCGGATGTGGTAATAGCACGAATAATCCAGCCCGGCGTCTTTCATATTCCAAATAGCCTCGGCGATGTAACAGGGCTGAAACCGCGGATCCAACGGTGGGTTCATCAGGTCCATGTTCCATTCATCGAGGAAGGTTTCCGGTTTGAGTTCCGGAAATTTCTTCAGAAGATCTTTGACGTAGGCAATGGTGCCGCGGATCGCCCGGGGGTCGCTGCTGTAAATATGCCACGAGACGAAATCCAGCGGTGCGCCGTTGGTTTGGCACAAGGCGAGCAACGCGGGCAGAAGCGGGGAGCGCGAATTAGCGAGTGCCGGGCCGCCGATCCGCGCTCGAGGGTCGGCCCTCCGGATCGCGGCCGCGGTGCGCTGGTAATAATGCGCGTAGCTGTCCGGCTTGAACCGGTAGGGGCAACCGCCGTCTTCGCCGATATCGGGCTCGTTTCCGATCTCCCAGTACCGGATGCCGGCGCCTCTATCCTTGTAGTGCTGCACGAGACGCGCGATCAGGTCCTCCCATTTGCCGTAGTCGTTCGGCTCGACGATATCCTGGTCCACGGTGGGGAAAAGAGGTTTGGGTTTAAAGCACAGGCACATTACGGGTTCGGCGCCCGTGGCCAGGATCGTCTCCACCGACTGATCGAGCTTGTCGAAATAGTAGCGATCCATCTCGGGCATCAGGCCGAAATATTCCTGCACGAAGAGCCGGATGACTCGTGGACGCAACGCCCGGATTTCGGGAACCCGGTCGCTCCACATAGGTTCCTCCGAGAGCCCGCCCTGGCCCAGCGCCATACGCTCGATTTGCATCGGCCCCAGCCGCTCGGAAAACACGACCTGCACCTGCGCCGTCTGGGCCTGCGCGCGGGCGCCTATCAACCCGCAAACCAATAAAATGAGATCCAGTCTCCGCACCATAAAATGCGCACGCCGGCCACGGTTTCGGACTACGGTTTTCACGACAACTTCAACCCTGTTGCACCCAATCTTAGTGCGTTTCTGGACCAATCGCGTAGACCGGGAACGCGGAAAGGTCCACCCACTGCATTTGGTATTTGCGCGCGTTCAGCCCTTCCAATCGGCACAGTTCGTTCATGTCCTCCTGCATTTCCCGGCTCGCACCGGAGGTGGTTCGCCCGCTAAAGAAAACGAGTTCGTCGGGCATCGGCAGCAGATTCGGGGAGCCGGAATCACCCCCTTTAGCCGTCGGAACCGTCAGCCCCGGAAGACCAACGCTCACGTTACCAACCTGTTCGGTTTGGAACACCGGGCAGGGCGCGCCTGGAGGCCAAACGAACCTGGGTTGTGGCGGTTCGAAGTTGGACCGGTCGGTGACACGAAGGGGCGAAATCGAGTTTGGCAAATCCGCGTTGAACAACAAGATGGTGTAGTCGCCCCGGACCGGGTCCGCCGTCCGGACCAACTCCCGCACCACACGGCGTTCGACAACCTGGTTGTCCGTCGTCAAAAACCAGACCTTTTTTCCCGCAAAATTCGCGTGAATTCCGACTGGGCCCATGCCGTGGCCGCGAGTATAGCCATGCCGCCGCGTCAACGCGGTGATCGGCACCTGCCCCGGCGAACCTTCGCCTTCCCAACACGGGCTGAGCGCGGTCAGCCCCTTCAGTCCCCACATCAGGCCGTTCGGGTTCCAACGCACCTCGGGGGGCTGTCCTGGCCAGCCGGTTGGGTGCGACCGGACGCTCCAGATAGTCATGGTCCGGCCGTTAGTGCGGGCGATCATATTAGTAAAAACAAAGTGGTTCAAAGACTCAGGGAAGAAATGGTCAAATGTCCGATTCGTTTCCCACGCCAGCCGCGTCGTGCTTTGAACGAGGAAGATGCCCAGCGCAGAACGGATCTCTGGCGGCAAATCGGCCGGTGGCGGTCTAAAAACCAGTGCCGGCGGAGGTGCCTGATTCAACACGGCCGTGGCATGCAGGGAATAAACTGCGGGGCCATTCGTGTCCCAACCCGCAAATCTGATTTTTGGCGCGGCCAGCACGGGTAAGCACGTGCAGCAAACCGAGCATGCCACCATCCAAATGATAGCCCAACGGCAGAGAGTGTGTTGAGACAGTTGCAGAACTCCGACCGCTGGCAGGGTACGCGCCCATTCCCACTCACCCTGGCCCTCTCCCCGAGGAGAGGGAACTCGGCAGACCACCCT
>DATDCV010000439.1:0-22057 GCA_036524155.1 Verrucomicrobiia bacterium
AGGTTCTCAACACTCCCCCATGCTTCCTCCTATCCCAAAAACCTCCCACTGAAAAGAAAACAAAGACACCCGCCGCAGTGACCTCCGCATAATTAACACCTCAGCATAATGTCCATTATGCGGAGCTCCGCATAATGGACAAAAGCTGTCCAAGTGAAGGAAAATAGTTTGAGGCGGTCTATTTAGTTCAGCTAATCGGGAACAGGCAAGATGCCTATCTTCCTCCGTAGGAATGGCAACTTGTCTGTCTCCGTATTCCGGGAATTAGATCAGGGACAGGCAGGATGCCTGTCCTACGACGGTACGGCGATCCTGACCCGTTGGTCCATCCAGGCCTTCCCCAAATCATCCAACGTCTGGGCCTTCAAGACACTTTCGGCCAGCGGGAACACGACACGTTCCTCGCGGTCGAAATGCCGCCGGGAATGTGCGACGGCTGCCAGCAGCAACTGCTGCGCTTCTTTGAGCCTGTTGGCCTGCTGCACGAGCTGCAGATTGCCGTCCATTTCCTGGTGTTCTTCGATGAATGCGTCGCGTTGGCCGATTTGTTCGAAACAATGCTCGAGCGGACCTAGAAAAAGCTCGTCCTCCGTATCGGAATGAGCCTTCAACATTTCTTCCATTACCGCCGCCACTGCTTTGACCTCGCCCAGGGACTTCAGTTTCGCTGCGGTCGCCTCGATGTGGTCGAACATGTTGTGAAACACCATGTGTTCGGCCAATAACGCTTCGGTAATTTTCATCGCGGCAGCAGTTCTGTCGTTCGGCGTTTGGTGTAGCACAAAGCACGCCCTTCAACCAAGCAATATAATAGGCGCTCGGTACCCCTCAGTCTTGGGTCGGAGCGCCGAGTTGCACTCGGCTTACCATCGGCCGTCGGCGCGCTTAAGCCGATTAGAAATCGGCGCTCCGACCCAAGACCGAGGCGATACGGCGCTCGCTGGCGACGTTGAGCATCTTAGTTTCTGAACAAAGTTCGAGCTGCTTTCCGCGGCGGCCATTACCGGGGCAGCTTGCTCAGGGAGATATTGCGAAAAACACCAAGTTCGACGGCGCTGGAAGCACGAAACCCGACGGTGCCGGTGCTGAACCCTCCATCCTCGCCCGTATAAATCTTCTGGCCGTCCTGATACACGGTAATTTGCGATCCGCGGCAGTCTGTCGCGAAGTGATGCCTTTCACCGCGGCGAATTTCTTTGGGAAGCGTAACCGGTTCGGCGATCTTCCATTCCCCGTAGCGGCGAACGTGAGGGCGCAGTGTGTTCGGACGAGTTTTGAATTCCGGTGCGTCATAGGTGGAATCTGCGGATTGGACCTGGAAGAGCACGCAATCACCCGGGCCTTGCGCGCGCACCACCCAACCAGTAATTCCCTGGCCTTCTGTTGGCAATTCAAGGTCGAACTCGAATCGGTAATCTGCGCCTGGATTGAAGTCGAGCAGGCCCACGTCGCCCCCGGTCAGCCGCAGCCCGCCTGAGCCGAACTGCCATCCAGCGCTAGCCAGCCAGGCTCCCGGGTCGTTCTCGAGGTGGTCGCCGAAAGCCCCGCCAGAGACCGGTAGAGGCATCTTGCGCGCGCGTTGCGCGAACTGTTTGCGGGCTTGAGCCGGGAGTATTGTCGACGGCACGACCAGCACATCGTGCATGAAGGCGGCGCGGCGGCGCGTGCTCACGCCAGACTCAGCTCGGAGGGAAACGAGTGGCGCCTGTTCCAGCGCCGAGGAGATTTCTTTCAAGCCACTGGTCAGCCCCGATAGTGGCACACTGACGAGGGTGTCCTCCGGACCAGGCCACAATTCCAGGTGCCCCTCGCCATCCAATTGCGCCAGCAGAGTCATGCGACCAGGGCCGGTGGCTGGAGTGGCGAACAGCACGTCGGGCCCCGCCAGCAGCGCGACATCGTGCCACCGTGAAATTCTGTCCGCAGGCAACGCGACGGGCTCAAAACGGCGGTGTTCCAGCCGAAGACCGGTCTGAAACGCAACCTGTAGGCGCTCGCCGCCGCGAAAACTCCGTTCCACCCTGAGATATCCATCTTTTTCGGAAAACGGCACGGGCTTGCCGGCCGCGGTGGTGACGCGCGCTGCGTCCACCCACTTAGGCCGCCGAATCCAGAGAGATGTCCTGCCTGATTTGGTTTCGGTCAGCGGCCGCAACTCGATCTCGAATCGGCGCTGATTTGCACGCGAGGAAGGCTGGGTTCTGGCCGTGATTCGATACGCCGCATTGCCGGTTGGCAGATTGCTCCAGAAGTCGAGGGGGAAATTGACAAAGATTCCCTCGGCGGAGGCGGCGGCCAAGTACGACTTCAGGAAATGCAGCCCCAGCGGTCCATGAAAGCTGCAACAAAAGTACCACTCGTCGAGGTTCCCGGTAGTGCCGATGGGGCCATCCGGATCCCCATCGAAAGGGCGCCAGCCGTAGCCGCCGTTGGCGCATTGATTGCCGGCGTACTGATTGCCCAGCAGACGCTCGGCCATTTCCAGAAATCGCGTCTGGCCTGTGAAACGCCAAAGCTCCAGATTGAATCGCAGCCAATCCGACTCGCTGCAACCCTCGTCGCCGGAATGAAACCGGTACCAGTGTTCACCCACGCCGCCCAGCGGCCAGACATAGCCATTCTGGACGGCGTTCTCCCACTTGGCCAGGGCGCGGTCGAGATAGGATTGGTCGCCTGTAATGTCATACAATTCAAGGATCCCGCGCCACGCGCACAAGTTGCCATGGCTGTGATCGGTTGGCAGCGAATCGAATTTCTTGAACCACTCCGCCATCCGGCGCGCTTGAGCCAGGTAACGTTCCTCGTGCGTCGCGCGGTAGAGCAGCGCCAGGCTTTCAAGAGCCGGAAAATAGCAGCAGGTATAGCCATCGCCGCCCGTCCCGGTGGCGCGGAGCTCAGCTTCGCGCGCGGGCGAACAGAAAATGTCCGCCGTCGAAACGTAAAAGTCGCCCAGGCGGCGCGCCGCCGCCAGGAGATCTGGGTCGTGCAGCTCGTTGGCGGCAGCCACCAATCCGACCAGCAACCGGGCGTTTCCCCAGAGCATCGGGATGGGAGGCGACATTTTTTCCATCGGCTTGCTGAACTCCATCTCCAACCCGAAATGGCCATCCGGCTTCTGAAATTTGGCTATCTCCTGAGCGACCGGCCCAAATGTTGCCGGTCGGTGCCCGCCAACTGGACTCGCCAGGGCCGCGAGTTCAAGGAACCGGCCGGAAACGTCGCCGCTGTAATTGGTGAAGATGCGGTTTACCTTGAAGGAAACGTCGGACAGGATCCAATCCGTTGTGAACGGCGGTTGGCTAAGCCGGTCGAGGCTGCGCTGAAGGGATGAACCAAGCGCTCCGCCCAGTTCCACCTGGCGCGGATCCGCCAGTGTAATTCGGGACCAGTTGTCGTCGGCCGGGAGGGAAGCACCGGCGGCTGCAATGAGCAAAGCCGATAGCCCGCAAACGTTGGGTCGCATACACACCTTATCAACGAGACCGAGGGGGCGAAAGCAAGGGTAAAATCGTCTCGAGGTGGAGGGAGGAAGTGCTCGGGCGTGTTAAAGCGGCAGCAAGCTGCGCGCACTCCAAACGCTGGCGCGCGGTTCGTTGTGCACGCGCAGTCGCGAAGCGTTTGGAGTGCGCGCAGCTTGCTGCCGCTTTCGGTTCGGTGAGCAGACGCAAGCAATCTCTTTCTCTTGAGAATCCGCTTTTCAAGCGGGTCTTTACGCGGTATCAAGAACTCAAATTTGCGGCTGAATCCATTATGAATAAACTGGCTTGGTTCTTTGCTGCCGCTTTCGTGTGCGGCGGTGTTCCGGTGACTGGACAGGCACTCTCGTACCCGGACCTGGTGAGCCGACTCACCGACCTCGAGTATCTGGCGACTCTCCCTTTGCCGGGTGAGCAGGGCGCGCAATGGTCCAGCTATGATCGCAAGAGCAAATATGATTCCGCCAGCGGACGATATGTCGCCTGGGATGCAAACGGCGACGGTGATGGATACATTCGGAAAGAGGGCGACAAATTCGTCATGGCCGAGATGCAGGGGCCGGGGTGCATTTGGCGCATCTGGTCGGCAATGCCAAAGGCGGGGCATGTACGCATCTATCTGGATGGCGCCTCCGAGCCGGCGGTAGACCTGCCATTTGTGGGCTATTTCGACGGGAAAAACCAGCCGTTCACACGTTCTGCGCTGGTCCATACGGTCGCTCGTGGCTGGAACAACTACACGCCGATCCCCTACCAGAAATCCTGCAAAATCGTCGCCGATCAGGGTTGGGGCCAGTACTTCCATTTCACGTACGAGACTTTCCCGGCGGGCACAAAGGTTCCCACGTTCAAAAGAGAACTGTCGAACGATGAAGCAGCCGCCCTGGATCACGCCAACGAGATTCTGGCACGCTGCGAGGAGAATCTGGCGGCGGGCCGGGCCAATGCCCACGTCACCACCCGGACAGTGAGCGTAGCGGGGAACAAAACCGCAACCGTAACCCGGATTACAGGCCCTCGCGCGATCGCCAATCTCCGGGTGAAGTTGGACCTGCCGCCGTCCCCCGCCGATCGGGAGGTGCTGCGTGAACTCGCGCTGCAAATCAGATGGGACGGCGAGAAGGAGCCCAGCGTCTGGTCGCCCTTGGGTGATTTCTTCGGCACCGCGCCCGGGGCGGACAAATATCGCTCCTATCCGCTCGGGCTTGGCAACGACGGTTGGTGGTACTGCAATTGGTATATGCCGTTTGCGCGCTCGGCTGAGGTCGAGTTGGTGAATGACGGCAAACCGGAACGGCAGGTCAAATTCGAAATTGTGGACGTACCTTGTTCCGCAGCCGCGAGCAGGGTGGGCCGGTTCCACGCCAAATGGCATCGCGATGCGTTCCTGCCCTCAGAACCAGAACGCTGGATTGATTGGCCCATGGTCAAGACTGAAGGCGCCGGCCGCTTCGTCGGCGTCATGCTCCATATCTGGAACCCGCGCGGCAGTTGGTGGGGCGAGGGCGACGAAAAGTTCTTTGTTGATGGGGAGAAATTCGCTTCTACGTTTGGGACCGGGTCCGAGGATTATTTTGGCTACGCCTGGTGCGATCCGGCCCTCTTCCAAAACGCGTTCCACAACCAGACACACCAGGACGGCAACAACAAGGGCCACGTGGCGGTCAACCGCTGGCATATCGCCGACCAGGTGCCGTTTCACACCGGCTTCGAAGCTGATATTGAGAAGTACTATCCGAACCAGCGCCCCACTCTCTATGCGGCGACGGTTTATTGGTACCTGGCGGCCGATGGCAAAGACCTTTACCGCCCGGTGCGGCTCGACCAGCGCCTCGGGTATTGGGGCGAGATACAAACCTTCAAGGTCAAAGGCGCGCTCGAAGGTGAGCGCCTCAAGGTCCTGTCGAAAACCGGCGGCGACCCCCACGAGCAGGGACTCACTGAATTTGGCGCGCAATGGAGCAATGACGCTCATTTGTGGTGGACCGACGCCAAGCCTGGCGACAAGCTCGACCTGGCCTTGCCGGTGCCCCAAACCGGCAAATACCAAATCACCATGCAATTTACCAAGGCTCCCGATTACGGCATTGCCCAGCTCTATGTCGATGGCGAGAAACTTGGCGAGCCACTCGATCTCTATCATCCTGCGGTGATTCCCACCGGCCCGATGGTTATGGGCGCTCGTGACCTCAGCTCGGGCGATCACAAGTTGACCGTTGCAATCGTCGGCGCCAATGAGAAGGCCGTCAAAAGCTATATGTTTGGACTGGACTATGTGAAGCTCGACCCGAAATAGAGCGAGGTCCAATTCCCGAATCGGAAGACGAGAGTTCCAGGCCTGATGTTGAAAGGATAAGAGAATGCAAACTGCCGGGTCACAGACTTCACTCACGCGGCGCGAGTTCGTCAGGAGGATCGCCTTGGGCGGTTCAGCGGTTGGTCTTTGCGGTGCCGGCGCGCTGGCATCAGAGGCCTCGGCGGCCTCGCCGCCTTCGATTGTGGTGTTCAGCAAGATTTTCCAGGAAATCAAATTGAACTACGAAGACGCCGCGGCGCTGACCGCAGAGGCCGGCCTGGACGGCATCGATTGCCCCGTCCGACCGGGCGGGGAGGTGCTGCCCGAGAGGGTTGCGGATGACTTGCCGCGATACGCGGAGGCATTACGCAAACACGGCCTGAAAATACCCCTGCTGACCACGGCGATCACCAGTACAGCGACGCCCCACGCCGAATTGATCCTCAAGACCGGCAAGCAACTGGGCGCGACGTTCTATCGCTTGGGTTTTGTCTATCACAAAAAGAACACTACGGTTTCGGACCAAATCGCCGAGGCAAGGACCCAGCTTAAGGACCTGGCGGGACTTAATCGGCAGATCGGCATCGGCGCGCTCCTCCAGAATCACTCTCCGTCGGGCAGCAGCGTCTACCTGGCGGGTGACCTTTCTGAAATGCGCCAACTGGTGGAAGGCTTCGAGCCGGGCCAAATCGGCGTTGCCTTCGACATCGGTCACGCGCTCATCGTTCACGGCGACGGTTGGCGCGCGCATTTCGAGGCGCTGAGATCTCACCTGAAGATCGCTTACATCAAGGACGCCACCCGTCGGGGTCGGTGGACGCCCTTCGGCCAGGGGGAGATCGGACAGGCCGGATATTTCAAGTTGCTGAAGCAGATGAATTACCAGGCCCCGTTCTCAATGCACATCGAGTACGACTGGGCCGACCCGGGCAACAAGAGCAGGGCGACGCTTCTGAAGGTTCTTCGGGAGAGCTCGGGCGTGCTGCGGCGCTGGCTTGCCGAGGCTTGAATCATTACCAGACGGTTAGTATTCGCTCAGTCTCGGGTCGGAGCGCCGATTTTCAATCGGCTTAAGCGAACCGACGGCCGCCCATAGGCCGAGTGCAACTCGGCGCTCCGCACACTTCGTCACGCTGCCATGGCCACGTTCTAGGCCGACTGCAAGTCGGCGCTCCGACCCGAGACTGAGCGGCTGCACCCATTACCAGAAGTCTCTTGAAGGTGGATGGGCTTTGAATTAGGCTCGCCGCGATGGCCAAAGTCCTCCTGGTAGATGACGAGCTTACCATGGTGCAGATGGTCGCGGGCTTGCTGCGCGACGAAGGCCACGAGGTGTTTCCGTTCACAAACGGCCAGACGGCCGCGGCCGCGTTAGCCACCCACGCGCCGGAGTTGGTGATCACGGATTTGTACCTGGACAAGACCCGGCCTCACGGCCTGGAGATTCTGAAGAAAGCGCGCGAGCTCAGCCCGCCCGCCGTCGTGATCGTGATCACGGGCTTCGGATCCATTGAGACCGCCAAGGAGGCGATGAAGAACGGCGCGTTCGATTACCTCGAAAAGCCTTTCAAAGTCGACGAATTCAAGCTGTGCGTTCAGCGAGCGCTCTCTTTCAACGCCGTCCTGACCGAGTCGGCTCAACTGCGGCGAGAGTTGAAGAAGAAGTACCAGTTCAGCCAGATCATTGGCAGTTCGGCAAAGATGCATGCCGTCTTCAAAATGATCGAGCGGGTGGCTGATACGGACAGCACCATTCTCATCCTCGGCGAGAGCGGCACGGGCAAGGAGTTGGTCGCCCGCGCCCTTCACTTCAACAGCCGACGCCAGCTTGCTCCTTTTGTCCCCATCAACTGCAGCGCGTTGCCTGAGAACTTGCTCGAATCCGAACTTTTCGGCCACCGCCGCGGCTCGTTCACGGGCGCGATTAACGACAAGAAGGGCCTTTTCCAGGAAGCCGATGGCGGCACGATATTCCTGGATGAAGTCGGTTCCATGTCCGCGATGCTGCAGAGCCGGCTCTTGCGGGTGTTACAGGAGCGCGAGGTCCGCCGTGTCGGCGACAATACCCCCATCTACGTCAATGTGCGGGTGGTGGCCGCCTCGAACGAACCGCTTGAAAAACGGATCAAAGAAGGGACGTTCCGGGAGGATCTTTATTACCGGCTCAACGTTATCCCCATCCAATTGCCGAGTTTGAGAGAACGCAGAGATGATATCCCGTTGCTGGTCGCCCATTTCTTAAAGGACAAGGTGGGCCGGCAGACGGGCGGCCCGCTACAGGTCACTCGTCAGGCTGTCGCGATCCTCGGCGCGTATGATTGGCCCGGCAACGTACGGGAGCTCGAAAACGCGATCGAGCGGGCCGCGACGCTTTGCGAAGGCGACGTCATTCAGGCATCCGACTTGCCTCCCAGTGTGGTCGCCGCTGCCAAAACCTTGCAGCCCGGGATCGATGAACAAGTTCCGGCCAGCCTCCCCGCGGTCACCCAGGAAGCGCTTTACCCGCTGCAAGCCCCGTCGAGTGAATCGCCGTCGGCAAACGGGCTTCCCGCTTCGCTCGAGAATTTTCTGCCCTTGAAAACTTACCTGCGCGAGCAGGAGCAGGTGCACCTGGATCGCGCGATGCAGCTTTGTGGCGGCGACAAGGAAAAGGCCGCGCTGTTGCTTGGCGTCAGCCTCGCGACGCTCTATCGGAAACTCAGCGGAGAAGAGAAAGACTAAAACAGAAAGGTGGTTCTTATGACGACATTCGAAATTCGTTGCTTCTGGCTCGCGGCGATCATGGCCGGGTCTGTCTTCCTGGAGGGCTGCACGACGGTGCCGGTTACCGGCCGGCGCGACATCAATTTCATGTCGAGCGGCGAGGAGATGCAGCTTGGGCTGTCCAGTTTTGATCAACTCAAGAAAGAGACCCCAATTAGCAAGGATCCCGCCGCCAATGCGCTCGTCCAGCGGGTCGGCCGGCGGATTGCGGATATGGCAGGCAAGGACCTGCCCAATGCGCAATGGGAGTTCGTGGTGTTCGAGAGCAAAGAAGCCAATGCGTTTTGCCTGCCCGGCGGGAAAGTGGGCGTGTACACGGGGATCCTGCCCATTACAAAGGACGATGCCGGGCTGGCGACCGTCCTGGCTCATGAAGTCGGGCACGCGGTGGCGCACCACGGCGCTTCTCGCATGAGCCGGGCCATGGTCGCCCAAGGATTAGGCCAGGCTGCCGGCGCCGCCGTCGGCTCCTCAAGTTACGCTCAGTACCAGGGCACCTTTATGAGCTTGTACGGGATCGGAGCCAAAGTCGGGGCCGAACTGCCGCATGACCGCGCCCAGGAATCCGAGGCCGACCATATCGGCATTATTTATATGGCCCGCGCCGGCTACGACCCGAGCCAGGCCGTGGCCTTCTGGCAGCGATTTGCCGCTTTCAACAAACAGCAGGGCGGAGGCCAGGACTCATTTTTTGCGAAGTTCCTCCGCACACATCCGCTCGACGAGCAGCGGATCAAACAGCTCCAGGAGTGGCTCCCGCAGGCCCAGGCCGAATACGCTAAGAGCGCCAAACGCTAGGCGCGCGGGCATAGGGTGAGGCCCGTGGCGGGCCACAGGATTGGGGAAGGGAAAGAGTATGAAGACTACGTGCTGGGTCAGTCTGGTTCTTACTACTGGTATTTTTCTCACTGCCGCCACTGATTCCGCCAGCGCGGCAGCCGCGTTCGCCGGCCGGTTCAAAAACGACGAACTCGCGGTCGATTTTTTGGCTGATGCGGGAGCTTACACCGGGACCGTCAAGCTGGGCGACCGGACGTTTCCCCTTAGCGCGACTGAAAAATCGGGCGCGCTCGAGGGCACATTCGCCAGCGGTGATAGTAAGTTCGCGTTCAAGGCGACGCTCGACGAAGACAACCTGACGTTCACCACCGACGGCACGGCCTACAAACTCACGCGACAAAACGTCGGTCGTAATCCCCTGGCGAGGCCGGCAACGGCCAACCCGGATGGCACCAAGATTCCAGTTCCAGGGTCCCGCACCAACGAGCCCAGCGGCGGCCCAGCCAGCGGCGCCGCGTGGAAGACTTATCGGCACGCTACCGGCTTGACCATGTCCTACCCTGCGGACTGGCAGTTAAAAGAACACCCCCAAATGCTGCAACTGGTCCCCTCTGATGCCGCGTCCAACGCTGACGGCCCCACCGAAGCCTACCTGGCCTTTGCCGAGGCGGCCGAGGACATACGCTCCGCTGAGGACCCGCGCGTCGTGCAATTCCTGGATGGGCAGCTCGGACAATTGATGCCTTTCCTGAAGCGCACCGGCGAAGTGGAGAAGATCCGCGCGGGCGCTGCGCCGGGAGTTCTGGCCACCTGGGAGGGCACCAATCCCAAAGGAATGACGGTGCGGGCTCACGCGTTTGCCACGGTTCTAAAGGGCTACGGTGTGGCCCTGGTCGGGTTAGGCGACCAAACGCGGATCGCCGCGCGCGAAAAAACACTGCGGGGTATCTTCGCCAGCTTTGCCGCGGGCGAGGGTCAGAGAGACCCGCAATTGATCGGCACCTGGAAATACTGGCACTACTCGACCAGCGGGCTGGGGGGTTTTAGCACCGAGATCACCCGGTTCCTGATGCTGCGCGCCGACGGCACCTGCCGATGGTCGAGTCAGAGTGAAAGCGGCGGTTCGGCCCGTGGAACTGATTCCTTGGGGAATCAAACGTGGAGCGCGGGGGTCGCTGGCGTCAGCGGTGGCGCTGACCAGGGCACGTGGTCGGCCGGCAACGGCAAGCTATATATCATGTGGCGGAACGGCAGCCTGAGCGAGTGGAATTACAGTGTCGCCGGAGAACCAGGTGCGCGCCGGTTGATGCTGAAAGGTGGCGGCCAGCAGCAGGCAGACGAGTGGTTGGAACACACGCGCTAAAAGTGGTGGGTTGGCCGGGACTCGAACCCGGGACCAACGGCTTAAAAGGCCGCTGCTCTACCGACTGAGCTACCAACCCGTAGGGGTGGACCACTCCGTGAGGCGTGGGATTGCTTTACCGGCCGAACCGCTTTCCCAGCAACCCCTGTTCTGAGATCAAAAATCCGACCCGCAAGGGCCGGTTCAGGCAGGCTCAATCATGACTTACGCCTAACGGACGGCAGACGATACGGGTACCATTGCGGAAACGCAAGCATGTTGAAGTCGCAATGGAATGGTGGCGTGATGGAGTAGTGGAGTGATGGAGTAGTGGAGTAATGGGTAGTGGAGGTACCAAGTCCGGACCGCACAGCCCAAAGTATGAAGTCCGCAGTTCCCTGGATTTGGTTGGAGCCGTGTCAGGCGGCAATGCTTCAGCCGCCATTCGGCTTGGGGCCACTTGCGGGGCGTTCGGGCTGGAGCAATTCGCGCAGGTTGTAGTGCGTGTAGCGGGTATGCGCGGCTGGATTTCTTGAATCGGCGTTGGCGACCCAGAAATCGAGCGTGTCGGGCGCAAAGAGCGCGCAGTGAAGGTTCGAGTTCATGGCGACGGGACGGCGCATGAGATCGCGCGCGCGCTGGTCGTCGAACTTGCCGAAGCCCGCCTGCACCCGTTTGGCCAGTTCTTCGTAACGGTCGCCGGCGGACATCAGGACGGCATCCTCGACGGGGTGGGGCAGCAACGCGTGTGCCTGGTTCGGCAGAACGGTCTCGAATTTTCCCGGGGTTGCCGCGATGCCGACCGCCTTTTTTGATTTGGCGTCGGAAATGACGTAGTAGTATTCGCAGGTGCGCGGGCCCCGGCGCATGATCTCGACAGCTTCCTCCAGCGTGTTGGCCTTTTCCATCACCTCGCGCACGAGCTGGGCCATCGGTTTGCCGTCCCAATTGCCTTCGCCGCGCCCGCCCATCTCGCCGATGGCGACTTGCTTTTCGTTCATCGCGGTGACGGAGCCGATGAAACCCGCATAGCTGACATTCACCCACGCGTTGCCCTGGTCCGGTTTGAACACGATCACGACGGCGTTCTGTTCCATACCCATGCCGCGCATATAATCCAAAACCCGGCCATGGTACATTCGACCGCCCTCAGTGGCCTTGCCGAAGATGGCAAAGCCGCTGCAGTGGAAAAGCTCGGGGAAAAAGTTCGAAAGCCGGACTTCTTCGCGTTCGAGACCGGCGGCGTCAGCCAGCGCGTCCATTTCGCGAAAGGACCGGTCACTGATGAACGGCTTGAGCCGTTTCTGGGCTGCCTCAACAGCGCCGAAGAACCAACGGCCCTCGAGAAACGAACTGCCGACGCCCACGCCGTAAAGAACGTGGTCCACGAGGTTACGTATCTCCTTTATCAGGAGGGCTCCGTGCTGGTGGCCCATTTCCTCGGGAGTCCCTTCCAGGAAGAGAACGCGGGTCCCGTCGTGCATTTCAAGCCGGCCTTTGCCTTCGCGTGCGATCACGCGGCGCTCGCCGCTCGCGGGTCCCAGAACCGGGATTTTCTCGGTGAGCATACTGTAGGACGAAGACAGAAAACGCAGGAGATGGGCCCGCGCGACAGTCTGGACTGTATCGTCTTCGTTTCTCGGCAGTCTCCATTTGGAATCGGGCCATGGTTCCTCCAGTTCCGGGTTCGCCACTTCGATTTCGATATCGGCCTTTGTTGGGTCGCGATAGGCAAGTTTTAGCGGCAGGAGATCTGGCTCGCGGACCCATACTTGAATGGTGGCTTGGGGAAGATGAAAGCCCTGGATGGCCTCCGGTTTGGGAATGGCCTTGATGACGCGGCATTCGGTGGCGCCAACGCGCTCGTCCGGCAAGGCCTCAAGGGTGACCAGGAACGGAAGCACCAGAATCTGTTCGGGGGGAACCGGGAGCTTGAAGGGTCCCAGTGGGGTTGCGTCCAAACTATCCGGCACCGCGGAAAAGCGCGGGACCTCCGGCGACCCGATCAGGCCAAATTTCTTCGCGGGAATATGGACCCAAAGCTGTTGTCCGCTGCGCCCAATGACATAGGAGTTGCCACTCCATTGCGACGCGAGCCGAAGGTGGTCCGGCGCCTGAAACGCCACCGTGAGTTGTTGCCCGAGCAACTCCTTCGAGAGCCCTCCGCCTTTGGTCAGCTTCAGAGTCGTGGTAAAAGTCCGTGGCGGCTGATTCGTTGGAGCCATAATGATATTGACCAGCCGGGCAAGCGCGCCCGAGAAGACGCGCATAGTCTCGTTGGAGGGATCGGCAGGGGCTGCGGCGAAAGCAGCCGTCAACGATGCAGCGAAGAGCCCGGGCAGGAAATAGCGGGAGAACTTCATAGGCGAAATCGTAAACAAGTCAAGGCGGTCGCTCAACCACCAACAATCGCGCGCTCCGTAGCATCGCGGCCCGGCTGAACACTTGATTACCGGCGGCGAAGGCCTAAACTGACTATACCCCGAAGGAAAGGAACACACTTATGCCAGTTCGAAAGATGAAAGAGTATCTCGATGGCGAAAAGGTGAAGTACGTCACCATCAGTCACTCGCCGGCGTTTACAGCGCAGGAAGTCGCCCAGTCGGCGCACGTCAAAGGGAAGGAACTTGCCAAAACCATCATCGTCACACTGGATGGTAAAATGGCTATGGCGGTTCTCCCGGCCAACCGGAAGATTGTCTTGCAGGATTTGCGTGAGGTGACCGGGTCGGATGAGGTCAGGTTCGCTTCCGAGGACGAGTTCAAAGCCAGGTTTCCCGATTGCGAGACCGGCGCGATGCCGCCGTTTGGCAACTTGTATGGAATGGAGGTGTATGCGGCCCAGGCGCTGGCGGAAAACGAGGAGATTACGTTTAACGCCGGCTCGCATACGGAGGTGGTCAAGCTCGCGTACCGGGATTACGAGCGGCTGGTGCAGCCGAAGGTGGTCGGCTTCACAACGTAGGGCTCAGTCGACCTGCAGCGCTTGTTCGAGCAATTGTGGCAGATGGGTCAGCAAGGCGCTGTCGCTGGCGATTAGGGTCACCCGCGCTTCCCTCGCTGCGTTCTGGACCTCCGGGGCGTTGTCAGCGCCAAAGGCGATGACCGGCAGATGGCTCGTGTCGGGCGCTTGTCTCAGTCGGGCGATGGCACTGCAAACGGCCTGTCCCCACGGTTCAAGGTCAGCCAGCACCAGCATCGGCTTGGCTTCCTGGGCGGTTTCCACCAGCAGGGCATGATCGCTGATGCTCTTAACCCGATAATTTAGATCCTGTAACTGATTGACAAGCCTGCCGCCCGGTAATACTCTCTCATAAAGAACGAGCGCAAGCGGTTGTGTCATGAGACAAACTTGGCGCAGCCGGCGGTGAAATGCAAAGAGTTTCAGGCGCTTGCAAGTGCAAGCTGTACCTGGCAATGAGGTGTGCCGTTGTGCTTGACTGAAGTCGACGTAGGAACTAGTTTTATCATTCGAACGGTAAAGTTTTGCTGGTTGCCCAGCGTGCCAAAGTCGGAAGAGCCTATTCTGCCGACTTTTTTGTTCCCCCGGTGGGAATGCCGTTCGCTGAAGACATATGAACGCTGAGTTTTTAGCCGTATTGGAGTTCTGGGAGCGCGAGAAGGGCATTAACCGGGATGTCCTCATCGGCGCCGTTCAGGACGCGTTGTTGTCCGCCGCCAAGAAAGCGGTCGGGCCCGCTCGTGAATTACGCGTGGCTATCGACCAAAAGAATGGCGATATTCGGGCCTACGCAAAGCTAATCGTCTCTGACAAAGTGATTTCCAAGCACGATCAGATCTCAGTGTTTGATGCCCACCGGCTAAAACCCGAGGCACAAGTTGGAGATGAGCTCGAAGTCGAGGTCACTCCGGTAGGCTTTGGACGGATCGCGGCTCAATACGCGAAGCAAGCGCTGATGATGCACATCCGGAGAGCCGAGAAAGCGCTGATTTTCACGGAATTCAAAGACCGCGTCGGTGATATCATCAGCGGCACCGTTCGGCGGTTTGATCGCTCTGATGTCCTGGTGGACCTGGGGAAGTATGAGGCGCTGCTGCCGAACCGGGAGCGGGTGCCCACGGAAGAATACCAGGTAGGCGAACGCATTCGTTGTTACGTCAAAGCGGTCGAGCAGGGACCCCACGGGCCGGAGATTATTCTCTCCCGTTCGGACCCGCGGTTTGTCCTGAAACTGTTCCAGTTGGAAGTGTCCGAAATCAACGATGGCACCATAGAAATCAAGGGCATCGCCCGGGAACCGGGATTCAGGACGAAGCTGGCGGTTTGGACCCGGGATGACAAAGTGGACCCCGTTGGGGCCTGCGTGGGTCTTCGAGGCCAGCGGGTTAAGAACATCGTGCGGGAGCTCAACAACGAAAAGGTGGATATCATTCGTTGGGACCCGAACATCCGGAATTTCATCACCAATGCACTGAACCCGGCGAAGCTTAAAGCCTTCGAGATCAACGAAGCGAACAAGCGCGTAAAGATCATTGTCAGCGAAGACCAACTTTCGCTGGCGATTGGCAAGCGAGGCCAGAACGCGCGGTTGACTTCCAAGATCACAGGCTGGCAGGTGGATATTGAAGCCGAGGTGGTGGTGACGAAAGGATTTGAGGAGAAAGTGGCCGAAGCGGTGGATTCGCTGGCTGCAATTCCTGGCATTACGCGGGAACAGGCCGATGTGCTCGTGCATCACGGCCTGACCCGGTTGGAAGATTTACTGCAGGCTGACCTGAGCGACCTGGCTGGCATCGCCGAGTTGGGAGACCAGGCGGCTGCGATTTTGGATGCTGCCCGCGCTGAGGCCGCCCGGCGAACGCTGAAGGTTGGCGAAGCGCCGGTATCCGGTTGATATGCCGGTGGCCGGACCAGTTTTTGCCTGTTAGGGTCGAGCCTATGAAGGCGGGATGGCAAAACAGGCGCGCAGAGCTAGAGAATTATGCCCGTTCGTATTTACGACATCTCGAAAAAACTTCACTTGGAGAACAAAGAAGTTCTCGCCAAGGCGAAGGAACTGGGCATTGCGGCCGCGCGCGTAGCCTCCAGCTCCCTGGATAAGATCACCGCCGAGTATCTCGAACAGCAGCTCGTCCTCGCTCATCCGGAGCTGACGGCGCCTCCGCCTCCGCCTCCCGTTCCACCCGAGCCTGCCGCCCCTCCTCCGCCGCCCGCCGAGGTCGAGCACCCGAAAGCGCCTGTTACCCTGGCACCTTCCGAGCTTCCTGCCGCCCCTCCGGTGCAAATCCAGGAGCCGACGACGGTGACCGTCACTGAGGGGGTTGGTCCGGCCGAGCCTCCAACATTAACGGCTCCTGCCGCAGCCCCGGAGTTGGTGGCACCGGCGGAAGCTCCTGCCGAAGCCCCTGTGGCGCTTGAAACGGCGGCACCGGTTGCCGAAATCGCTCCGCCACCGCCGGTTGTCCCGCCCGCTCCTCCCGCCCCGCCGCCGCCCCCGCCGCCGCCCGGACCGAAAGTGGGCGACAAGGTGGGTTTCATTCAGTTGCCAATCAAGCCAGCCACAAAGGCTGCCGAGAAACCTCCCGCGAAAGCACCACCGAGACCGGCTGACGCGAGACGAGCCGAACCCGGCCGACGCGGGGATTTCCGCACCCCTCGGTCCGGCGCCGGCCTTCCTGCCGCGGGGGCGATACGGCCCGGGGCTCAAAAGGGTAAAGCCGAGCCGGTGCCGGCGGCACGGATCGCGCTTCCGGCGGATGCACAGGTGATTTCGATCAAGCCGCCCATCGTCGTGCGGGAGCTTTCAGAGCAACTTAAGCAGAAACCGTTTAAGATCATCGCGGACCTAATCGAGGTTGGGGTCTTCGCGAATGTCAATCAGGCGATTGACGAATCGGTGGCCCAGAAGGTCTGCGCCAAATACGGGTATCGGTTTGAGGTGGAAAAGCGCGAGCGCGGCAGTGGCTTGGTGCATGCCCCCGTCAAGAAGGTGGAGTTGGACATCGAGGACAAGGTCGAAGATCTGGTTCCGCGCCCGCCAGTGGTCACCATCATGGGCCATGTGGACCACGGCAAAACGACGCTGCTCGACGTAATCAGAAAATCCGACGTGGCTGCGGGCGAGGCCGGTGGCATCACGCAGCACATCGGTGCCTACACGATTTCCTTTCCGCATCCGGAGCGAAAGGCCGAGCTGGCGCAGATCACTTTTCTGGATACTCCCGGCCACGCGGCGTTCAGTTCGATGCGGGCGCGAGGGGCGAACGTCACTGATATCGTGGTGCTCGTGGTGGCGGCCAACGACGGTGTCATGCCGCAAACGGTCGAGGCGCTGAATCACGCACGCGAGGCCAAGGTGCCCATTTTGGTGGCGGTGAACAAAATGGATCACCCCAACGCCAGCGCGCTGAAAGTGCGCCAGCAGCTTCAGGATAAAGGTTTGGTGCCGGATGACTGGGGCGGCAACACGATCTTCGTGAACGTTTCGGCCCTGACGAAGGACGGAGTCGACAAGCTGATCGAAATGATTCTCCTCCAGGCGGACCTGCTCGAAC
The DNA here is from genome assembly GCA_036524155.1 of Verrucomicrobiia bacterium. Classification (GTDB taxonomy): domain Bacteria; phylum Verrucomicrobiota; class Verrucomicrobiia; order Limisphaerales; family UBA8199; genus DATDCV01. Next base: position 17,174 of record DATDCV010000439.1, read on the forward strand.
TGAAAGCCAATCCGAATCGTCGGGCCAAGGGCAACGTGATCGAGTCCGGCCTCGCGCCTGGCGGGCCGACGGCGACCGTGCTGGTGCGGAAGGGGACGCTGCGCGTGGGCGACATCATTATCTGTGGCCAGTATTACGGGCGCGTGCGGGCGTTGATTAACGAAGAGGGCAAACGCCTGAAAGAAGCGGCGCCCTCGGTGGCGGTCAAAGTCCTCGGGCTGAACGGGGTGCCCGAAGCGGGATTGGAATTCAGCGTGGTTGAAGACGAGAAGGCGGCGCGGGAACTGGCGGAGACTCGCGAGCAGGAGGCCCGGGCCCTGGGCCAGGAGCAGCCTCGCGCGAAAGTAACTTTGGAGAACCTGTTTGATCGGCTGGAATCCGGCAGCTCGAAGGTCCTGAAGGTGGTCGTCAAAGCCGACACGCAGGGTTCCGTCGAAGCCATTGTCGATGCGCTGAAGAAGATCGATTCGGACAAGGTGTCGCTCCAGGTGATTCACAGCGCGGTCGGCACGATCACCGAATCGGACGTTTCATTGGCCTCCGCCTCGGAAGCAGTGATCCTCGGGTTCCATACGCGGATCGATAGCGGGGTTGCCGACAAGGCCAAACACGAAGGTGTCCAGATCAAGCTCTACGCGATCATCTACGAACTGATCGACCAGGTGAAAGAGGCGATGGCGGGCCTGCTCGAGCCGATTCTTAAGGATGTCACCGTGGGCGCGGCTGAGGTCCGAAAGATTTTCCAGTTGTCCAAAGGGGCGCCGGTTGCCGGCTGCATGGTCACCAGCGGTCGCATTGTGAAAGGCAAGGTTCGCGTGCGGCGGCGCAAGGAAATCATTTACGAGGGCCTGGCTCAGTCGCTCCGCCGTTTTCAGGACGAGGTGAACGAGGTGCGGGCGGGGATGGAATGCGGCATTCGGATCGAAGGCTTCAGTGAATTCCAGGTGGGCGATTTCATTGAATGCTACACGGTGGAAAAGGTGGCTCAGAAGCTGTGAGCGGGGTTTACTAAGTCCAAGCACATGCCTTCTCTTCGACTACAGCGCGTTCGCGAGCTGCTCAAGCGCGAGATTGGCGAGGTGATTCGCCGTGAATTCCCGGTCAGCGAAGCGGGACTGGTCACGGTCAACGATGTGGAGGTCGCGGGCGACCTGCACTCGGCGGTTGTGTTCATTAGCATTCTTGGGAACGCCGATCAACAAAAGCGCGGGTTGGGGCTCTTGACGCGGCATCGCAAGCGCATCCAGGGGCTGGTGGGTCGGGCGGTCGTCCTGAAGTATACGCCGACGCTGAAATTTCTGATCGACGATTCTGTTGTTCGCGGCAACCGCGTGCTCGAAATCATTGAGGAGTTGGAGAAAGCAAACCCCGAGACCAGCGAGTAAGTCGCATGGCCCGGTGAGTATTCTCCGCGATGAAATCCCATCCCAAGATCATTGACCGAATAATTGAAGCCATCCAGCATGGCCTGACAATCGGCATCGTGGGCCATATCCGGCCCGACGGGGATTGTGTCGGGTCTCAACTCGGGTTGGCCCTCGCGCTGAAACGCGAGGGCAAAAAGGTGTACTGTTGGAACGAGGATCCCATCCCGCAAAAATACGAATTTCTGGATCCGGACGGCACGTTTCAAAAGCCCAAACCAGGCGTGGAATTTGACTGTGTGATCGCGGCGGACGCGGCTAGCCCGGAGCGGCTTGGGTCGGTGTTGCCTTGCATTGGCGCCAGGAAAATCTTGATCAACATCGATCACCACGAAAGCAATACCCGTTTCGCGGACTTGAATTGGGTTTCGGCCCGTGAGCCCTCTACCGGCGAGCTCATCTTTCGCCTTCTGAAGATCGCCAAATGGCCCATTACCAAATCGATTGCCAATTGTCTCTTCACGGCGGTTTCGACGGATACAGGCTCTTTTCAATATCCAACGACTCGGCCCGGCACCTATCACGTGGCGGGTGAATTGGTGCGGCGCGGTGCCGATTTGGCCAAAATCTGCGATGAGGTTTATCAGTCTTATCCGGTCTCCCGGGCCAGGTTGCTGAGACATGTCTACAGCCATTTCCGGCTGACGCATCAAAACCAAATCGCCTACTTCTGGCTGCGTAAAGCGGATTTCGCTCGTTCGGGCGCCGACAGTTGCGACACCGAAGGTTTAATCGATCACATCCGGGCGATCGCGCCTGTCGTGGTGGCCTGTGTGTTCGAGGAAATCGAGCCGGAGTTGACGCGGATTAGCCTTCGGTCGAAGAGCGACAAAGTGAACGTAAACGAAATCGCCGCGCAGTTCGGTGGGGGCGGCCATCCCGCGGCGGCCGGAGCCCGGATCGCCGGAAAGCCGCTGGCAGTCCAGCGGAAGGTCCTCGCCGCATTAAAGAGAGCGCTCAACTGAGCCAAGGTCCGCTCACGACTGGGGAGCCGGGATCCAGATTTCCTGGCCTACTTTGAGTTTTTCTGCTTTGAGGCCCGGGTTAGCCTTGAGGATCTGATCGGTTGTGATCCTGATGTTCTTTTCGCGGTAAGCCTGCACAATGACCGAGAGAGTATCACCTTGCCGGATCGTGTAAGGAAAACCTCGTTCTGTTACCTTTTCGCTCGGGGTAGAAGCGGCTGCCGCGCTCTTTTTCGGGGGCGTCGGAGATGGCGCAACCTTCTCGCCGAGCTTGCGCAACTGGGTGGAGATTTTCTCCGCGTCCTCCATCCGTTTCCGATCAACCTCCTTGACCGCCTCCGTGATGCGCTTCAGATCCTCCTGGCTTGCGTACTCGCCGCTGGGCCGGCTGGCCTGCGCCCGCAGACTCTCGAGCTCTCTCAACAACCCGTCGATCTGCTTTTGCTGCGCCCGCTGCCCCGCGATCAAATCCTCGATCTTGCCGCTGAGTTGGTTCAGCCGCTCTTCGGTGGCGGCATCCTGGGCGCGGGCAGGCATCAGCGTGCACAAAGCGCTGGCCGCGGCCAAAAGAAAAATCCTTTTCATGATCCGACATTACGTACGGGCCGTGTCGAGTTCAAGGTTGAAAGAGGCCTCCGACCTGAACGCGCAACGGCCTTCCGACGCCCGTGGGCCTCACCCGAACTTTCGCGTCAGCCGCCATTGATCGTAGGCCGACCGTTCCGCCGAGTTCATTCTGTCAAAATCGGGTGAGCCATCAGGTTGCCTGGGCCAGGTGCCGTTCAGGTTGGGATCAACCGGCCTGGGCGCTGTCGTTGTGCCGGTCTTTTGCGTCACAGGAGCTTCGCGTGTGGCGAGGGGATTGTTTTGCACGACTACGCTTGCTCGCCGCGCCGGCGCGACATCATAGCTCATTGCCTGGTCGGTCAATTGGAGATCCTTGTCGAGCGGAAGTTTGGGCTTGATGTTCTTCGCCTGGAGGATTGCGTGGTAGGCGCGTACGGCTTCCTCGGGAGGAATCTTGCCGTCGGTGATCAAACGGAGCATCTCGATGAACGCGAGCTGGTGTTCCGCATTGTTGATCTTGCGTCCAAAAAGGGCAACGCGCGCGCCGTATTTCTGCGCGTCGTGAATCAGCTTGAACGCATCGTAGGTCGTGCCGGCGCTGCCGCCGAGGACTCCGACCACCAGGTTGGGGTCGTATTGGGCCAGTTCCTCCATGGCCCGAGGCCCGTGATAAACGATCTTCAAGAAGAGGGGACGCCCCGATTCAGGTACGCCCGCGAGACTGCGGATAATGCTGTCGTTGATGAACTCGCCCAACTTTTCCGCGGGAATTCCGCTCGCGATATTCGGGTCGAACACTTCGAGAAAATAACGGAATTGCTTGCGCTCCGCTTCTTCGCGAAAGGCCTTGAACGCGAGCAGAGTTTCGCGGTCCTGCTCGAGTTCGTTCACAAACGTGACCGAATAAAGACCGAGATTAGCACCGGGAAAACTGCCCGTCGTGCGGTCGCACTCGATCTTGCCGCATTGGATGTGGTCGATGGATGCCGTTCGGAACGGCTGGGCGGGTTCGGCGGTGTAGCACCCGTGGCGTACAGCCCAGATATCCGTGGTGTCATTCGCGCGCGCGGCCGGCGTCACGAGCGATTCGCAGAAGAGCCCTTCTTTGATCGTCAATTGCTCGTTCACGTAAGCGGACATGAGCATGATGTCGATCAGCCCCTGGTGAACCACCTCGCGGATGATATCGAGGAATTCGGGCAGGTTGCGGCAGCCATATTCGGCGCGCGTCCATATCTCGGGCGAAAAGCGCCCCGGCCGCTCGCCCCGCGCGGAAAGGTAGGATCGGGGACCCGTCGCGCGAACACCGAACGCCATGTCAGCATCTTTCGCGTCGGCGATGATGAACGCGCGCGACGCCGGTTCGGCTTTTATGTCGGCGAGTTTGGCTTCGAGCGATTTCATGTGTGGTCAGGCTCAGCGGCGCGCAGAACACTAGAGTTTGACTTTAGCCACCGTTTCCTGGAGCGCCCGGGCCGATTGCTGCAAGCCCATCTGCTCTTTGGGCCACAGCTTGATCTCCACCTGCCGGCGAATGCCACTGCGGCTGACAATCGACGGAACGCTGAGGCAGACGCCCCGGATTCCATAGACTCCCTGAACCAGCGAGGACACCGGGAGCAGGGCGGCTTTGTCGAGCAACACGGCATGTACAACTTCTCTTATGGCGAGGGCGACCGCCCAGCCGGCGCCTCCCTTTCTCTTGAGCACCTCGGCGCCACTGCCTTTCGTGCGCTCGAAAACAGCGTTCTGGAAAGAGGGTGTGCATTCGGAGAGTCCCGCCAGCGACAGGCCGTTGACTGTCGCGCTGGACCAAATCGGCACCATAGAGTCCCCATGTTCACCCAGGATGAGCGCGTTGACCTGCGTGGGGGCCAGCTTGAGTTCGTCGGCAATCAACGAGCTGAACCGCGATGTGTCGAGCATTG
>DATDCV010000440.1:0-22183 GCA_036524155.1 Verrucomicrobiia bacterium
GCATCGGGAATCATCGGGGCACGGTGTGTGCGGTTTACGCCCGATCCATACCCGGGCGCCTATGCCACGGCGGTTTACCCGGCAACCCGCGACGCCGGCTGGAATTTCTCGGACCGAAAACAGATCCGGTTTTGGATCAAAGCGCGCAACCCGAATGTGCCCGGCTGGCAGAATGCCGGGCCGGTCGTCCGGCTCCTGGGCCGCTCCGGCCAGATCGAATTCAAGCCCGTCAAGGACGGCAACCTGATGAACGACCCGCCGTACAGCGAGGCGCGTTGGCTCTGGATGCCAATTCGCATCCCGCTGGCCGGCGACACCGCCTGGCAGCGGACCGTCACGGGGACGGTTTCGCTGGACCGCATCGAAGCCGTCAGCCTCTCGCTCGATTCCTGGGGGGGCGACCCCTTCACCATCTGGCTGGATGGCCTGGCCGTGGAATAATCGTCACCCGATTGTAACAACGCTCCTGCTGGAAAACCTCAGGAAATGGGTTATTTTGACCTACCAGCGAGGACGTTGATGGTGAAGAGACAGATGGAACTAGGTTTGGCCGATTTGGCGGACACCCGCCGCCGGACCGGATCCGCTTCGCCTTCTTCGAGGGCGTCGTGGTGGTTCGAGCAGATGCGCGCAGCCGTCGAAAATCCCCTTTACCAAATGCCTCGGTCACGGCGCTTGAGGCGCGCGCAACTGACGGAGGCTGATGCGTCCCCGACCGACGCGGAGTCGCTCCAAACCAGCACTCAGTAGCCGAACATCGGTTGCCGGGTCTTGGCATCCACGAAGCCAACCCGGCTCAAATACCAGGCAAAGTCCGCCCGGCCCGGATTGTCGAATGCACGCGTGGCCGGATAACTGAATTGCACCGGATACCACGACGTCGCGCTTTGCCATCGCTTCAGCTCGGTGCGCCCAGCGGGATGGAAAGCGGGTAGTACTAATGCACCTGACCTTTTTACGACAATTTCACTTTCACACTATGGCGAGTCCAGCCACCCCAGCGAACGCGAAGGCGTGCGGGAAAATCAGGACGGATGCAGCCACAGGTTCTGGAGTCCTTGGGACTCCAACGTTTCTTGCTTCGCTGCCGACAATTTCTACTAAGCATATGAACCGAAAAAGTCAATGTTTATGATTGACTGTGATGCTTGGAGTGCAAGAATCGCCTTCATAGGGAAAGGTTTAGCCTATGAAACAAACACTCCGAAGCAAATTACCCAATTATCTTGTCATCCTCGCGTCTCTCGTCATCGCCGCGTCAACGGCTCGATCACAGAACTTCCCTCGCGTCTGGAATCCGCCTGCGTCGGCTACTTTCTGGAGTATGCAACTGACCAATCAGCCGCCGCTGCCATTTCTGCCGGATTTCCTTTCCGGCAGGGCTGTATACCAAATAGGTCCGAAGTCCTTCCTCTACGATGATCTGAGCATAGATTACGCCGCCGTTGCTCAACTCCGGAGCGACCTGGATGCCGCTTCGGGCGTTGCCGAAAGCACTTCGCTTGGCGGCATGGGTCTGTCCTTCGGCCCTGGCGACCTGTGGCTGGAAATCCAACGAGGCTCAAACCCCGATCAGGCGGAACTAACGCTGCATGGAACAACTGTGAAGCTTTACCAGTGGGTTGCCAGCCCCACACTTGCCCTGCCATTCGGCGTGCCGCCGTGGGTTCCGGGCGAGGTTTACGACAATGCTGCTGGAGCGGATCCCATCACCTTTATTTACCCCGTTGCGACAACGCTTCCGATGCGATTCTTCCGCGCTGTCGGCGGTGACACTGTCGTCTCCATCAAGCGGGATATTTATGTTCCTGATGCCATCGAGCCGTGCAGCCCGCCACCAAACGATACACCGCAACAGGTCGGCGGATTCGATTTGACAATCTCGCCCACCGTCAATCGCACGTTCACGATTGTTTACGCTCTCTCAGGCACTGCTCAAAACGGCACCGACTACACAAACCTGAGTGGTTCCGTCGAGGTCCTGCCTAATACCTCGACCGCCAGGATTTACGTCCACCCGTATTACGACACAAATCTCGAATTCGAGGAATCAGTCACGCTTACCCTCGTGCTCACCAACGGCTACCTCATACAACCGGGACACAGCTCGGCGACAGTGTTCATCAACGACTGCATCCCGACGAACCTGTTCACGGTCGTCGCCACCAACATCCCGTCGCCCATCGAAATCGACTATCACCCGCCGACCTCCTCTCTCCTCCTGTCGATGAATTACGATTCCGCTGGTGCCGACGGCAATTTCGTTCGGCTCGATTCCGATGGGCGCTCCAATCGCTGGTCCACAATCTCGGGCCTCTATGATGAAGTTAAATTTGCCATTCCCAAAGCCACTACCAACGGCTGGACCAACGGCTGCATGTTCTTTGGCCGGGACACCCATATCGGATACCTGTCCTCTAACGCATCTGGGTTCAACTTCACGTGGACGACGCTGACGAACGGTATAGTGACGAACGCTCTGTATCTACGCGGCAGTCTTTGCTTCGACGAAACGGGCATCTGGAGCAACAACCTCATCGCCGTTACAAGCGATGAAGGACCAGAGCCATCAATCCCCAAGGGTGTTTGGCAAGTCGATTCTCACGGGCATGTCGGCCTTATCACGAACTTGAACACGCCGCATCTCGAAGGCGTCATCACAATGCCAAATGATGCGGCGAGGTGGGGTCCATGGGCGGGTAAGATTCTCACAGGCGACGAATCACTTGTGGATGAAAACTACGAGCCCGTCCCTCTCATTTACGCGATAGACACTAACGGCGTCGCTACGGCGTATAGCCTCGGAAGCCGGCCTGAGGACTTTGACATCGTACCAGCGAATCAGGATCTTTACTGCGTTAACTACAACACCCTCGACAGCAAAGTCCTTAAGATTTCCAAGACCGTGCTAACGAACTACGTGGGAGACTTGCTCATTACACAGGCTGGAGAGCTGAATCCGTACAACGAGACCGAGCTGAGACCCAGGCTTTTTTTCGTCCACTGGAATGGTCTGGCCTTCAGTACCCGCAGCATTGCCCTCCCAGAAGCCACCTTTCCCGGATACTTTGAACACGTAACGTTCGCACCCGTCACATTGCCAGATATTCCCCAATAATCGTATGAAAGTTCCCCTAATAGTTTTGGCGACCCTCGTTCTAAGCGTGCAAGGCGGGCTGGCCCAAGGGACCCTGGTTTTTGACCAGCAGTCGAGTAATGAGAGCTTCGTTCGGGAGGGTGCGATTCCATTTGGCGGGCCGGCTCACGCGATCCAGTCCTTCACGCCGAGCCTCGACTCGGTAGGCTTCGTCAGGCTCTATTTTATTGGATTCGATAACGCTTACGGCGTTTCGGTCAACCTGCTGGCTGGATCGCCTAGCGGGTCCCTTATAGGGAGCACCATTCCAATTGATGTGCCGGGTCCATTTACGGGTCCGCTCACGTTCTACTTTTCCACGCCTGTGACAGTCACGCCTGGCGTCACCTACTACCTCGACCCGGTCATAGCCCACTTCGCCTCGGGGAATACATTCGAGCTGAACGCTTCGCCGGAATACAGATACCCTGGAGGCACCCTGGTCGGTTCCGCGGACTATGATCTCTGGTTTCGTGAAGGGATCGTCGTCCCCGAGCCCTCGGCCGCAACTCTACTTCTGCTGGCTCTAGGGCTCCGCTTTAGAAACACAATTCTCAAGACATAAGCACCAAGAGATCCCTCCGTAAATGTCCTTGATCTGTGAAGGGGTCCTTTAATAGTAATGTAGCGCTTCGCGTTTTTCCCGTGGGTTTTTTCCAAACGGTTTCGTGGTGAATCGGGAAGTCATGGCGCAATGACGCGTGGGCAAGGAGGCGTGTTTTGCTGTGGAAGTCTTGCCTCATTGAACCCGGAACTTTTCTGGCTGTTGGCCCGTGGGCTTTTACCGCAGTTGGGCTTTGAACTGGCGCAGCAGTTCAAGGGCGCGCTCACGGCCGCGTTGTCGCTCTGGTTCGGGCAAACTCGGGGTGGGGCTTGGAACGGAGACGGCGGGCGCAGGCGGCCGGAGGCGCACGCGACTGATTTGGAGGTCCTCCTTGAAGCGGTCGGGTTGAAGGAGGTTGGAGAGTTTGAGAGCGCCGACGTTGCGGCGTTGAGCGCGGATCTCGCGCTGCAGGTAGCTTACCACGGTGCGCAGGTCCTCCAGTGAGTAATCCAGGCGCAAGAGCTCATACCACATCCGTTCCCGGTCAAATCCCACTTCGCCTTCGCGCGGGGCGGCGTGGTGGTTTGTCCAGATGCGCCAGGCCGTGGAAGATCCGCTCTACCAGATGCCACGATCACGGAGGTTGAGACGCCGGCGTCCAACAGAGACTCAAGGAGCCGAGGCCGACGCGAGCCAACTCCACAGCCGTAATCAGTAGCCGAACATCGGTTGGCGGGTCCTGGCATCCACGAAGCCGACCCGGCTTAAATACCAGGCAAAGTCCGCCCGGCCCGGATTGTCGAATGCACGGGTGGCCGGATAACTGAATTGCACCGGATACCACGACGTCGAGCTCTGCCAGCGCTTAAGTTCGGCACGTCCGTCAGCGAAGGCAACCGAGCAGCCGCCGTTGTGGAAAGAAGCCGGGATGTCCTGCCAGGACGCCGCCGAAATGGTGTTGATAAAATAGCTGTCGTTAATGGAATCAGGGTGCTCTTCGATGAACAACAGGGTTTTTATGGGCTTGGGCACCTCCGACCGCTTCAGGTATTGTGCGTATTGGGGAAATGCCCAGTTCCGACCATTGGCGGTCGAATCCGTCGTGGTGCTGAACCTCCCAAAGACAGCGTTCATCGAGACACTCCTTAACCGGGCTGTCCATCCGGCCGCGATCTGCGGCCGGCTGAGGTATTTGTCGGACGGACACCGCAAAATATCGACCGCGCCGACCAGGTACCGGCCGAACGCTCCGTTGGTTACCCAGGCGACATTCGTGTTGCTCCGATCGCTGGTCGCTGTGCTCGCCCCCCACGTCATGACGTTGTTGACCCAATTCTCGAACCCCCCCGACTGAACGCTCGAGAGGATCTCAGTCACTCCGAAGTTATTTGCCACCCGGTCATCGTTATCGCCCGCGTAGACACTCCACGCCGCGGCCAGTCGGCGGAGGTTGCTCTGACAACGGGCGGCCTTGGCATTTGGCTCCGTTCTGGCCAGCGCTGGCACCAGCGCAAGCGCAATGAACGCTATCATAACGATCACCGCTGCCAGTTCTACCGCCGTGAAGCCGCCAGTCCCGCGGACGGGCCGAGATTGCGCCCGCCCGGAGTCGATTGGGACCGGACGGAATTGCGTTTGGTTCAGGTTCATAACAGCTCCAGGCTAACTCGAACATCTCGCCTGGTTCTGCTGAGTGTCGCGCGCCGCATCCAGGCCATTGTAACAGGCAGCGCCACGAAGGAAAACTGAGAATCACTCGGACGGGGCCTTTGTCCTTTTCGCCCGCTGCGCCATTTTGATAGCTTGCAGGGTGTTGAAACGTGTTTCAGAGAAGTTTCTTTTCCTGGCTTGCATCACCTCGATCACCTTGCTCGCCTTTCGGCCGGAGCCTGCGCCCGGAGCCTCCGCGGTGTTTGGTGGCGGCCCGTTTTACTCCGGGGGCGCCTCAGTGATGAACGCCCTTCGGAGCTCGGGGTTTACGACGGTTATCCTCTGGTGCATCCATGTTGACGCGAGCACCGGCAATCTCATTCTCAACGACCAACTGGTGGTCGCCAACGGCGCTTATGTGGGCAATGCCGCCTGGCCCGGACAACTGGCCACCTTGCGAACCGCTCCCACCTCGGTCAACCGCATCGAAGTCTCCGTCGGTTCCTGGGGCGTGAATGATTTTCAGTCCATCCAGACGCTGATGAACAGCCAGGGCACCAACACCACCAGCATTCTGTACCGGAACTTTCTGGCCCTCAAAACCGTGACCGGCGCGGCCGCCGTGGATTTTGACGACGAAACGCTTTACGACGTCACTACGACCGTGAAGTTCGGGCGGATGCTATCTTCCATCGGTTACAAGCTCACGTTGTGTCCCTACACCAATCCTGCGTTCTGGCAAAGCGTGTACAGCCAACTCGGCAACGCCGTCGTCGATGCGGTGTATCTGCAATGCTATGCCGGTGGCGCGGGCAACAATCCGTCGTCCTGGAACAGTTACTTCGGCGGAATGAAAGTCACGCCCGGTTTGTGGTGCGCGCATGGCACTTGTTGCGCTGAAGGCGATACTCCCGCGTCGGTCTCCAGCAAGATACTGGCCTGGAAAAACGCCGCCGCCATTCCCGGCGGTTTTATGTGGCTTTACGACGACATGCTCTCCTGCTCCAGCCGGGGGACCGCCGCCGGCTACGCCGCGGCCATCAACCAGGCCGTTGATCCGTTGCAGATTTCGCCCGCGACAGGCTTCAGCGCCGTGGCGGGTTCCAACGGCCAGTTCCTGCCAGCGAGCACCCGGTTTACGCTCACCAATACCGGGACTGCGACACTCAACTGGAGCCTGGTTAAGTCAGCGCTCTGGCTCAGCACGTCGGCGGGGGCCGGCTCTCTCGGATCGCACGGTTCCGCCTCAGTGACGGTCAGCCTCAATGCCGCCAACGCCACCAACCTCCCGGCGGGGCAGTATTCGGCCACCGCCTGGTTCACGAACCTGACTACTGGCGTCGCGTCGCCGCGAATTTTCACCCTGAATACGGCCGTCACTAATTGGCCGGTCACGGTGAGCGAGTTCAACGCCGCGTTGTTGGCGCCCAATACCGCCACTCCGGCCGCCCCCGGCGCGACCGCGTTCGACCTCCCGAACAATTATTGCTTCTACCAGGCTGGACTAAGCGGCGGCACCCGCGGCCTGCCGTTCACCGGCAGTTTCGCGAGCCTGTGCGACAACCGAACGGCCTTCGCGCTGGGCGCCTACGGCACGGTCAATGCCCTGCTGCTCGGCTACAACTACCCGAAATCCGCCACGGTCACCCTGAGCCGTCCGCAGGCATTCAACTCGCTGGCGGTCCTCGCCTGCTCGGCCAACGGCGGCGGGTTAGGCTCCCTGGTTCTCAATTTCACCAACGGGGCCCGCAGCACTTTTAGCTTCAACGCTCAGGATTGGTTTTACACCGTCACCAACGTCGCCCTGCAAGGCTTTGGCCGGCTCAAGCTTGGCACCAGCTTTACCTTCGAGGACAACGGCGACCTCAACCCGAACCTGTATCAGACGACTCTGCGCCTCGCCTCGCTCGGTTTGACCAACCCCATTGGTTCCATCACTTTTTCCATGCCGGCCAACGCCGGCGCCCAGCAAAATACCGCCATCTTTGCTCTCAGCGGCAACGCCGTCGTGACGCCGCCGGCCCCGCCGACGGTGACGGCACTGCTGCAGACCAACGGGACCGTCCGTTTGATCTGGGAAGGCGGCGGCACCTTGCTCGAGGCCACCAACCTCGCGGGCCCGTGGACGACCAACGGCTCCGGCTCACCGGTGCCCGTAAATCCCGCCCTGCCGCAAATGTTCTATCGCGTCCGAACGCAGTGAGGTTTCGGTGGAGAAAATTCGCCGAAACAAGAGCTCTGCGCTTTGAACCACCGAACCCTTGGGCTCGGCCTCCCTCTCCTCCTCCTCGTCCGCCGTAGGCTTGGCGAAGGCGGATGGAGGAGAGGGCTGGGGAGAGGAGGCCCTTGGTGACCGGTCCATGGGAAGCCACTTCCGCAGCAATTCATGCATCGGGACTATGAGCCTGATGTCGGCGCGCGGACTTCAGTCCGCAGCAACATCCGCTTACGATGGACCTCCGCATTCGGAGCGCAACGACCGCTCGGGCATCGCTGCGGACTGAAGTCCGCGTGCCGGGCCAAGCGGACCAGCGCCACCTCTCCCCTATCCCGTCTCCCCCATCCGCCTTCGCCAAGCCTACGGCGGACGAGGAGGCGGAGAGGGGGACCAGAATCACCGACCGAAGCTGGCTGCATCTTCCCAGTCGCTGTGACGCCTCGCGCGCACGACTCCGAAATTCCGCTGACAATCGCGATCTCACCACTTAGGCTGTCGAAATGAACCTCCCGGACATTCTCGGAAGACGGCCGCAACAGAGGCAGACCGAATGGAGGACCAGGATGCCCGCGGCCAAACCAAGTGAAATCCGGGGCGTCGGTTTCGGAACGGCAGCCAAATGTCGCGCCGCTTTTCTCGTTTCTTTCTGGCTGTTCTCCGGCACCGTCGCGCTTTGGGGCGCGGCCAGGCCGAACATCCTGTTTCTCTTCGCCGATGACCAACGCGCCGACACGATCGCCGCCCACGGCAATCCCCACATCCGGACGCCGAACCTGGACCGGTTGGTCTCCGCCGGTTACAGCTTCCGCGGCAATTACGTTTGCGGCGGGAACAGCGGGGCAGTCTGCGTGCCGAGCCGGGCGATGTTGATGACCGGGAAAACGTGGTTCAACATCGACACGGCCTCTCTGAAAGGCGCAAAGCTGCTGCCGGAACACCTCGGCGAGAACGGTTACGTCACCTTCGGCACCGGCAAGTGGCATAACGGGCAGCCGTCCTGGCTGCGGGCTTTTCAGCGCGGCAAAACCGTCATGTTCGGCGGCATGGCAGACCACACCCGGGTGCCGGTGCGGGACCTGGGCCCGGACGGCAAACTGACGCCCGAACGCACCGGCGGGAAATTCTCGAGCGAACTGTTTGCGGACTCGGCTATCGACTTCCTGGAGAATTATCACGGGGAAAAACCATTCTTCGCTTATGTGGCGTTCACGGCGCCGCACGACCCGCGCCAGCCGCCGCTGGCTTTTCGGGAACCGTATTACCGCAATCTGCCCCCGCTGCCGCCGAATTTCCTGCCCCAACTGCCCTTCGACAACGGCATGATGAACGGCGGCCGCGACGAAAACCTTGCCGCCTGGCCGCGCACCGAAGCGGTCATCCGCGATCAACTCGCCGAATACTACGGCCTGGTCACGCACATGGACGAACAGATCGGCCGCATTCTCGCCGCATTGAAAAAGTCCGGCCGGGCGGACAACACGATCATTATCTTTGCCGCTGATAACGGGCTGGCCCTCGGCAGCCACGGTCTCCTGGGCAAGCAAAACGTGTACGAGCACAGCATGCATGTCCCGCTCATCATCGCCGGGCCGGGCGTTCCCAAAGGAAAGTCCACCGCCGCGTTTACCTACCTGTTCGACCTGTTCCCCACTCTCTGCGACGCCGTCGGCATCCCGACGCCCGACGGCCTCGAAGGCGAGAGCCTCCGCCCGATCTGGGAGGGCAAAAAACAGCGCGTGCGCGACAGCGTGTTTCTTCCGTTCATCAAAATCCAACGCGCGGTCCGCGACGAGCGCTGGAAGCTCATCGCCTATCCGCAGATCGGCTACTGGCAGTTGTTCGACCTGGCCGCTGACCCGAACGAAATCACCAATGTGATCGACCGTCCCGAGAATGCGACCCAGGTCGAGCGGTTGCGGCAACTGATGAAACAGTGGCAGGTGAAAGTCGGCGACAGGCTGGAGTTGCCGGCCGGGAACAAACCGCCGGCCAGGATTGACCTCACCGGCAAGCCGCGCCAGCCGGACCAGTGGCAGCCGGACTGGATCGTGAAGAAGTATTTCCAGAACAACTGAACATGTAGACGAGCATTCGCACTTGGCGGGCTTCTAGTTTCATGCTCATCAGATCATGTACCAACCGCCATTCACATTTATGGTCTGACCGGTGATGTAGCCGTTGAACCCGGCTAAATCCCTCCCAGGTTGAACAGGTTGTAGCCCACACCGCTGAGTTTCTGATTGGCCCGGTAAAACGGCGACTCATAGCGTGCCTTGGCGGCCGGTGTGTCGACTGCGTTCCGATCGTGCCAGATGCGGAGTTTGCCGTCGCGCCGATAGCTGAGGATTTGCTCGCCGGGCTTGCCGGCGAAGTGCGAGTGAATCGCGCTGAGCCCGCCGGTGTTGCCGAGGACCTGGCCGTGGCGGTCCAGCACGGTGCCGTCCCCTTCGAAATAACCTTTCACCAGTTCGTGGATGCCGTCGCCATTCAGGTCCACAGGGATGGTCGTGTAGACCTTGAAACCGAGCTCGACCGGTTTGCCGGAGAACGGCTCGAAGGTGTATTCCACCACGCCAGTGCGGCGTTCGCCGCCCGCGGTGCGGACCTTTTGGCCGACTTTGACGCCCAGCACCACGGGTTCGCCCCCCGGCCCGAGCCGCGCCGCCCAGCCGGTGTCCATGTGGCCGGCCTCCACCGCGCTCCAGCAGAGCCGGCCCGTGTCGTCGAACATCGCGAGCCGTGGCCCGCGATTCTCGAAACTCTCGCGGCACGTCCAAATGTACCAGCGGTCCTGCGCGCGATTGAGCACAGGCTGAATGATGTCCGAATGCCCAGTCCAGCTCTGGCGATCGCAGCAGAACAATTCCTTCCCGTCGCGCAGGCTCAGGCAGCGTTCGCCCACAAACAAGTCGTCCGCTCCGTCGCGGTTGATGTCCACCACGGGAGTAACGTGGCTGCCCACCGCGCCGCCCGCTTTGCCAGGGTCCAACGTGACCTGCCAAAGCGGTTTGAGCCCCGCTCCGTAGGCATGAAGCGTGTGGATGCCGTAAGTGCCCTGGATGGCGACCACCACCGCCTTGCCGTCCACCTGGCCGCCGGCGATGAAATGACGGTAGCTGTGCGACATGGAAGCCGGTTCCTGAGGCTGCGGCCACGGCCGTTGCGCGAGGGTGCGCCCGGTGGCGGCATCGACCTGCTCGAGTACATACCGGCGGTAATCGAGCGGATGCTCCGGGTCTTTGTTGTTCACGAAGTAGAGCTC
The DNA here is from genome assembly GCA_036524155.1 of Verrucomicrobiia bacterium. Classification (GTDB taxonomy): domain Bacteria; phylum Verrucomicrobiota; class Verrucomicrobiia; order Limisphaerales; family UBA8199; genus DATDCV01. The sequence goes on from DATDCV010000440.1 coordinate 10,811, forward strand.
ATCGACGCCATCCTGGTCCAGGTCGGTGGCGTAAACCGGGCAGAACCAGATTCCCGGCACTACGCCGGCACCTAAATCGCGTTGCCAACGGATGCGGCCAGCGACGTCGAATACCGCCAAATGCAGGGTGCTCTTCGGAAAAAAGAACATGCCGATGTACGGGTCGATCTCGGCATCAGCCCCGTAGAGCGCGGCCACGGCCGGCGGTTGGCCGGCGCCCGCGTTGACGGGCACGGCGCGGAATTGGCCGATCGGTTGCCGGAGGTCGATTTCGCTCAACACCGCCAGGTCGATGGAAGCCGTCCACGCCCGCGAGTATCCCAGCCACGCGAATGCGATGAACAACAGCAGGCCTGAACGGTTGGACCGGTACATTCCTGCGTTCATGGGGCTCCCGGGCAGCTCCGTTCCTGCTCAGAGCGGGCGGACCCAGATGTTCCGATACCGCACTGGGTTTCCGTGGTCCTGCAGCATGAGCGGGCCCTTGGGCACGGCGCCGGAGAACTTCGCGGCGGTGGTGGCGTCGCCCTTCAACGGCACATGGTCCTGCACCAGCACGCCGTTGTGGAAGACCGTCAGGAAACCTGGTTGAACACCGCCGCCTTGAGCCGGTTTTGGCGCGCGGAAAATGATGTCATAACTCTGCCACTCGCCGGGCTTGCGGCTGACGTTGACGAGCGGAGCGGAGATTTTGTAGATCGCGGCGGCCTGGCCGTCCGGGTAAGTTTTGTTCTGATAGGAATCCAGCACCTGAACTTCATAGCGGCCCTGGAAGTAAACGCCGCTGTTGCCGCGGCCCTGGCCCTCGCCTTGCACGACGGCCGGCGTGGCCCACTCGATATGCAACTGCACGTCGCCAAATTCTTTGCGCGTCAGCACACTGCCGGTCTTGTTCACCTCCATGTAGCCGTCCTGCACTTTCCACTTCGCATCCCGGCCGGATTCGGATTTCCACTCGGCAAGGTCTTTGCCGTTGAAGAGCACGATGGCGTCGGCAGGCGGTTGCCCGGGAGCGCCCGGGTCTACCACCGGCGGCTCGGTATCGGCGGCAAGCGCCGGGCAACTGGCTAAGGCCACCACGAGGGAAAAACCGAGCGCGACCGGCCCGGGGGAAAGTGTGCGATTCATGCGGATCATCTATGCGCCGCAACCCGCGGTTTCAAGCGTGAAGTGTTTCCGTCCTGCTGGGGCAGCGCGTATGCATGAAGCCTCAGAAGGGGGCGGGGACGGCCTCGTCCCTGCGTTGGTTGAAATGATAGCAGCTCCAGATGGGGACGAGGCCGTCCCCACCCCTTTCATGCATACGCGCTGTGCTTGGGGCCGTGCCAGGCGGCGACGCGAGGAGTTGGGGATTGTAAGCGCGGTTGGCTTGACCGGGACCGACTCCTACCAGGCCGAGTTGAGCGGCCATAACGCAAGCGAATGAATGGTGACTGAACCACCTTCGGCTTTTAGCGACAGGCCGTTCTCTCCGGGGAGAACGAACCGGGTAAAAGAGGTCTCGCCCTGGTTCACAAACGCCTCGATGGAAGCGCGGTCCACCAGTATCTCCACCGTGCGGATCTGGTCGGCGACGACGGCACGGCGAGTATCGGACTCGATGGTCTTGGAGGTAACCACCAGCGGGATCCCGCGGACGTTGAAGGTGACTTTGGCTCCTTCGGGGATGCCGACCTCGCCCCGGAGGTGGAACAATTGTCCAGCGGGCGCCAGCGGCAGCACTTGATTGGCTTTCAAGGTACGATTGGTCCAGGTGTCCTGCCGCTGGTGGAGGCTGGCAATTTCGCGGATCGGTTCGCGGAATAAGCGCGGGCCGTTCGGTGTGTTTCGGAGCGTCAGTTCGCACGGGAAGGTCACCTGCTGGCTGAACGGCATGTCCGGGAAGTGCGAGAACCGCATCCAGGCGGCTTGAATCCTTCTCCCGTCTCCCGTTTCGACGTTGCCCCAGGTCTGCGTCGCGTAGAAATCGCCGATGTCACAAGGGTAGCGGCCGGTTTCGGCTTTGAACGCGGTCCCATCAAAGCTGCCGATGGAGTATTTGCCGTTGCCTTGAATGAGGACCCATTTCATTTGGTCGCGATTCCCGTCCAGAGGCAGCTCGAAAAAGTCGGGACACTCGAAACTGTCGGGAATCGGGTTCCGTTCATCTTTCCAGGTCAACAAGTTCGTCGACGTCAGGATGTGATACTGGTTGTTGCCGTACATCATCATGACCCAGTGATTGCCGGGGGCATACCAGAAGACTTTCGGATCGCGTTCCGGGCGAATCATGATGGGATTCTTCTCATAGTGCTTCCAGGTGCGCCCGCGATCCAGGCTGTAGGAGAGGCACTGACTCCGGTTGTCGAACCGCGACCAGAAGGCGACCATCGGCGGGCCTGATTTCTCCGGAGCGAGGCCGGAAGTGTTGTGGTAGTCGATCACGCAGGTCCCGGACTGGACACCGCTATCCAGCTTTTCCTCCCAAAAGGCGGGTGCCAACTCGGTCCAGTGGACCAGGTCGCGGCTCACGGCGTGAATCCAGCATTTGGCCCATCGCTGCGCGAAGAGGTGGTACTCGCCTTCGTAATAAATCAAGCCGTTCAGGTCGTTCAGCCACCCTTCCTGTCGCTCGCGGGGATTGAGCCTGTCCATCGTCCATTGACGGGCGGTGAAGTGAAACTGCGGACGCAGAGACTCCCGGTAAAGCGGCCCGGTCTCCAGCGGCGGTTCCTCGGGTTGGTCGGTCTGAACAATCCGGTCCACGTTAATGTGTCCCCAGTCGCCGCTGGCCTCGTCGACGATTTGCACCCGGGCGGTTTGGCCGGGAAACCGGCTCACGTCCCAGCTTGCCGGCACCAGGCGATCGCTCCGCCAGCCCGTCGCGCTGCGCACGACCCTGCCTCCGACGAGCAGGTTCAGGCAGGTATGGCGCTCGTAATCGCCGCCGCCAATGAGAAAGGAGATGTACTTTCGCCCGATTTTAAACGGGGGCGAAGTGAGAGTGCCGGTCGGCGCATCGCCTTCGATCTCGCTGCTGGCCACAGCGCCGTCGGGCGAGTTTTCGATCTCGAGTTTGGGCAGCAGGTCACCCACGGCGGGACCCGGCTTGAACGCGGCTCCCGTCATCGTCCAGCTTCCGTAATTAGTGCCTCGAAAGTCCCCGATGACCAGATCGCCAGCGGCGCCACTGACAGGGGAAACCAGGTTAGCAGCCAAAATCAGGAAGCCAGGGAGCAGCATGTTTTTCAGCGCCGGAAGACGCCCTGGAGCCAAGGCCTGCACCAAACTTTCAGGGCTGCTAATCTTCATGCTGTTCGATCTTCCTGTCCAAACGGACCGGTTCTAACGCCAAGACGCGAGAAAAGTAAAAGTGAACGCAGGGTCTGTCCATGACGTTCTCCCAATTCCGATGCGACTTGGCCGGACTACGCCGGGGGTGGAGGCAATAGAAGCGTTGGGTCCGTTTGCGGAATCAATTAGGCGTTCGACATCGGCGGGGGGGTTTCGCATAATAGCAGCGTAATGAAATCGATGACCGGATACGGGCGCGGGGAATGCTCGCAGGACGGTTTCAAGGTGACGGTCGAGCTTAGCTCAGTAAACCGGAAACAGAGCGAAATCTCGGTCGCGCTGCCGCGGGAGATCGAGATGCTGGAGGCGCAGGTCCGCGATCTGGTGAACCATTACATAGCGCGAGGAAGGCTGAATGTCCGCGTGGCGCTCCATGCCGGGACCAGCAATTTTTCGGCGCGCATGCACCTCAACGTCCCGCTGGCCAAAGCTTACGCCCGGGAACTGAGCCGGCTGTCCAAACAGTTGAAGCTGCCGGGGCCGGTGACACTGGACCATCTCGTGCGGGCGCCGGGCGTGTTTCAAACGGACGAGCAAATTGTCGAAGAGGAGGATTTCTGGCCGGTGGTGCAGAAGGCACTGCGACAGGCGCTGGCCGAGCTGGTGCGGATGCGCCAGCGGGAGGGCGGGAACCTGGAGAAGGACCTCGAGCGGCGAGTCGCGACGATGCGCCAGGCCACCACCCGGATCCAGCGGCACGCGCCCGAGGTCGCCAAACGGTATCGCGAGCAACTGATCGAGCGCATCAAGACCTCCGGCCTCGAGGCGCCGGTCGTCGAAGACGAACGGCTGCTGAAGGAAGTGGTCTACTTCGCGGACCGGGCGGATATTTCGGAGGAGCTGACCCGCCTGCAGAGCCATTACCAGCAGTTCGAGGATTGCCGCAAATCAAGGGAGCCGGTCGGCCGCCTGCTGGATTTCCTGGCCCAGGAAATGAACCGCGAGGTCAACACCATCGGCTCGAAGGCCAACGACAGCCTGATCTCGCACGAGGTGGTGACGCTCAAAGCGGAGTTGGAGAGGTTCCGCGAGCAGGCGCAAAACGTCGAATGATGAATGCCGAACCATGTCCGGTTGAAACCGCGCCACAAACCATACCTTTGCCGCTCGTGAGTCCGCTGCTGGTGCTGGTCTCGGGGCCGTCGGGCAGTGGCAAAACAACGCTGGGAGAGCAACTTCTGGCCGCGCGGTCCGGGATGGTCCGCGCCGTCACCTGCACGACCCGGCCTCCGCGGCCCGGCGAACGGGACACGGTGGACTATTATTTTCTGGATTGTGCGTCGTTTCTGAAGCGCGCGCAGGCGGGAAATTTCCTCGAACACGCCACGGTGCACGGCCACAGTTACGGCACGCTCAAGGCCGAGGTGCTGGGCAAATTGCGCCAGGGCCAGGACGTGCTGCTGAACATCGACGTGCAGGGCGCGGCGACCGTCCGCGCCCGCGCGCAGGAGGATGGCGAGCTCAAGCGCGCGCTGGTCTCGGTTTTCCTGACCCCGCCCTCGCTCGCGATCATCGAGCAACGGTTGCGCCGGCGCGGCACCGACCCGGAGGCGGTCATCCAGAAACGCCTCGCCGCGGCACGGCAGGAGATCGCCCAATGGAAACATTTTGATTACCTGATCCTCAGCGCCAGCATCCCGGAAGACCTGCGCCGCATGCTGGCGATCGTCGAAGCTGAAAAGATGCGGAGTTCGCGGGCGACTCTGCCGGAGTTTTAGCGTGAGCAAGAACGTCGTACTCGGAGTGACCGGTTCGATCGCGGCCCACAAGGCGGCTGACATCGCCAGCCAACTGACCAAGGCCGGCTGCGATGTTCACGTGGTGATGACGGCCGATGCGCTGCGGTTCATCACGCCAATGCCGTTCAAAACGCTTTCCCGGCACCCCGTCATTACCGATCTCTACGACGAGGAAGAAGGTTGGAAGCCGGCGCATATTCAACTGGCGGACGAGGCGGACCTGCTGTTGGTCGCCCCCGCGACGGCCAACACGATCGCCCGGCTGGCCCTGGGGATTGCCAACGATGCGTTAAGCTGCATCGCGCTGGCGCTGAATCCGCAGGCAAAGGTGCTGATCGCGCCGGCGATGAACGGGAAGATGTGGCAGCACGCGGCGACGGCGCACAATGTCGCTTTACTCCGAAGCCGCGGGGCCGAGTTCATCGGGCCGGAAGAGGGCCTGCTCGCTTGCGGTTATGAGGGGATCGGCCGATTATGGCCCGTGGACCAAATCGTGACGCGTGCGGTGCAGTTAGCCGGTTAGAGAGAAGAAGTAATCCGTGGGCAGTTCTCCCATATTGAACGGCGCCCGGCCGGCGCGGCTGGATCCAGCCGGCGCCGGGCACGAGCAGCGATTCCCAGGACCGGGCGGGAAACGCCTCGATCGGGTTCGGCGGCGGTTTCGCCGCATGAACGCCTCTCCCATGGAGTCCGTGCGGCGGCTGATCGATCTGTTCAGGATCCGGCCGCCGGACACCGCGCAGGTGCTGCTGCGGATCCAGCGAATGGAGCGGGACCTGGTGCTGCCGATCAAGGTGGCCGCGATCGTGATCCTGCTGCACTCGTTGTACTTCACGCCCTGGCTGGTGGACGCTTCCAAGATTTTTGAACTGCCGCGGGAGTACGCGCGGTACCTGCTGTGGGTGTGGGTGTGTGTTAGCGTGGTGATGGCCTGGGTGCTGTTCTCGATGTCGCGGTTGCGGCACCGGGTGGTCGAGCTGGCGGTGTTCCTGGACACGCTGGCCGACGGGATATTTGTCGGGGTGCTGACGCTGGTGACCGGGGGCTACAGCAGCATACTTTACTGGCTGTTCGTGGCGCTGATCGCGCGGACGGCGGTGAGCGTGCCGCGGGCGACCTCGCAGTTGCTGCTGAACATGGCGTTGAGCGCCTGCTACGTGGTGGCGGGGGTGATCGACACGCTGATCGCCAACAACGTGACCGAGGACGAACGCGCGGTGCTGGAGCTCTACAGCCTCACCACCGAGCCGCTCGTGTTGCGCCTGTCGTTGCTGCTGCTGATGACTTTCGGCTGCTACGCGATCCAGGTTTTGCTCGAACGCCAGCGCCAGGTCGAGGAGGAGGCCCGCGAATTTGCCGTCCGCGAGGTCCAGCTCCGGTCGGCGGGCCGGCTGGCCGCCGAGTTTGCCCACCAGATCAAAAACCCGCTCGCCATTATCAACAACGCTTCGTTCTCGCTCCAGAAAGCGCTGAAGGACGGCAAAGGAGCGAGCCCGGAACAGATCGCGATGATCCAGGAGGAGGTCGAGCGCGCCGACCGAATCATCACGCAAGTGATGGGCTACGCGCAACTCAGCGAGGGCCACGTCGAGAAACTCGATGTCGTCGAGGAGCTCGACCGGGCGGTCGACCGGGTGTTTCCGGCCGCCGCGGGCTATCCGATTCGGGTGCAAAAACGGTACGCGCAAAAGTTCCCGCCGCTGCTGATGCAGCGGCGCCACGCGTCGGAGACGTTCATGAACGTGCTGCAAAACGCGCGGGAAGCGCTCGAAGGCACGAGCGGCAACGTGCTGCTCGAAGCCGAATGCCTCGAAGACCAGTCGATCGAAGTCTCGGTCGCCGACGACGGCCCCGGCATTCCCCCGGACAAGCTGGGCCGGATTTTCGAGGCCTACTACACGACCAAGGAACGGGGCACCGGGCTGGGCCTGGCTACCGTCAAGCACAACGTCGAGCTTTACGGGGGCAAGGTCCGCGTCGAATCTGAGCTTGGAAAGGGCGCCCGGTTTACCTTAACCTTTCCGGCTAAAACTTTGCTGAGCGTGGAAAAGCCGGTTTGAGACAAATATGCGACCACAACGGAGCAGCCCAACGACGCCGGGCCTGATCCCGCCGGAACCAGCGTTCTCACGCCGCGGGGGCTTATTGGCTCTGAGGTCGCCCGCTCAGCCATCGCCTGATTTGCCGTGAGAGTTTCGCTGCCGCCAGTGCTCGTCGTGGACGACGAGAAGAACATGCGCCTGTCGCTCAAGAAGGTGCTGACGGATGAGGACTACAGTGTGCGGGTCGTGGAATCGGCGGAGGAGGCGCTGGCGCTGCTTGGGCACGACGAGTTCTTCATGGTAATCACCGATGCGCGGCTCGGCGGGATGAGCGGCTATGAATTCCTGGGCAAGCTGCGCGCCCAGTGGCCCGAGCTGCCGGTGCTGATGATCACCGCTTACGCGACCCCCAAACTCGCCGTGGAGGCCATCAAAGCCGGCGCGATTGATTACCTCCCCAAGCCGTTCGCGCCCGAAGAATTGTTGCACGCGGTCGGCCGCTGCGTCGAGCGTTACCGTCTCCTGCAGGAAAACGCCAGCCTCCGCGCCCGCGCCAGCGAATCAGTCCGGCTCGACCAGATTGTCGGGGAATGCCCGAAAATACGCGAGCTGCGCCAGTGGATTCAGACCTTTGCGCCGACGGATGCGCGGGTGCTGGTGCTGGGCGAAAGCGGCACCGGCAAGGAACTGGTGGCCGGTGCGCTGCACGGCCTCAGCCAGCGCAATCCCGCCAGCTACGTGCGGATCAACTGTGCCGCGATCCCCGAAACGTTGCTCGAGAGCGAGCTCTTCGGTCACGAGAAAGGCGCCTTCACCGGCGCGCTGAAACAAAAGCCGGGCCGGGTCGAGGAAGCCGACGGGGGCACGATTTTCCTCGACGAGATCGCCGATATGAGCCGGCCCTTGCAGGCGAAGCTGCTGCGCTTTCTCGAGGACGGAACCTTCACCCGGGTAGGGGGCACCCAGGAGCTGCGGGTCAACGTGCGGCTAATCGCGGCGACCAACCGCGATATCATCAAAGCGATCGCCGAAGACCAGTTCCGGGAGGATCTTTTTCACCGCCTGAACGTCGTCCAGGTGCGGTTGCCGCCGTTGCGGGAGCGCGGCGAGGATATCCTGCTGCTGGCGGATTACTTCCTGCGCAATTTCAGCGTGTCGATGAACAAAACGACCCAGAGCCTGTCACGCCCGGCGCAGCAGAAGCTGATGTCGCATCATTGGCCGGGGAACGTGCGCGAGTTGCGCAACGTCATTGAGCGGGCGCTGATTCTCGAGACCAGCGGTGAAATCCAGCCCGCCAGCCTTCCCGATTTCGAGCTGGAGGCCCGCCTTCACAAAGGCGGCGGCGCCAGGCCGCAGCCCACGGGCTCGCTGGACGAGATGATGGCTCATTATGAGCGCGAGTTGGTCTCCGGCCTGCTCGAGCAGAACCACTACAGCCTGGCCAAAACGGCCGAACAGCTCCGGATTAGCCGCCATGCCTTGCGTTACCGCATGCAGCGCCTGAACATCACCGGCGGCGCCGAACCCGAGGAGGAGCCGGCGACGCCGGCCAGCAAAGCCTAATTTATTCATGATCAGCCGAAGCGGCACATGGTTCGCGCAAATCCCACCGGGGGAACTTTTAAAGCCCGGGGCTTTGCATCTGCCGGTCGAGCTGCTGCTGCTGCTCGGCGCGGTCGTAGTTCTGATCGTGGTGATTGCGGCTTGGGCCGTGTTCTTCCGAAAGCGCCAGGATGAGTTCTCCGGCTGGCGGATCCGCCGGCGGCGCCACCACTCGGATTCGACCCCGAGCGACGGCTCCGAACACCATCGTCGTCGCCGCCGCCGCCGGGACCACCGGCGTCGGAATCCGACGCTGGCGGAAACCGGCGGGCTCCCGCCCTCGCGCCCCGAGCCCCCGCCGGACTCAGCCACCTGATATGCAGCAAAGCCAGGCGATCACGCGAAAGAGCGCGTCGAACCTGGCGCTGGCGTTCGTGCTCCTGCCCCGCGCTAAACGGGACGGAATGTCCGCGCTGTACGCTTTTTGCCGTGAAGTGGATGATGTTGCGGACGAAACGTCGGCGCCAGTCGAGCGACGTCGCGAGCAGTTGGCCGCCTGGCGGGAGGATGTCCGCCGCGCTTGTGCCGGGCAACCTCCCGAGTTCCAGGTGAATCGCGAGCTGCAGCCGGTGATTCACCAATACCATCTCCCCTGCGAGTACTTCGAGGCCCTGCTGGAGGGCGTCCAAATGGATCTGGAAATCAACCGGTACGCCACCTACGAGGAGTTGGACCTTTATTGCTACCGGGTTGCTTCGGTTGTCGGGCTTCTCAGCATCGAGATCTTCGGTTATACCGACCCCGCGTGCCGCGACTACGCCGTCCACCTCGGCAAAGCTCTTCAATACACTAATATTCTGCGCGATGTTCGCACCGATGCTCAACGCGGCCGCATCTATTTGCCCGCCGACGAATTAGCGCGTTTCAAGGTGCCGCAAGAAGATATTCTCGGGCTGAAGTACAGCGACCAGTTCCGGGCGTTGGCCGCGAGCGTGGCGGAGCGCGCCCGGGGCCTCTACCGGCAGGCGAGAGAAACCCTGCCGGCGGCCGATCGGCGGTCGATGGTCGCCGCCGAGCTTATGGGCTCGGTTTACTGGCGGCTGTTACGCAAACTCGAAGAGCGACGTTTTGATGTCTTCGGCCCGGTGCCCACCCGGCTGAGCAAGGGGCAGAAGCTGGCGCTGATTTTCCGCGCCTGGGCCGGGTCCGCCGCCGGCCGCACATCCCCTGCTTATGGGAGCTAACCCCACCGGGGTCGGGGATCGGATGTCACCGCCAGGGCCGGCGACGGCGCGGCGGCGGCTCGTCGTCAACGCCGACGATTTCGGCAAGAGCGAGGCGGTCAACGAGGCCGTGATCCGCGCGCACCGGGACGGCGTGCTCACCACGACCAGCCTGATGGTGAACGAGCCCGCGTCCGCGTCGGCGGTCAGGCTTGCACGCGAAAACCCTCGCCTCGGTGTCGGCTTGCACCTGACGCTGCTATGCGGCCATGCGGCGTTGCCGCCCGAGAAAATTCCAGGGCTGGTGAATTCCCGGGGCCGGTTCCCCGACAATCCCGCCAGCGCGGGCTTGCGCTACTTTTTTCAGCCCGGCCTGCGCTCCCAACTGCGCGCCGAGATCCACGCGCAGTTCCAAAAGTTCCGCGCCACGGGCTTGCCCCTGGACCACGTCAACGGCCATCTACACCTCCACCTGCATCCAACCGTGTTTCGGATTCTGACCGGGGACGCTCCCGAGCTCGGAATCGAGAGGCTGCGGTTTACCTACGACCCGTTTCGGCTGAACCTGCGCCTGGCCTCGGGCCACCTGGGCTACCGGCTGCTGCACGTCGTAGTCTTTCAGTTTTTATTAGCTTACGCCCGGCCCGGGTTCAGGCGCCGGAATTTTCGCCATACTCAGCGGGTGTTCGGCCTGCTGCAGAATTCACGGGTCGATGAGCCCTACGTGCTGAACCTGCTCGCGAATCTGCCCGCCGGCGATTCCGAGCTTTACTCGCACCCTTCGCTTGACGAGTTTAGGAATGAGTTCGACGCCCTCGTCAGCCCCCGCGTCAAAGCGCGAGTGCAGAGCCTGGGGATTGAACTCATTCGTTACGGGGATCTTTAGCTATGGTCAAACTGCTGCTCATTCTCATGATAGGCCTGGCCTTTGAAAGCGCGGGCGTGGTGCTCCTCAAGAAGGGGATGACTCAAATCGGCGACGTCCGCGCGATCAGCGCTTCCGAAATCGCCCGCGTGGTCAAGGCCGGCATCACCAGTCCCCAGATCCTTTTGGGCGTGTTTTTCGAGGCGCTCTTCTTCCTCAGCCTGCTGATCCTCATGGCCAAAAGCGATATCAGCTTCCTTTGGCCCCTCACTGGTTTGAGCTTTGTCTTTGCCACCATTGCCGCGATCCTGTTCCTGCACGAACGGGTCTCAGGAGCCAGATGGGCCGGCGTCCTCCTCATCATGATCGGCGCCGCCTTTATCAGTTACAGCGAGCATGCGGCAAAGCAACAGCCGCTCGCCGCCCCCGACACCGCGGCGGCACAAAAACCCAATTAACCGGCGCGTCCGCTCTCCGTGAACCGTAAGCTCCGCCTGTCCCGGCGCGCGGACTTCAGTCCGCAGCAATGCCCTCATCGCCCCTTGCGTTTGGATTGGTCGGGCCCTTGGTTGGCGGGTGTTGCTGCGGACTGAAGTCCGCGCGCCGGCCATTAGGTCCATGGTCTC
>DATDCV010000441.1:0-19112 GCA_036524155.1 Verrucomicrobiia bacterium
TGATGGACCGCCGGTGGAGCACATGATTCAGGAAAGTCAGGGCGGCCGGGATATCTGTGCCGCGGCGTTTCGGCTCGAAGAACAGCATTTCACGAATGATCCGTAGAATGTGACGCCGGCCCTTGCGCGGAGGCAGAAACAGTTCGACGCCGTCGGAGAACAACAGCAGCCCTACCTTGTCGCTGCTGCGGGTGGCCGAGATCGCTAGTGTCCCGGCGATCTCGGCCGCGAATTCGCGTTTCGAGCGCCTCACTGAACCGAACGCCGAGGATGCGGATATATCCACGGCGAGAACCATCGCCAACTCACGCTCTTCGCGAAAGCGTTTCACAAACGGCCGCCCCATGCGGTAGGTGACATTCCAGTCAATGTCGCGCACCTCGTCGCCGGGGATATATTCCCGCAACTCCTCGAAGTCCATCCCGCGGCCCTTGAAATGGCTCAGATAGGCGCCGACCATCATGTCGTTCACCAGGCGATTGGTGCGGACCTCGATGCGGCGAACAGACTCTAGCAATTCGGTGACGGTCATGCTTCAGGCAATCTTCAATTTCCACGCTTCATCGTGGCGGTGTGCGGCCTAATGCGCCTCGAAAATACGCGTCCATTAGCGTCCATTTGCGGTTCCGCCCCGGCATCAAGGCACTGGCACGGCGTTGAAGATCTTCTTGATAATCGCATCGGTGGTCACGGCCTGGGCCTCGGCTTCATACGTTAGGATGATCCGGTGGCGCAGCACGTCGGGCCCGATGCTCTTCACGTCTTCCGGCGTCACGTAGGCGCGGCCTTGCAGCAGCGCCCAGGCTTTGGCAGCGAGCGTCAGGTATATTGTTGCCCGCGGCGAGGCGCCGAATTGGATGAAATGTTTCAGGTCCAGCTTGTACTGTTCGGGTTTGCGCGTCGCGAACACGACGTGGACGATGTATTGGCGGACCTTCTCATCCACATGAATCTGGTCCACGAGCTTTCGTGTGCGGAGGATCTCGTCCAGCGCGATGACCGGATCGACGTGGATCTCCGGCGCGGTGAACGCCATGCGATCGAGGATCTTGCGTTCTTCGTCGAATGACGGGTAATCGAGCAGCACCTTGAACATGAAGCGATCGACCTGCGCCTCCGGCAGCGGATAAGTGCCCTCCTGGTCAATCGGGTTTTCGGTTGCCAGCACCAGAAAAGGCAACGGTAACGGCATCGTCTCGCCGCCGAGCGTCACTTGGCGTTCCTGCATCGTCTCCAGCAGTGCCGATTGCACCTTGGCGGGGGCGCGGTTGATTTCGTCGGCGAGGACGAAATTGGCGAACACGGGTCCCTTGGTGGCTCGGTACTGGCCGTCTTGCGGGCTGTAGATCAGGGTCCCAACAATGTCCGCCGGCAATAAGTCAGGGGTGAACTGGATGCGATGGAACGAGGCCTGAATCGCCGCGGCCAGGATTCGAACGGAGAGTGTTTTGGCGAGTCCGGGAACGCCCTCAAGCAGGACGTGTCCGTTCGCCAGCAACCCGACCAGCAACCTATCCACCAACTGTTCCTGGCCGACAATGGTCCGGCCAATCTCGCTTCGAAGTTTTGTGATCCACGTCGCGGCTGCTTGCACCTGTTCATTCAGAGCTGTGCTCATGTATCCGACGAATCTAGGCAAGGAACCCGCCCCGCACAAGTGGCGTTGCGGCCGAGGCAACAATTCTCATTTTGGGATTGTGGCGTGGCCGTCTCGCCCGCGAGTTCCTGGGGCGTCCTCGCCCCTATTAGCCTCGATCGGCGGGACGCCGACCGAACCCGCGGGCGAGACGCCCACGCCACGCCAAATTGAGAATTGCTGCGGCCGAGGCGACAATTCTCGTTCGGAAGCTCGAAGCGTGCCGGTCGTTGCCGCCTGAGTCACTTTCCGATGCAAAACTGGCTGAAGATCATGTCGAGAAGATCTTCGGTGGTGGTCTTGCCGACGATTTCGCCGACGGCGTTAACGGCGATGCGAAGGTCGAGGGCAACGAGTTCGAGTGTCTGTTCTGTCCGCAATGCATCAAGCGTTCGGAGAGTGGCGGCGCGCGCGCGGCTCAATGCGTCCTGGTGGCGGGAGTTGATCATGACCTGAAGCTGTTCTGAGCCAACGCCGCCGGACCAGACGAGGGCTTTGATAGCATCTTTGAGATTCTCAATACCCTGGCCAGTGAGACAGGAGACATCCACGATGGGGAACGAGGCGACGGGGGTCGGGATCATCACAGATCTCGCCTCGAGTGAAGCGGCGAGGCCCTGAGGAAGTTCGAGGCGAATCGGTAGATCGATTTTGTTGCGGACCAGAATCCGTTTCTTCTGCGCGGACTCAACGAGGAAATGCTCATCGGCCGGCGTCAGCGGTTCCGAGGCGTCGAGCACATGGAGGACCATTTCTGCGTTTTCGAGTGATTTCCGACTGCGACGGATGCCTTCGACTTCGATTTCATCGCGCCCTTCCCGCAATCCCGCTGTGTCGATAAAGACTACGGGCAACCCCCGGATATTGGCGGTTTCCTCGATCGTGTCGCGCGTGGTGCCTGGAACCGCCGAGACGATGGCGCGATCATGACCGAGAAGCTGGTTGAGCAGGCTGGACTTGCCCGCGTTCGGGCGGCCGATGATCGCCACCCGGATGCCACGACGCAGGATCCGGCCTTCAGGGGCGGTTTCCAGCAGCCGGTCGATGAACTGGACGCCGTGTTCGAGCCTTTGCACCAGCTCCTCGCGCGTATCGGGGGCAATGTCTTCCTCGGGGAAATCGATATGGGCTTCCACATGCGCCAGGATCTGGACCATCTGGTCGCGCAGTTGGTTGATGCGTTGCGAGAGTTTCCCAGCCAGTTGCTCGTTCGCCGCGCGCAACGCCAGGTCCGTCTGCGAATGGATCAGGTCGGCCACGGCTTCCGCCTGAGCGAGATCGAGACGCCCGTTAAGGAACGCGCGCCGAGTAAACTCGCCCGGCTCAGCGAGGCGCGCCCCTAACGCCAAAACTGTGTCGAGTATGAGTTTGGCGGGCAACATTCCCCCATGGCAGGTGAGCTCGACAATATCCTCACGGGTGTAAGTGCGAGGCGCCCGCATCACCGACAGCAGAACCTCGTCGATGGTCAAGCCACTGCGAACCACATGGCCAAAATGGATCGTGTGGCTGCGCGCAGATGACGGTTTCAGGGCGAATCCGCCCGCAGGCACAAAACACTGGTCGCTGATGCGCAACGCCTCCGCGCCCGACAGGCGGACCACCGCGAGCCCCCCCTCGCCCAGAGGAGTCGCAATCGCGGCAATGGTGTCAAAGGGCATGTCGCAAGACACCATTAAACCACGGTTGAAGCGCGCTCGGACTCTACCGCTATCCCTTCATCAGGTGCTCGAGCACCATTTGGTCGAGGGCACCAAGGTTGCGGTCGGCGATGAGGGCTTGCGCCTTCTTTTCGTCGAAAGCACGAGCTTTTTCGACGAGGAGCAGGAAGGTGCGGCGGCTGTTCTCGAGGTGGGCGAGCCAATGCTCCACCTTGGTGGTGCGGAAGGGGTGGACGTCAAAGCAAACGTATTCGCCGTGTTTGCCGTAGCCGTTGCGTTCAAGCGCGCGGACCTGGTTGAAGGCGACGCGGAGGTTGGCGCTGGCGAAGGGTTTATCCTGGTCGAACTTGAGGCCGTTTTGGTCGTTGAGGTGGAGGGACCAAAGCTTGCCGAAAAGCATCGCGAAATCGATTTCGTCGGCGGGGTCGAGCCCGGCGAGCATGGCGTGGGCGGATTCGATGAGGCAACCGACGCGCTTGGGGTCGCGGCAGAGCTGGGCGATAGCAAGCGCGTGACCGATCGTTGGCAGGTACGCATGGTCCATCGGTTCGTTCGGCTTGGGCTCGATGGCAATGCGAATTCTCTTGTCGTGGGCGAGCATTTTGTCGATGGCCTCGACAAGGAGTTCAAAGCTGCGGCGGCCGTTTTTGGCTTCCCGAAGGTAGGTGCCTTCACGGGCGAGCCAGAGGACAATGAGGTCGGTGCCAAGGTAGTTAGCGATATCGATGCAGCGCAGAGATCGTTCGATGGCATACTTGCGACACTTGGGATCGTTGCTGGTGTAGGCGCCATCGATGGTCATGGGGCTGAACCACAAACGGGGGGCAACCATTTCGGCGGCGACGCCCGCGTCCCCCAGCATCTTCTTCAGCGCTTTGGCTTCTTTGCGGAGTTGGTCGGCTGACTTGCCGTCAATGTCCGGCACGGCATCGTCGTCGTGGAACATCATGGCGTCGAAGCCGAGCTTTTTGAGCTGATCGAGTTTCCAGTCAAAGGTTTGGGCGGGGCGAGTGGGGGGGCCGTAGGGGTCTTGACCTTCGCTGATATTCCAGGGACCAAAGCAGAACTGATAAGTGTTTTTTGGCATAAGAGTGGGGAGACGATAGCGCGGGGAAAGGGAAATAGCATCATTAAAATTGACCGGGGGTTGGAAGGTTTGTATAACCGCGGCGGAAAGCCGGTTTATTGGAACAACGAGTTCTCGACGCGTTTTGCGTGTCGTCGCACAGGTGGAAGGGACGGTGCGCCGAGCGCGCTGGGGACCGCCAACGCAGAGGTGATTATGGCTGTACGCAAAACCGCGAAGAGAGACAAAGCGCAGGCTCTCGGACGGGTGATGTTCCTGGATGGGCAATCGGAATTGCCGATGCTGGAGGTCAGCACGCCCTGGAGCACGGCGGAGATCTATCTGCACGGAGCGCATGTGACGAACTTCACGCGGAAAGGAGAGCCGCCGCTGCTGTTCATGAGCCAGTGCAGCCGGTTTGCTCCGGAGCAACCCATTCGCGGCGGGATCCCAATCATTTTCCCCTGGTTCGGGCCGCGCGAGGGGATGCCGCAACACGGTTTCGCGCGGCTGAAGAGTTGGGACCTGAAGGAGGTTTCTCCCGCCCCGGATGGCAGCGTGAGTGTGCGTTTTTGCCTGCCGGATTGCCCGGAGGCTTCGGCGTTCCCGACCTACAGCGCGGAATACGTGGTTACGGTAGACGCGAAACTCACGCTCGAGTTGACGGTAGTGAACAAGTCGCGCGACGAGGCGTTCACGTTCGAGAATTGCCTCCACACCTACTTCGAGGTAGGTGACATCACCGCCGCGTCGATTGTCGGGTTGGCCGGCTGCACTTACCTGGACAAGGTAGCCCACTTCGCCCCGAAAACCCAGGTTTCGGAGCCGTTGAAGATTTCCTCCGAGACGGATCGAGCATATTTGAACACCACCGCCAAGGTCGAAATCCTTGATCCGCAGCTGGGCCGCAAGATAGTCATCGAGAAAAAGGGTTCAAAATCGACCGTCGTATGGAATCCGTGGATGGTGAAGGCGCAGCAAATGCCCGATTTCGGCAACGACGAGTATCAACGCATGGTGTGCGTGGAGTCAGGCAACGTGGGGACGGATGCAATCATATTGGCGCCGGGGGGCAGCACAAAGCTGACGGTGAAGGTGGGAAGCGAAAGTTTGGGGGAAAGTCGGACAAGGAGTGGGACGCGTCCTGCGAAAAGGGTGAGAAATAAAAGAAAGGGGTAGAACGTAACAAGGCTCTCGATCGCCACTGGGGGACAAAAACCGGCGAGGACCCTGCAAGGGCCGGGGATCAGGGACAAGCAGGTGCCTGTCTTAGGCGATTTCGGGTCTGAGGACGCGGGAGCCGATAGCCGACAGGCGGGCGGTCAGGTGTTGAAACATGGAATCGTCTTCGAAGGTGCCGATGATGGCGCCGCCCGAGCCGGCGAAGTTCGCGGTGGCACCGCACGCCCGGGCAACGTCCACCATGCGAACCTGCCAGGGCGGCAGGTTGTAGATGCTGCGGCGGACGTCGAAATTGGCGTCGACGAGTTGAGCTAAGTGCCGATGGTCGCGCTGGAGGAGGGCTTCCCGGCCCAGACGGGTGATCTCCGCCAGCTGTTTCATCGCGTCGACGACGTTTTTTTCACCCCGGTTGAAACGGCCGCGGATGTCATTGTGAAAGACTTCGGTGGGCTCGCTCAGGGAGTCGTGATACGCGAGGTAAAGGGGCGGCAGAAGACCGACGGGTAACGGTTCATAGCGGTAACACTTGAGGCCGTCCACCAGGCGTTCCTGCGCCGGATCGAAATCCATGTAGACCACGCCTTCGTAAGTCTGGATGACGCGGTCCTGCAATCCACACATGATCCCAAGCCGGTCTTTTTCAATGGACAACACAAACGAGGCCTGCGCTTCGAGAGGGATTTGGATGGCGTAAAACTCCATGAGGCAGCGCAGCGTGGCCACGATGATGGCGCTCGAACCGGCGAGGCCCACCTGCTGGGGAATGGAGGTATCGTAGCGGATCGAAAAGTTGCGCTCGTGCAGCGTCAACCGCTTCGCCTGGCAATAATCGAGAAAGGCCTTGATGGTCGCCTTGATCAATCGAATACCGCCATAATAGCCGTGCAACTCGACGTCTCGGGCCAAGTCCTGGATCGAGCGGAAGTGGGCGCGGTCATTTGCTGAGAGCACGATATCAAGGGAATCCCATTCGTACAAAACGACCTCGGCGGCGAAATTACGGAGGATGACGGAGATGGTCCGGCCGTTGTAACCGTCGGAGGGGTTTCCCAGCAGTCCGGCCCGGGCGTACGCGCGCTTACGGATTATGATCAAGCAATGACTCCAGGTGCTTTCTCAAGGCTGGTCCTTGTTTCCCGTCTTCCAAAGCAAACTCCACAAAGGCGCGGAAGTAAGCCTGAAAGTTGCCGATGTCATAGCGCCGTTCATCGGCGCGCAGGCAAACGCCGAACACCCTGCCGCCTTCTTTCAGCATCAGGCGAATGGCATCCGTGAGTTGTATCTCGCCACCTTTGCCCGGCGCGGTGCGTTTGATGGCGTCGAAAATCGCCGGCGCAAATACATACCGCGCGGCGATGGCCAGGTTGCTTGCGGCCTCGAGACGCGATGGCTTCTCGATCAGGTCCTCGACCTCAAAGATGTCGCCGTTCTGTTTCGGCCTGGCGATGCCGTAACGATGAACCTCCTCCATCGGCACCTGCTCGAAGGCGATCACGGCGGACGCAGCCTTCTCGGTAAAACAGCGAATCATGCGTCGCACAATGTCGCTCTTGGCGTGCATGCCGATGATGGAATCACCCAGCGCCGTCACGAAAGGCTGATGACCGACGAACGGCTCCGCACATTGGATGGCGTGGCCCAGTCCCAGCAGTTCCCGCTGGCGCGTGTAAAAGTACTGCAACGGGGCGCGTTCAAATTCGAGTTCCTCGAGCAATTCTTCCTTGCCCGACTCACGAAGCTCCTGGATGAGTTCCTCGTTCAGATCGAAATGGTTTTCGATGGAAGTTTTGCCCGGGCCGGTGATGAACAACACGGGCTTCATCTTCATGCGTGTCAATTCTTCGACGACGTATTGGACGACCGGCTTGCGCCCGACGGGCAGCATTTCCTTGGGTTGGGATTTGGTCGCCGGCAGCAGGCGGGTTCCGAGTCCCGCTACTGGCACCACTGCGATGTCGAGGTGGTTCATGAAGCGGAGGCATTGTAGGACGCGGCATCGGAAACGTAAAACGTAAATCGACGCCGAGTGTAGCCGTTTAGTCTTGGGTCGGAGCGCCGATTTTTAATCGGCTTAACCGCGCCGACGGCCGCGTGTAAGCCGAGTGCAACTCGGCGCTCCGACCCAAGACTGAGAAGCTGTGAAAAAATTGAAAACGGCCGAAACTGGCAATCGCAAATGGTTGGCCCTCAACGTGGGTGTTGAACGTTTACTCGCGCTCCGCCAATTTTTTCACACCTTCTGAGCGGATACTGCCGGGCGTCGGCAGCGCGAGGAACGACTTACTTGCCCGCGGGTTTCCACTCAAGCCGCTGGTGATCGGCCTTCAGACGCCGCTCGAGGGCGGGGTAGCTCAGTCTTTGGAGCGGAACGCCGGCGTCCAACGAGAGCGCGGCGGCGGTTGCGGCCGACTGGCCGAGGATCATGAACACCGGCTCCATCCGGATAGACCCATAGGCGATGTGCGTCGCTGACAAACAAATTGGGACCAGCAGGTTCTCGCAGTCGGCGGCTTTCGGAATAATCGAACGATAGGAAATCGGGTAAGGGGGAAAACCGCCCACCTGGACGTCGCCTTCGTTTTCGGCGTGGCCGTTTTTGACGATCCGCCGACAGTTGTGCGAGTCCATAGTGTAAGCCGCCAATCCGACGGGATCCTCACATTTCAACCGGCCACGGCAATTGTGCTCGGTCATGACGTAATCCGACACCATTCGCCGGGCCTCGCGAATGTAGAGCTGGTGGGGCCAATTGTCGGTGTCGGGAAACTCATCCCTGGCCGGGCCCCACCGCTGCATCTCGGTGCGGAGGTTCTCCGGCACGCGCGGGCTGGTTGCGAGGAAATAAACAAAACCGCGCGTGTAATCGGTATGTGCCTGCCAAATCCCTGCCCGGGTCGCGTAATCGGCATTAGGATAATCGTAATTCTCGCCGATAAAGTCCGTCGAGAAACCGCCGTTATTGTTGATGTCGGTTTTGCCGTTGGGCATCCAAATTGGGTTCCAGAACTGATTAAGCTGCGGATTCTTGCCCGCCGCAACCAGCGCCTCCAGGTAACGGGCGAGCAATTCGTACTTTGCGGGGTCATACTTCGGGGGAGCTTTGTGTGGCAACCGGTTTACCGAGTTCTGAGTGTAGCACAGGCGGAAATTATAAGCCTGAACTGACTTGTCCTCGACGCCCGGTTCGTCCGGACCGGAGTCTTGCAGGAAGGGAAGCAGCCCGCTTTTGGAGTCACCCGGCTTGCGATAAGGGTCAACCGGCACGGCGAACTGGTGCTTCGGCGTCTCGGCCCGAACTCCGTTGAGCGTCTCTTTGAAGGCGGAGTTTGCTTCCCGTCCCACGAAACAGGACACGCCGGCCTTGGCCATCAGATCGCCCTCGTAGGTCGCGTCGATGAACATCTGCGCGCGGAAGACTTTCCCGTTCTCCATCGTGATCTCCGAGATTCGGCCGTCGGCCTTCCGGACCGCCGCCAGGCGTTGGTGAAAATAGACCGGGATCCTGGCCTCGTTTACGAAAGCGAAGAATATATCCTCTGCTACGTGCGGCTCGAATGTCCACATGGTGGCATCCGGGGAGGAAAGCTCTGCCCGGCTCGTGCGGCCGGCGCGTTGCTGGAAGTAATCGTCACGCGTTTCGAATTTCCAGGCGGCGTCGGTTGCATAGTGCTGAGCGACGCGGTGGTAAAATTCCCGCGCGATGCCCCCGATCGCATCCTTGTTCCCGATGTCGGTTGCGCCAAGGCCGCCTGACGTCATCCCGCCGAGGTGAGTGCCGAACTCGACGATCACCGCTGTCTTGCCCATACGGCTTGCCTGCACGCCGGTCGCCACCCCGCCGGCAGTGCCGCCATATACGCAGATGTCAGCTTCAATTACTTCCGCACCCCGCCCTGTCGCCGCAGTCAGCAGCCCCGCCAATCCCAGTGCCAGCTCTGTGCTTGACACCAACCGTTTGACCTTCGCCGCATGCTCCATCTTATTGCCTCCCACGTCTTGCGTTTCACGTCTCCTGCTCCACGCTTCATCGCTTCAAGCCCTTTAACACGTCATCCGCCTTATCTTTCAAAGGCTGAAAGCTTCCTTCCTCGCAGCAGGCGACAAAGCTCTCTGTTACCATCTTGAGTTCCTCCCAGCGCGCTCGGATTTGTTGCGACTCCTTTTGGGTGACCTGGTTATCGGCCGCTGCCGACGCAATCACAGCCAGCAGGTCCGCGAATTCCTGCACAATCTGGTTGGTTGCCGGGATCAGATAGGAGGGATGCGGCCGGTTGGTTTTCGGGTTCAGAATGAAGAAGCCGCCGGCGCGCTGGCAAATCCACTGGATCAAGCGTCGGTCGTTGGTGCAGCGCAGCAGCGCGTCGAGGCGGTCCAAAGGATTGGTGCTGCCGCTTCCCGCGGCTTCGTCGGGCGGTTCCGCCCATTTGTAAATCATCGACAGCGACAACCCGAGTTCGGCCGACACCTGTTTGGGGCTGCACTGCTGGAAAACTTCGCGCAGGATCTCATGTGATTGCATGGCCAAACATTGAAAAAGGACGCTTCGGTTTGCAAGGCAAGAAGCGGACCCTTGCGCCGCCGCCGCGCTGTAAGGTTCGACTATCGGGCAGCTCATCCCCCTCCGATGCCTGAAATCAGAACTCATAGCAGCCCTTGCCCTCGGGTTGGGCTCGCCTCCTGAGCGTGTCATCAAAGGACCGGGGCAGGGGACGAAGGCGCGGTCGAGACTTTAGCGGACGATTGGGTCTCCGGCGGTTGAAGGTTTTCGAGGATCGTGATCTTTTGCCAGATTTTGCGCGAGAACCCGGCGGTGAGATCCTCCACGTCATCGACGGCGTCGAGGAGGATGGGGTCCTGGAAGCTCTGCGCATAGAGCGCGGCGACTTTGCTGATGAGGGCCATCGCGTCGCTGCAGTAAGCAAGGTAGCGGGTGAGCTCCAGGACAGTCATCTGGCGTTTGGGCGTGGAGCACGCGAGCGAAGTTCGCACGGCGATTTCAGGGTCCTTGGTGAGTTGGTGCATGTCGACTATATGCGCGAGAGCCCGGAGTTCATGGATCGCTCGGAGGCTGCGATGGCGTTTGATGCGATTTTCCCAACTCACAAGGAAGAGAATTGCGGCGCCGATGAAGACCACCGAGCTGATGCTGGCATCGAGGGCCTGGACGGAGTTGGTGAAATCGTTGAATTGGAATTGGCGAATGTGAATCAGCAACTCCAGCAGCAGAAGAAGAATAGACAGGCTCAACAGCCCGGCCCCCGCGCGCAGCAGCAGGTGAGGGCGCTGGATCCAGCGCGTGCGTTTTACGGCTTCCTCGGCGACGCCGAGCAGTTCGAAGATGACCGTGCCCAGGCCGGAGCCGGGAAACCGCTCCTCGATGCGGCCGTGCAGCGACTGGACTGTCTCGATGATCTTCTGCGGATCGAGGCGGCGGAACTTCGCGAAGGTCTCGTCCATGCCCCGGTTGATAGCTTATATTCGCGGGAAAGTCGATGGCCGATCGGCGAACCGCCGAGCAGGATCGATTTTATTTGCGGTGGTTGGGGACCATTACTACGGTGAGAGCGGCAGTTAACTTGCCTGAGTGTTTTTGCAGGGCAGGGGATTGCCAGCTATGACGAAACAGCCGCTAACCAGCGAAGAACTGAAGGAATTGATGTCGGGCTTGAACAAACTGGCCCGGAATCTTTGGTGGACCTGGGACCAGGAAGCGCAGGAGATCTTCCAGGAGCTCTCCCCGCGCGGATGGCAGAACCTTTATCACAACGCGGTTGCCATTCTCCATGAGGTTTCCGAGGAAGAGCTGCGCGCGCGGCTGCAAGACCTCGATTTCGCCGAGCGGGTGCGAGGGGTGCTGCGCACGTTCGAGACTTATATGCGCGAGACCGACACTTGGGCACGCGCCCAGGCGCCTCAACTCGTCTCCAAACCGGTCGCCTACTTCTCCGCTGAATTCGGATTTCACGAGACGTTGCCTATCGCGGCAGGCGGCTTGGGCATGCTGGCGGGTGACCACACCAAATCGGCGAGCGACCTGGGTTTGGGTTTTGTCGGGTTGAGCCTTTTCTATCGGGAAGGTTATTTCCAGCAGGCGATCGACTCGAATAACTGGCAGACGGAGTATTACACCCTCCTCAATCCGAAGAACCTGCCGATGGAGCCCGTGCTGAACGCGAAGGGCGATCCGCTCGTCTGCCAGGTGGAGATCGGCATGAACCAGGTGGCTTTCCAGGCCTGGCGGGTCAACGTGGGCCGCGTCGCGGTATACCTTCTGGACTCCAACCGACCCGAGAACGAGCAGCATTTTCGCGATTTGACGCAGCGGGTTTACGGCGGCGACAGCACGACGCGAATCATGCAGGAGATTCTGCTGGGGATCGGCGGTGTGCGGCTGCTCCGGGCGCTCGGCGTGCAGCCTTCGGTGTTTCACATGAACGAAGGCCACGCCGCGTTCCTCACCTTGGAACTGGTGAAGGAAAAGATGGCCGCGGGAGCGTCCCTCCACGACGCCCTGGATCGCACCCGCCAGGAATGCATTTTCACCACTCACACCCCCGTCGAGGCGGGCCATGACCGTTTTAGCGCCGACCTGATGGAGTACGCCATGCACCGGTTTCGTCAGCAAATTCCGGCGCCGTTCGGGGAACTGATGAAGCTCGGCCGTGTGGATCCAAAGAACCTGCAGGAACCGTTCTGCATGACGGTGCTGGCGCTAAAGCTCTCGCGCGCTGCCAATGCCGTCAGCGAGTTGCACGGGCGGGTGAGCCGGCACATGTGGCATTGCCTTTACAAAGACAAACCGGTGGAGCAGGTGCCCATCGGGCATATCACCAACGGCGTCCATCTGCTCGGGTGGATGAAGGGAACAGCGCGGCGTTCGATGCGGCGCAAACTGACGGGCCGCTCCGTCAACTCCGTTCCCGAATCGCTGCGGGCGACGAATCTGGACTGGGAGAAACGCCTCGAGGACCCCGCATTCTGGCGCCACATGGCCGACAGCGTGTTCGTATCTGATGAAGAGATTTGGGCCTTGCGCTATAAACTGCGGCGTGAGCTGATTGAGTTTGCGCGCCGCCGGCTGCTGATCCAGCGCCAGCGTCTCACCCACGGCGATTTCATCGCCTTCGACCAATTGCTCAACCCGGATGCCTTGACCATCGGCTTCGCCCGACGCTTTGCGACTTACAAACGCGCCCCGCTGATCTTTCAGCAATTCGAGAATATCGTAAAGCTGACCCGCGATAAGAGCCGGCCGGTCCAGTTTGTTTTCGCCGGCAAAGCGCACCCTCGCGACGACGACGGGAAACGCTACATCCAGCACATCATCCACCTGAGCAAGTATAGCGATTTGCAGGGCCACCTGATCTTTATCGAGAATTACGACATGCATGTCGCTCGGCAAATGGTGTCCGGGTGCGACGTGTGGCTCAACAACCCGCGCCGCCCCCTGGAAGCCTCCGGCACCAGCGGCATGAAAGCCGGCTGCCACGGCTGTCTTAACCTGAGCATCCTCGATGGCTGGTGGCGTGAGGGCTTTGATGGCACCAACGGATTTGCTATCGGTCCGGATTCTCATCCCGCGTCGGTCGAAGAGCAGGACCGCGTCGACAGCGCCAACCTCTACAAGGTGCTCACCGAGGAGGTCGTGCCGCTCTTCTTTGATCGTGACACCCACGGAATCCCGCGGAAGTGGATTCAACGAATTCGCCGCGCGATGGTGACTCTCGTGCCGCAGTTTACGACTGACCGGATGGTGAAGGAATATGCCGAGAAGTATTACCTGACGAAATAGGGCGAGGTTCCTTTGCGAGGCAGCATAGCTCGGCGGCGTTTGCGAAGCAGGCGATCTGCACTTATAGTCTCACCGATGAAAACTTTGACTAAATATTGCGGCCGGAAAGCAGCGGGTGTCTTATTTCTAGCCTGGGGGCTGAGTTTTGCCGCCCAGGGAGGCGAAAAGACCGCGTTTGATCTTGTCAAGGAGGGCAACCGGTTCGTGGGGGAACAGGCCAAAGACAAAATCGTCCAGGTCCGGTCGGACAAATCCGTCGGCTCCCTGACGCCCACGGTTTGGTATGTGGTTTACTATGACAACACCGCCACGCTGAAAGCGGTCGAAGTCAAGTTCGGCGCGGGTGAAATGCTCAAGGTCAAACGGCCGATGCGCCTGCTTGAGCCGGTGACCGGGGGAGATGAAGCCTTGGACCGCGCGAAGCTGAAGATCGATTCGGACGAAGCGGCAAAGATAGCGCTGAAGGAACCGCTTCTGCAGAATCTAAAGGTCACAGCCACTCAACTGAAGCTGGAGCGTGTCCGGGAGACAGTTCTGGGTGAAAGCGGCGGGCAAGCCGCCTGGAAAGTGAAGCTGTGGGCGGCCAAACTGCGGAATCCGAATCGGGACGCCGACATTGGGGAGGTTTGGGTTGCTGCGTCCGACGGCAAGGTCGTAAAGAACGACCTGCACATTGATCGGGTGGACTGATTTGTGCGGATGGATTGTCGGAAGAGTTGCGCAGCCTTGATTCCCTGCCTCAACGAAGCGCCGACGATCGGGCTTCTCGTGGAGGAGGTGCGGCAATACGTCGAAATGGTTTTTGTCATCGACGATGGCTCGTCCGATCGGACGGCTGAGCGGGCCGCCGGTGCTGGCGCCAGGGTCATCCCCCACGTGCAGAACCAGGGAAAAGGCGCGGCTTTGCAGAGTGGTTGGAAGGCGGCTCGCGAGGGAGGTTTTCAATGGGTATTAACGCTCGACGGCGACGGACAACACTCCCCCGCCGACATCCCGGCGTTTTTTGACTGCGCCGCGCGCACCTCGGCTGCCCTTGTCGTGGGCAATCGAATGAACGCCCCGCATAAGATGCCCCGGCTGCGGCGATTGGTGAACCGCTGGATGAGCCGGCGCCTTTCGGGGTTGGCCGGCCAGACCTTGCCTGATTCGCAATGCGGTTTCCGCCTGTTGAACCTCGCCGTTCTTGGGTCCCTTCCGATCACTTCACAGCGTTTTGAAGTTGAGTCGGAGGTACTGCTGGCCTTTGCCCGGGGCGGCCACCGCATCGAGTTCGTGCCCATACAGTCGCTCTACAAAAGCGAACAGAGCAAGATCCACCCGGTCAGGGACGCCCTGCGCTGGCTGCGATGGTGGCGGAAGGCGACCCGATGAACTCCTGGTGCAACCGGGAATAGACGCCCCCGGCTGCAAGCAGGCTGGAGTGTGTCCCGCGCTCGACGATACGGCCCTGGTCCAACACGAGCAGGATATCGGCTTTGCGAATGGTGCTCAAGCGGTGGGCGATGACAAAGCTGGTGCGGCCTTGCAGCAAGCGCTCGAGCGCCCGTTGAAGACGCGTTTCGGTGAGGGTGTCGATCGCACTGGTCGCCTCATCCAGCACCAGGATGCGCGGATCCGCCAACAGCGCGCGGGCAAAACAGATAAGCTGCCGTTGGCCAAGCGACAGTGCGGCGCTCTTCTCCCCTGCCTGCGTTTGCAGCCCCTGGGCGAGTCCCTCGATGAGGTCCGCGCAATCCAGAGCTTTCAGCGTGTCGTGCACCTCGGTTTCAGTCGCCTGGGGCCGCGCAAACCGGATGTTGTCGAGAACCGAACCCGCGAACAGAAAGTTGCTTTGCTGCACGCTGCCCATCTGAGCGTGAAGCGATTCGCTGGTCGTGTCGTGCAAGTCGAAACCGTCCACCAGGACGCGGCCTTTCGTCGGCAGATAGAATTTCTGCAGCAAGCTCACGACGGTGGTCTTGCCGCTGCCGGTATGGCCGACGAGCGCCACCGTCTGGCCCGGTTCAACCGCAAACGAAATGTTCTCGAGCACGGGCCGGCCGGGTTCGTATTGGAACGAGACCTGGTCGAATTCAACCTTTCCGCGCAGGCGGGGCAGGGGTCTGGCTGTCGGCGTGTCACTCCACTCCGGTTTCAGGTCGATGAGCCGGAAATAACGCTCGGCTCCGGCCATCGCGGTGAGGGCCTGGTTGTATTGGTTGCCGATTATTTGGACGGGGTCGAAAAAGAAATTGGCCAGGAAAAAGAACATCACCAGGTCGCCCACCTCCATGTGCATCCAGCCATGCCAATGGAGCGCGCCATATCCGCTCAGTAAAGCCGTTACGCCGAGGAAAAGCTGGCTCTTCAACTGCAGCATCGGGATAAAAACCGCCGACGCACGGGCGACCCCCACGTTATTCTCCCCGTGCAAGTTGACCAGCTTCCGGAAAAAGCCGGCGTTGATCTCCTGCCGGACGAATGCCTGCGTCACGCGCACCCCGCCGACAGACTCCGCCAACGTCGACGTCAGCCGGCTCCAGGTCTCCTGCAGTTTGCGCAATTGGTAGCTGATCTCGCGGCGGTAGTTCTGGTTCACGAGCCAGATCACTGGAACCAGCAGGAGCATGAGTGAGAACAGTTTCCAGTTGTACCAGATCATCAACGCCGCCGCGACTGTCATTTGCACCGCCTGAATGGTCACCACAAAAGCGACGTCCTGTGTGGCGACGCGCACGCTGTCCACATCTGATGTCATGCGGCTGATGATCCGCCCGAACTTAGTCTTGTTGAAAAACGACATCGGCAGCGAAGTCAGCTTCCGAAACAACTCCGCGCGCATGTCGTGTGCGATCGCTTCGCCCAGCTCGAGCGCAAATCGTTGCCTCAAGTGCAGCGTGGCGATCATCAGCAGAACCAGGCCGAGGTAAATGCCGGCGTGAAAGTAAATGCCGGGCAGATCCTGGCCGGCAATTGGTCCGTTGATGGTCTGGCCGATCATCCAGGCCAACGCCGGAAGCTGGAGACCACGCGCAAACGTGAGCACGAAAAGCCAGTTTCGTCGCGCGGAGTAGGGACGCGTGTAAGTGAAAATCCTGCGGATCAGGTGTGCGCTTAAAGGGGCGTGGTCGGCCTCGCGATCTTCCATCGGCCGAAAATACGTGATCGCCTCCCGCTCCTCCAAAGGAGGAGAGGGAGACTGGCGCTGAGGGTTCGGTGATGCCAAGCGCGAACCTTCGATTTGTGGATTCTTCTCCCTCTCCTCCTTTGGAGGAGAGGGCAGGGGAGAGGAGGCCCCTTGATTGCCATCCCCAGCTTTGATCTGCGAAATCTCCTCGCTAGCCTCGCTCTTCCGTTGCCCGCTCATGCCGCACCCCCGGCGTTGGCTGCCGCCGCATTCGCTCGCACATTGGCCATGCCCTCGTGAGCCCGGGAGTCGTCCCCCAAATCCATGAACTGCAACATCGCCGTGTCTCGGTACGGGCCGCCGGCACGCAGCAGTTGTTCATGCGTGCCGTGAGCCGCGAGACGCCCCTCCTCCAATACCAGAATGAGATCCGCCCGTCGCAGCAGGCTCAATCGATTCGAGACAACGAACGTCGTCCTGCCCTTCATCGCCTCGCGCAAGGCGGTCACGATCTCGTGCTCCGTCTTCGGGTCCACCGACGCCGTGGGGTCGTCCAGGATCAGAATCGGCGGCTCGAGCAGCAGCGCGCGAGCCAGCGCCAGCCTTTGCCGCTGGCCGCCGGACAGATCCACGCCCGATTCGCCCAGCACGGTGCCGTAACCCTTCGGAAGCGCCATAATGAACTCGTGGGCGGATGCGACACGGGCGGCTCGCTCGATTTCCTGCTGGCCGGCGTGCGGGCAGCCGAACGCAATGTTCGCTGATATTGTGTTCGAGAAAAGAAAGCTCTCCTGGTAAACGATACCGATCTGGCGCCGGTACGCGTCCAGATCAAGGTCCCGCGCGTCGTTTCCGTCCACCAGAATGCGGCCCTGCTGGGGATCGAAGAAGCGTGGAATCAGGCTTAGCAACGTGCTTTTGCCGGCGCCGGTCAGGCCAAAGACGCCGACGACTTCGCCCGGCTGGGTCTCGAAGGAAACCTCTCGTAGCACCGGTTTCTCGGGGCGATAGCCGAACGTGACCCGGTCGAAAATAATCCGGCCGCCAAGCCGTTGCGGGACGATGGCCTTCGGCCTGGTCTCCACCTCGGAGGGAGTGTCGAGCACTTCGAAAACGCGGCGCGCAGCGGCAAAACTTTGCTGCACCGAATTCGCGATCGTGGTGATGTTCGCCACCTGGCCGTTGAACTGCTGCAACAAACCCGCGAACACCACCAGGCCGCTCCCCAGCGGCACACGTCCTTGCACATACAGCCAGCCGCCGTATGCGAAGAGGATCACGAGGCTGAACTGGGACAAGAACTGCGTCGCCGGCGTGAACAACGACAGATCGAGGAATATCCTCTTTTGTTGAGCGGACACTTGCCGATTGGCTTGCTCGAACCGGTGGACCTGGTGCGGTTCCGCCGCAAAGCCTTTTACCGTCTGGATGCCTTTGACGCTCTCGGTAAAGACCTGGACCATGCTGTCGTACAGTTCCCGGTTCCGCAGGTATGCGGGCCGCAGTCGGCCCGAGTAATAATGCGTCACCCACCACAGCCCGACCGTGACCGACAAGCAGGCCAGCGTCAGCGCAGGGTGAATTCGCCACATGAAAATAAAGTAAGCCGCGAGCGTCAGCAGCATGTTGATGCCTTGCAGCACCACCCCGTCAACAAAGAGCCTCGTGTTTTGCACATCGCCGGTGACCCGGTTGAAAATCGAGCTCGAGCCGTGCACATCAAAAAAGCGGAAGCTGAGCCGCTGCAGCCGGTCGTAAAGTCGATCGCGGAGATCAGGAACGAGTTTCCCCTGCGTCAAGCGGGCCGTTACCATGTTGTATTGGTACGTCAGCAGCGCCCGGAGAAAGGCTTGGGCGATGATCGCCAGCGATAACACAGTGACAATTCGGAGTGC
This sequence comes from Verrucomicrobiia bacterium, assembly GCA_036524155.1. Lineage (GTDB taxonomy): Bacteria > Verrucomicrobiota > Verrucomicrobiia > Limisphaerales > UBA8199 > DATDCV01. The sequence continues at coordinate 18,339 of DATDCV010000441.1, forward strand.
CGTCCAGTTTGCCGGCGGAGTCCAGCCGAACGGGTAAACGGGCACTCGTTGAGTCGTGTCCAACGCATAGCGGATGACGTCGATCACGATGCCCAGCAACTGCAAGCCGGCCAGGCCCAGCAGCAGCAGCGCAAGGCTCAAGGCCACCGACAGCAGGCAGTCATTCCGGAACTGCCACGCCAGGGTCAACAGACGCCGAACCAACTCGGCGGTCGCGTACTGTCTCTCGCTCTCTTTGCTCGTGGTCAACCCGGACATACTCAGCCTGACAGCATGGCGCGTCAAACCGCGCCACGCGAGGAGAAACCCGTCGAGCTACTGAACCGCATTGACTTGAGAGACCGGCGACGGTTTCCCAAAATGCTGCCGGAATGAGAGACCTGCGGAATCCGAAACTGATGTGGCTGAAGGGAATTCTGTTTCTCCTTATTGGACTTGCTTCGGCGGGCCTGCTTTGGTCCCAGACCCCCGACTTGCGGACCATCTTGCTCCTGGGATTGCTGATTTGGGGCTTCTGTCGGGCCTACTACTTTGCTTTTTACGTCCTGGAGAGATATGTGGATCCCCAGTTTCGCTTCGCGGGTTTGTGGGCGCTCGCGCGCCACCTCCTTCGGTCCCGGGACGGCAAAAGCGCCAAACGCTAGCGAGTCATGGCTTCTGACCGGTAAGACAACGGGCAAATTGGACTGAGGCTGCGCCTCGCTATTACTCGTTCGAGACCACCCCCAGTCTCCGTGCGTCGAGCGCCGCCTGTTTCTGGCCGAATCCCTTGCC
>DATDCV010000442.1:0-24128 GCA_036524155.1 Verrucomicrobiia bacterium
CTACCAAGTGGGGCCCGCGCTGTTAGAGGAATATCGAAGAAACAATCCGGCCCAAACCGGTCCAGCCGCGGTGCTGAGGCGGTCAACATCGAAAAAGCTACCGCTCAATTCCTAGTGACATTGGACTTCAGTCCGCAGCAAGGTTCGATTCGCGGTTGCGCATGGGACGCGGGATGGCGGTGCGTTTTGCGCTGCGTTGCAGGTCACGAGAGGTCGTGCGTGGTCGTGCTGGGTCAGAATGGGGAGGGGGTAAGGGGAATAGCGCGCGGCTTCGCAGCCCGTCAGAGGCGAAAGAAACACTCTTTTCTCCGCCTGACCTTTCATGCAGCATCGGCGCATGAAACGATTGATGCCCGCTGCGCTGTTGGTCTTTTCGTTGGGTGGCATTGTTTTGTGGGGCGCCACTCCTTCCCGCCCGAACATCCTGTACATCATGAGCGACGACCACGCGGCGCATGCTATCAGCGCTTATGGCAGCCGCGTCAATCGAACGCCGAACCTCGACCGCCTCGCCAACGCCGGGGTGCGATTCGACCGCTGCTTCTGCGTTAACTCGATTTGCAGCCCGAGCCGCGCGACAGTTATTACCGGCAAATATAGCCATCTCAACGGCGTGCCGACTTTCAACCGTTTCGACGGGTCACAACCGACCGTCGCGAAATATCTGCAAAAGGCGGGCTATCACACCGGCATCATCGGGAAGTGGCATCTCGGCAGCGACCCGACTGGTTTCGATGAGTGGACCATCCTGCCGGGGCAGGGGGTGTATTACGACCCCGCGTTTCTGGACCGCGACGGGCGGCGCGTAATCAAGGGCTACGTGACGGATGTGATCACTGACCTGGCACTCGATTTCCTGAAGAACCGGCCCAAGGACAAACCGTTTTTCCTGATGTGCCACCACAAGGCGCCGCATCGCTCCTGGGAGCCGGCTGAGAAATACCGTGAACAATTCGCGAAGCGCCAAATCCCCGAGCCAGTCACCTTGCGTGACGACTACGCGACGCGGACCGACGCCATCCGCGAGTGCCGCCAAAAGGTGTTCGAAGACATGACCCGCCGGGACCTCAAGCTGGAGCCGCCGCCGGAGTTGAAAGGTCCGGAGCGCAACCGCTGGTTGGGCGTCAAGCCAGACGAGGTTGAAATTAAGGTCAACGGGAAAGTCGAGAAGTTCACCGGCGAGGCGCTTAATGTCTGGAAATATCAGCGCTACATGCAGGATTACCTCGCGTGCGTCCAATCGGTGGACGACAGCGTCGGCCGGCTTTTGGACTGGCTGGACCAAAACGGCCTGAGTACCAACACCGTCGTCATTTACACCAGCGACCAGGGGTTCTTTCTCGGCGACCACGGGTTGTACGACAAGCGGTTTATGTATGAGGATTCGATCAAGATGCCGTTCCTGGTGCGCTGGCCGGGAGTTGCGAAAGCGGGCCTGGTTCAGGACACGCTCGCGATCAACACCGATTTCGCGCCGACCTTCATGGACCTCGCCGGGCTGCCGATCCCGTCGGACATGCAGGGACGAAGCCTGGTGCCTCTGCTCAAAGGCGAGCACCCCGCCGATTGGCGCACCAGCTACTACTATCGTTATTACCACGACCCCGGCGACCACAATACGCGCGCGCATTACGGAGTGCGCACCACAACTCATAAGCTGATCTACTTCTGGAAAAAGGACCAATGGGAACTCTATGACTTAGTGAAAGACCCCCAGGAACTGCGGAACATCTACACCGACCCGGCGCAACGGCAACTTGTTGCCGACCTCAAGAGCGAGCTCGATCGCTTGAAAAAAGAGGTCAAAGACCAGGACCAATACGCCAACCAACAGCCGCCTCCCGGCGTCGACGGCCAGCCCGCCTCGCGGCCAAGGAAAGCCCGGGTGCAGTAAGTGTCATTCCGTGCTAAAAAGCTGGCACGGAAGTTCCCTTACAAGGCGTCTGCTGAGATTCCCTCTCTTCCTTTGGATGAGAGGGTTAGGGAGAGGAGGCACTTTGTATCGAGATTTCTTTGTCACAGTACTAGCCTGTGCGCCCCGTGGGGAAGCGATTCTCATTTTGCCGGGGGGGGGGTAGGCCTAAGGGTCAAACCCCTCGTGCTTTCCCCAGTCAGCGCGTCGGATGAGACCGCGGCCTGCGGATGTGGTACTGTTGGTAGCCCTGGAGGCCCCCTCCCAACCCCTTCTTTGTTTTTCAGCGGCGCGGCGAAAATTGGTGCCGCGGCGTGAAAGGTGAGCCGTCGCGCCGCGCCGCTAAAAAACAGGGAAAATCAAAAGGGGCGTTTCTACCAACAGTACCGAACCGAGCGGACCTGTGGATAGAGACAATGTTGCCTCCGGGTCAGGAACAGCCGCGCCGGCGGCGCACTCCGCGCAAGTCGACGACAACTCGGCGTTCAGAATGAGAATTGCTCCCTACGGGGCGAACGGGTTTGACCGCTCGGCAAATTACCGGTATACAGACTGGGCCGCAGACGCCAGTTTAGCTCAGTGGTAGAGCAACGGTTTTGTAAACCGTCGGTCCTCGGTTCGAATCCGAGAACTGGCTCCAGCCGTCATCTTTACGGTTTCCGCAAGGTCGGTTTTTCTGGGCATTCTTCGGGTTAGCGACTACTTTTGAGACACTCGTGGTTCAGGCTTGGTCGTCCTTGCCCGAGGGTCTCTGTCGGTGTCCTCCATGGAGCGGGGAATCGACCAGAGGTCATCCAATAACTCCCGTGTAACAACTTGTGGTACTGAATCTTAGATTTGTGTTTTCCTGGCACGGCATTTTGCGCCGTTGGCCTTCGTAGTTGGCAGAGCGGCATCTCATCGCGTTCACGTTCTCGAATGTCATCTAGGCTTGGGTGAAACGAACCCCTGCCGAGGTGGAACGGGAGCTCACGCCAGAACCGTTGGGCTCGGAACGAGTTCTGCTTTCAGTCTTCTGGAATTCACTCATTCCCGGAGACCATTAATGTGAGCTACAACGATGAAGCAACTGATTTGGGACGTTCGTCTGCTCCCACTCTGACTGGTGACGCTCCGCGCCTGGAAGGTACCTTTTCACCTGTCTCCAACCAAAAGCTGAGCCTGTCCCTGGAAAGAAGGTTCGAGCCGTGTCACGGCCCAGGCGAAACGGAAGGTTCGCTTAGAGCCACCAGGTCCATTTCGGTCGTTATCCCCGTGTTCAACAGCGAGATGATCCTGGGGGAGTTGATTAGTCGTTTGGAGCCGGCGCTCGCTTCCCTTGGCCGTTGGTACGAGGTGATCTTCGTGAACGACGGCAGCAAAGACAACAGTTGGCGCGTGGTCCAGAAGCTCTCGCGCGAACACGATTGGATCCGGGGCATTAACCTGATGCGGAATTACGGGCAGCATAATGCGCTGCTCTGCGGGATTCGCGCTGCCCGATTCGATACTATCGTAACGATTGATGACGACCTGCAACACCCCCCGGAAGAGATTCATAAACTGGTGGAACAGCTTGAAGAGGGGTTTGATGTCGTTTACGGATTTCCCGAACACCAGCAGCATGGATTACTGCGGGACCTGGCCTCGGAATTAACCAAGCTGGCCTTGCGGGGATCCATGGGTGCTGAAACGGCTCGGCACGTTTCAGCGTTTCGTGCGTTCCGCGCGTGCTCCCGAGATGCTTTCGCTCATTACCACAGTCCGTTTGTTTCCATCGACGTCGTCCTGACGTGGGCAACAACACGCTTTACTGCCATCAAAGTGAGGCATGATCCGCGGGCTGCCGGGGCTTCGAATTACACGTTCCGGAAGCTTTTCACCCACGCCATGAACATGATGACAGGCTTTTCGATTCTGCCCCTCCAAGTGGCGAATTTTCTTGGATTCCTGTGCATGGGTTTTGGAGGTTTGCTTCTTGTTTACGTGCTTGGGCGGTTTTTACTCCACGGAACGACGGTGCCCGGCTTCACGTTTCTCGCTTCGGTCATCGCCATCTTTTCAGGAACTCAACTCATGGCCTTGGGAATCATCGGCGAGTACCTTGCGCGGATGCACTTCCGGATGATGGAACGCCCCACTTATACCGTGCGGAGCGAAGCATGTGTTCCTGCGACGCGCTGACATGAATACGGAACCCATCCCTCCCTGCGAATTCTTGCCCTGGGACACCGAGTTCTTCGGCCATCGCATTGGCCGCGTGCATGGTGACACCCTGAATGATGAGTTGGCTTCCTCCATCGACAAGTGGGCCGCCGACAATTCTGTTCAGACGCTGTATTTCCTGGCGCGGAGCAATGATCCCACAACGACGCGAACAGCGGAGAGTCACGGCTACAGCCTCAATGATATTCGGATGACATTCGAGCGCACGATACGGCCGGAAGATCCGGGTTTGTTGGGAGCAGACTCGGAGGTACCCATTCGGGCCGTGCTCCCCGAGGATGTGGGCGGTTTGCAGGAAATGGCCCGTAAGGGCCATGACCGAACTCGATTTGCTAACGATCCTCACTTTTCCCGCGAGCGTGTCCAGGCCTTCTACGCGACATGGATTACGCTGGAATGCCAGGGGCGGGCTCAACACGTTCTGGTAGCGTCCGGAAAAGGCGGCCCGATGGGTTACATCTCCTGCCACCTGAGCGCGAACGGCGTCGGGCAGATAGGGTTGGTGGGAGTAAGCGAAAAGTTTCGCGGCAACGGGATTGGCTTCAAACTGGTCCGCGCCGCCTTAAGTTGGTTTGGCAGTCACGGCGCACGCCAGGTTATCGTTGTTACCCAAGGCAACAATAAGGGTGCGCAACGATTATACCAGAAATGCGGTTTCGTCACCCAGGACGTGCAGTTTTGGTATCACAAATGGTTTTCCTGAACCTCCGCGCGATTATGGCTCACACGCCTACTATTCCATTTAATCAGTCCTCCTTATTGGGCCGGGAACTGGAGAATATTTTTCGGACGATGACCATCGGCCAGATTGCCGGTGATCAGACCTTTTCGAAAAAGTGTCATACCCTCCTCGAACAAACACTGGGGGTGCGGCGAGCCTTGCTGACTACCTCCTGCACCCATGCGCTGGAGATGTCGGCGCTGTTGCTGGACATCAAGCCGGGCGATGAGGTCATTGTGCCGTCGTTTACCTTTGTTTCCACCGCGAACGCGTTTGCCTTGCGTGGAGCCAAAATCGTTTTCGCCGATATCCGGCCAGATACGCTGAACCTGGACGAAAGGCGATTCGAACAACTGATCACTCCACGGACCAAAGCAGTTGTGCCGGTGCATTACGCGGGCGTGGGCTGCGAGATGGATACGATTCTTGAGATCGCCAGGCGCCATGGCGTGCAAGTGGTGGAGGACAATGCCCACGGCCTTTTTGGCAAATACCGTGGCCGGTGGCTCGGCACCTTCGGCTGCCTGGCCACGCAGAGCTTCCACGAAACCAAGAATATCACCTGCGGAGAGGGTGGAGCCTTGCTCATAAACGATCCGGCGCTGGCCGAACGCGCCGAGATTATTCGGGAAAAAGGCACCAACCGCAGCAAATATTTCCGCGGTCAGGTGGACAAATACTCCTGGGTCGACATCGGTTCGAGCTATGTAATGAGCGATGTTCTGGCCGCGTTTCTGTACGCGCAGCTCGAGGTGTGGGAGAAGATCCAGTCGCAACGGCGCCGGATCTGGGAGCGCTACGACCACTATCTGCGGGGCTGGGCAGCGGAACGGGGTATCGGATGCCCTTATGTCCCGCCTCACTGCGAACAGGCCTACCACATGTATTACTTGCTCATGCCGTCGCTGCAAGAAAGGCAGGAGTTGATTGCCTTTCTCAGATCGCGTGGTATCCTCAGCGTCTTCCACTACGTCCCCTTGCACACCTCGCCGATGGGTCGGCGGATGGGCGGTTGGGACGGCGAATGCCCCATTACGGAGCAGTTAAGCGACCGCCTCGTTCGCCTTCCGTTCTTTAACAGCCTTTCTGAGACCGATCAGGGCGCCATCATTGAGACGCTGCTCAGCTTTGGAAATTATGTGTCTCGCGGTGTAGTTGTCCCCGGGCAAACCTCGGTGCTGACGCAGAACCCTGAACTGCGTTCCTCAGCCTCACTAGTCAAATGAGTGCCGTCGCACAATTCTCCCGGCTCTTGGCGCTGCCTTGGGCGTACCGCGCTTTCCGCCGAATCATCGGGACCGAAAGATCCTGGCGGGTCTACCTGCAGGAGTATGTGATGCCAGCCGCAGGAGAGAAGGTATTGGACCTCGGCTGTGGTCCCGCTGACGTTCTGCGGTACCTGCCGGATGTAGCATATACTGGTATTGACATCAGCCAGGAATATGTCGAATCAGCCAGGAGGCGGTTCGGAGGAGCCAGACGTTTTTTGTGCGAAGACGTTAGCACGTTCTCCTTCCTCGCAGAGCAGGGGAGTTTTGACCTGGCGTTGGCTACCGGGGTTGTACATCACCTAACCGATAAAGAAGCCGGCCGCCTTTTCGAGTTCGCCCGCCTGGCTTTGCGTCCGGGCGGCCGTTTGGTCACTTTCGACGGCTGCTATATCCCGGACCAGTCGAAAATGGCGGGCTGGGTCCTCGGCAAGGACCGCGGCAAATTCGTCCGCACACGTGATGAGTATGAGCGACTCGCGGCCACGGCCTTTTCCCACGTGCAAGGCCATCTCCGTCACGACCTGCTACGGATCCCTTACACGCATTTAATCATGTGCTGCCGGAATTGATGAGATGAGTCATTCGCAAGCCATTGACGGGCGAGCTTCGTTTTGTCCTGAGCATTTTGAGCCGCTATTTGCGGCCGAGGACCGCCATTTCTGGTTTCGTGCCAGGAACCGGTGTATCGCTGCGACGGCACGGCTCATACCCCAACGGAACTCGATCAAAGACATCATCGAGCACGGCTGCGGGACTGGTTTTGTCTTAAGAGAGTTGGAGCGGATTTTCCCTGATGCGCGGATCACGGGGGCGGACTTGTTCGCGGAGGGGCTGTCGCTGGCGCGGAAAAGGTTCGGCGGAACTCTGGTGCGAGGCGACCTGCTGCACTGCGGCTACCGGGAGGCGTTCGACCTAGTCGGGCTATTTGACGTCCTGGAGCACCTCGACGACGATCTCCGCGCCCTCCAAGTGCTTCGCGAGCAATTGCGGCCTGGGGGTTGGCTGCTGATGACGGTACCGGCTCACAGGGTGCTCTGGAGCGACTACGACGTCGCTTCAGGCCATCGTCGGCGGTATTCCCGGTCAGAATTGATGGGGCGGCTCTCCCAAGCAGGTTTTGAAGTGAAATTCTGCACGGAGTTCATGTTCGCTCTCTTTCCGCTAATGCTGCTCCGGCGACGCTTGTCATGGGGACGGAAAGGCACCGCCTCGACGGTTGCGCCATCCCCGGGAAATCTGAACGATGAGTTACACGTTCACCCCTTACTCAATCGCCTGCTGGAAGCAATTTTGCGCCCCGAACCTTGGTGGATTGAGAAAGGTTCGCGGATGCTCTGCGGCACTTCTTTGCTGGCCTTGGCAACTCGTAAAGCTTGACCCCTCTGCTCATGCTCTATTTCATCGGTGCGTGCCGAACGCCTAGATCATGAACGAAAACGTCCGATCCTTGGAACATAAAACGGCCCAAAAAACGACGAGTCCCGTCGCCGCGGAATGGTTATCCCCACGCGTTTTCCTGCTCCTCCTATCTGTATCGGTATTTGCGGCATTTCCTAAGGTGGTCCTTGGGCTGGATACATTCTTCTACCGTGACTTCGGTGCCATTTGCTATCCGCAAGCATTCTACCAGCGCGAGAGTCTTTTAGGTGGCGAATTGCCGTTCTGGAATCCTTACAACTATTGCGGGACGCCTTTCATGGCTCAGTGGGGCACTTGGTATCCGGTTTCCTTTCTGCACACACTCTTTCCCATGCCCTGGTCAGTGAACCTCTTTCACTTACTCCACTTGGTGTGGGCTGGCTGCGGGATGTTTTGGCTCGTCCGCCGCTGGGGTGCCGGAGCGTATGCGGCGGCTTTTGCTGGATTTGCCTACGTTTTCAACGGCGTCACCCTGTCCTGCCTGATGTGGCCTGGTTACATCGCTTTTCTGGCCTGGTCGCCGTGGGTGCTCGGTTGCACGATGACAGCCTGGAGGCAAGGAGGGCGCTGGCTCGTGCTGGCCGGGATCACGAGCGCCATGCAGGTTCTAGCCTGCGCACCGGAACTTCTGGTTCTTTTTTGGGTTTTCCTCGGCCTCCTCTGGCTGGGCGAAGTTTTTTCCGGCGGGATTCCTGTCTGGGCTTCGGCGAGACGGTTGGCCATGGTAGTCTTGCTGGCAGCGGGGATCACCATGGTGCAAATGCTCCCCTTTTTTGACCTGCTGCTGCATTCACAGCGCGACCGCAATTTCGGAAACGATCAGTGGGTGATGCCAAAATGGGGTTTGGCCAACCTGCTGGTTCCCTTGTTTCACTGCTATCAGTCGCTTCAAGGTCCGTGGTTTCAATCAGGTCAGGAACTGGTTGGCTCCTATTACCTGGGCGCAGCCGTTATGGTTCTCGCCATAGTCGGCGTGCTGTTGAAAAGGAATCGCGCGAGCGCCGTCCTGGGCGCAATGGCCCTGTTTTGCTGGCTCATGGCCTTGGGGTCTCACGGGATCTTATTCGACTGGTTCAGGCGTGTTGTCCCGTGGATCGGGGTGATGCGGTATCCGGTAAAGTTCGCCCTGTTCCCTGTGTTCCTGCTGCCATTGATGGCCGCATGGGCGGTCGACCAACCCGCAGCAGATGACGATAGGCGGCGCGTACGGATGCTAATAATATTTACGAGCGTGATGCTGCTACTGATGGGCGGTGTGGTCTGGCTGGCCCGTCGCAATCCTTTGCCGAACGACGAGTGGGTCCCCACTGCTCAAAATACAGCATGGCGCGCGGCCTTTGCGCTAGCTCTTCTCAGCGGGCTCCTGTGGCTGCCGAGATTTAGATCCCGCGCCCCACGAATTGCTGTTCAGCTCTGCGTGTTGGGTTGTTTGCCCGTGGACGCGTTGACGCATAGCCCCAAGATCATTCCTCACCTGCCGGTTGCCAACGTTGCCCCGGGGATTTGGACCGCCGGGGTGAAAGCACTCCCTCCGAAATTGGGAGAAGGGCGGGTTATGGCGAGTCCGGAAGTTGACCGTTTTCTAAGGTTCAGCGGCGTTCGCGATATGGCGCTCGATTATACTGGCCGACGGCTGGCTCAGCGCCACAGTATGAATCTCTTGGATAGCGTTCCCAAGGTCGCTGGAGGGGGAATGATTTTACACCCTGTTCATTTCGACCGTCTAGAGAAGCACCTCTATTCGACCCCTAATCTGCGCGTTGGGCAGGGGCTATTGGATTTCTTATCTGTGCGGTGGTTCTCATCCTCTCAAAATCCACTACTCTGGACTGCTCGAAGCAATTACTTTCCAGTCATCACCGCCGGTCAGCGACCTGCGTTCGCGAGCGACGATCAGGTCCTCCGTTCCATCACAGCGGATGCGTTCGATCCGCGTGCAGTTGTGTATCTGCCTGAAATGGCTCGTTCACTGGTTCGGATAACAAACAGCACCAACTGTAAGGTTCTAAACCCTCGATTCACGGCTCAAAAGATCGAGGCTGAAGTGGTTACGGCGGAACCGAGTTTGATAGTATTATCGCAATCCTTTTATCATCTCTGGCATGCATCGGTCGATGGGAGCCCCACACCGGTGCTGAGGGCGAACCTGGCATTTCAGGCGCTACAGGTGCCTCCGGGAAAGCACCGCGTTACCCTGCGATATATCGACCCCTATTTCCGCATCGGGGGTGTCATTTCCATTATTGCCTTGGCCGGCTGCGGATTAATCTGGGCCTGCGCTTTACCGGGCGGATCCAAGCTCATGGTTCCCCGGTCCAGTTCGGGGGCCTTGAAGGAATGAACTCGGACAAGAAGCGGTAACGTTTCCAAAGCGCACCATCTTGCGGGTCCTGCAGCAACAATCTTGCCTGTTCTAGAGTGGCCATCGCGGCAGCTTTCTGGCCAGTTTCGGCGTATGCAGCGGCCAGCGCGAGAAGCAGGGCTGGATGCTTGTACTTGGTGAACTTACAGCCTCGTTCTGCAAGTTGCACGGCCATTCTGCCGTCTCTCAGTCGCGAAATGTCCGAGGTGGCAAGGATCCAAGCCAAACGCTCCAGAGTTTCGGTATGATCCGGCGAGAAAGAGAGGAAGAAGTGAAGATGCTCAATGGCCTCGGCGACGAGGCGTTCTTTAGCCGTTGCGTTCGTTGCGACCATCGTGAAATCCGCGCTGACCAATTCGTCCAAAGGAAGTCCCGGGTGCGCTGCTTCAGCCAACAGAGCCTTTGCCAGGATCAAATGGGGCTCTTGCTCTGCAGGCAGTATTCTCAGCGCTTCCCTGGTTGCTGCGATAGACTCTGCATATCGTTTTGCCTTTGCCAGTCGCAATGCCAACTCCATTCGAGCGCTTGGGCTGTCAGGCCCTAACGCGATGGCTCTGCGGGTTGCTTCCAGCGATTCTTCTAGTTGGCCCTTTGCTTCAAGAGCGCGCGCCAGGTTTAAATGCCAGCTTGGATCGGTGGGATATTGCTGGAGCATTTTAGCAGCGAATTCGGCAGCTTCTGGAGCCCGCCCTTGCTTCGCCATGAGATTGAAAAGACAGGCGTGAGCCTCCTTATTCGTGGGCTCCGTCTGAAACGCTCTCTCCAGGCAGGCCACTGCCGCCACGGTATCATTGCTCTCGAGAAATCCCTTTGCCAGGGCCGCTTGAGTGCTGGCAGGATCCGCCCGAATCCAAAGGGAGGCGTAGTTGGTCATCGCCCACACCAGCAGCACGAGGACGATAACGCCGCGCAGGTGTTTGAACTTTGTAGTCAGGGATTGCCAGCCGAGGGCACAGAACACCCCAATGGCAGCCAAACCCGATAAACAATAAATTCCCCGCGCCACGGCATACGTCGGCAAACTCAAGCTCCAATAAAGCAATGCGAGCGCCAGGCAGAAACTGAACGCCATCAGGACTAGCCACACCGGCTCGGGTTTCCGGAGCGCGTTTAGTGCAACCACGACCAGGCCCGCGAATATGAGCGTCGTTGGCAAGAGCGCCAGTAAATAACCGACTGCCATCAAACTATAGTCCCATGGCGGGCGGTCATTGCCCATCACGCATACCCCGCCCCACAATCCATCGCCATAGACTGTCGAGTAAACTCCGTCCAACCAGCTCGACAAACCGCCGTAGTACGGATGGTTGAGACAACTTCCAAAACTGGTAAGAGTCTCGAATGTATAGAACCCGGGATCCTGGAAATACGACACGCCATACGTCCATCGAGGATCACAAAAGAGCCAGTGCCCTGACTCACGCCATAACTGCCATGAACGCCAACCAAAGCAGGAGAGTGCAAGCGCAACCGCCAGCGCTGGCGGACTCCAACGGGAAGCTCCAGGTTTTGCTTTGTACCATTTATAGATGAGGACGGCTATAAACAGGGGTCCCAAGATTATGGCGGTCACCTTTGAGAGCAGGGCAAGCCCGAAGCAGAGCCCGAGAGCCATAAAGGTGAAGATGCTCCCAGCCTCTCTCGTCACAAGCTTGAGAATGAAGAACAAAGTCGCGCACATCAGACCAGCCGCCAGAATCTCATTAGTAACGTAATGAGCGAGGTACAGGTGCATGGGCATGAAGCCCGTCACCACCAACCCCACGCTTTGCTTTGCGTTGTCATTGGGGAAAATCATGCGAAGAATGGCAAAAATGCAGAATAAGTGAGCCAGCGCGACCCCCAGGGAGAGGTGGCGCAGCGCAACGACGCCCTCAAAGCTGCTGGCTGACTGATGGAACAGGCTGAGGATTGCCGAGGAAAGTGCGTAGTACAAAGGTTGTTGAAAAGTTTCCCACCCATGCGTGGGGCTGGGCAGCGATCGGTTCTGCTGGATCCAGCCGATGTATTCTACATGCCCGCTGTGATCGAAACCGGCCCGCTGCGGCAGGACGCGGGCGTTGTGGAAAATGAGCACGGCCCAGGCCACCATGATAGCCAGTAGCACGAGGCTGGCCGGAGACATGGCTTTTACACGGGCGGGCAGAGCAGAAGCCCATTTATCTGCGGAACCCCAGTACTTGGCCACCAGCACCAAGGCCGCAGCGCAAAACGCAAAAACCGCCAAGGTTTTCCACCTCAGGCGAACTGATTCGAGCGTAGTCTCCCCTCCGTAGAGTGGATTCCCCTTCTCGATTCGAAGCGGGTCGGAAGCGAGGGCGGCGTGGAGCCAAACTGCTCCCTCGTATGACACTTTCCAGGAGCGGTCAGATAACAACTCGAAATCCTCTCCTCGCATCGTGAACCACAAGCCGGGTGGGCCGCCATTATTTTTAACTTCCGCGCGAATCGAGTTTTCCCCAACTGTGAGATAGTGCGCAACCTCGATCTGGTGCCCGTTTTTCCAGTTTAGGTCACTATCAGGCAGAGGTATTGACGTGCCGTTAATCCAGATTAAGCATTTTCGCAACGCTTTCGTTCGCAGCGTGACAGAAGCAGGAACACGCGCCAGTGTGAATGACTTGCTGAATGCCGCCTTGAGTCCCGGAGTTGTCGGCAGATCCGTCCAGGCTTGGACCTGCCCTGAAGGTGGTTTGGGATACACTATCCACTCGGCGGGTCCCTGTCGCGACAGGAAGGAGACCTGGCTTGAGTGAGCGCAGAAGAACCAAAGCCAACTTGCTACGCTCAAACACCCCAAAATAGAAGCCAGCCAGAATAGTTTGCGCTGGACAGGAAATGCCGAGAGCCACTTGAACACCGCATTCATCGGCGTGTTATTTGCTCCCCGCTAATTTGTGAAACTGGGGTTTGCTCCGCGCTGTGCTTGTACCCTGAGAATTGCAGCAGGGGAAGATTTTCGAAGAAATTAACCGGGACATTTGAGGTATCTGTAAATGAACGCGTCTCCGTCGCCCGGCTCAATAAGTGGGCCGTTAACTGGGATGCCCAATGGCGACCAAACTCCTCCAGGCTCCAGCCACGTTGGTCGCTCGAATTTGGAGGACGGGGCGCCGGAAGCTGCTGGGGTACGCGAGGGATGCGCCCGGCGACCCAAACACTGTTCCCGCTGCGAAGGGCTTTGGTAGCCTCTGCCAGTACCGGACCCATTGGATTACGCTCATGCATTTTCTCCCAAATGAGGTCGGACCGATGCACCTTGTGTGAACCAATGGGTGGAACAGTCAACCATGGCGCTTTTCCGTCGTAGTAGCGTTCAAACGTAATCCCTTCGAACGCGAAGTGGACCACAATGAAATCTCCCGCTTTGGCTTTTTCTTTAAGCACTGCTGCAACCAGGTCGACATTAGTGCGCCGTGTATGCGCCTCCCGCCACATCGCCGGCGCAGTCCAGGCGGCCAGGAGGACGAGTAGTGCGATGCGCCAAAAGTGCCATGGGCGTGTTGCTCGCCAGCTTACGTTTAGCACCGCCTCGAGTGTCACGGCGCACAGCGTGAGCACTCCCATGTAGTACCACGCTTGAGTGGGGAACTTCAATCTAAAGAGAAAGAACAGGTAGGCTGCTACACCGCAGAGGAGGCTTGAAATGCTGAACAATGCCAAATCGGCGCCGTTTGAGTTTACTGCAACCCCAGTCTCGCGCGGCGACACTTTTCCGCGACGGTATTGCATCACGAGGGCTGTGAGTATTGCCACCGCAATCAATGCAAGCCAGAGCCATACTTCGCTAATTTCACATCCGGGAATCTGCCCGCTGGAACGTCTAGACAGCGCATCGTTCAACTTTATCCAAAGGACCTCAAAAGTGAAGGGCCCTCGCGTTACCCGAGCGTGCGTGGAGCCGCTTTGGAGAGTCGGGGCGTAGACCAGCAACGTCACGCCAATAAGCGTGCCGAACCCGAACAGCGCGCCGAGGATTCTCCATTGCCGCCGCCGAATTACCACCAGACACGCGCCTATCAAGATCGCGCCAAGGAATATGACGTCATAGTAAAGGCAGTGGGCAAATAGTAAACTGGTGAGTCCCGCTGCCAAAATCCGAACCTTCGAAGGGAATTCGACTACTCGCCATATTGTTCCGAACGTCAGCAAGAGCAGACACATTGCCAGTCCGTATGCCCGGTTGGAACTCATCGTAAAAATGAATGCGGGAAGGCTGCCCAGCAGAGCGAGTGTCAGCGTTGGCGCACGCCCACCGATCCAGCGAACGCACAGCCAAAGCGACACGAGGAACAATAGACCAATGAAGAATGAAAGGAGGCGAATGCCGGCATCGTTCCCGGCCATGCCAAGAAAACTCCATACCCGCAATATCAGCAAAAAAAGCGGCGGGAAGGACTCAAAGGGCAGGTTTTTCCATAGCTCGCTCAAGGGCATCAGCGCGACGTTGAGGGTGTTCGTTTCATCCCGCCACAGCGGGCCGGCGCAAACCATTGCCAGGAATAACCAGACCCCTACTAGAACGGTTGCAGCCAGCGCCGCAACGGTCTCAATTTCGAGCTTTGGCCTCTGCGTCTGCTGCTTGGCCGAGTCTGCCGCACCTGAGTTTTGATTTGCGTTCACGCTAAGGCGTCATTCCTTGGCGACCAGCCAAACGCTGACGCAGGCGATCAGCCCAAGGGAGGAGAGAAATACTCCGGCTCGAAAGCTCCTATCTTGGTATTTCATTAGCACCTCATGTTTCCCAGCGGGTACCTCCAGCGCCTGGAAGGCGTAGTTAGCGCGCCAGATCTTCGCTGGTTTGCCATCGATGAACGCTTGCCAGGCCGGGTAATGGCTTTGAGAGATCACAACCATGCTGGGCGCCGGTGTCTCAACTTGGAGGCGCACTTTGTGCCGCTCAAACTGACTGTTCAACACCCGCACGGGATTCTGAGATGTGGTTGAGATGCTGGCGCGGGCTTCCGCAGGCAACAGCACGATCCTGCGGAAATTGACATTTGTCTGAAGCAGGGCAGCAATGCTGGCCTTTTCGTCCGCAAAGACAGGCTTCTGCCCTGCTGTTACGATGGGCATGGCGTTGGGGCGATCTTCCCAGTCAAGGGGTTTTCCAGGCACGGTCGTTTTCGTGGCGCCCATAAAATCAATCAGGACAGAGAAATCACGATTAGTCTGGACGTAGGGGAGATTCGCCAATTCGGACATGTGATAAGGGGCCAGGGAGAAGAATCCGTAGACTTGAGGCACGCCGTCCAGAAGGTTGGAGTCCGCAAAGAAAGCCAGACGGTTGGCCAGCAAGTCGTTTTTGAGGCTGGGTGTGGCATTAAGCCGAAGTGTTTCTTCCGCCACCGGAGCCAGCATTACGCGACTCTCTCCGAGTCTGACGTCATCGCCAAATTGCTGCTGATTTCTGGCCCAGTTCGCGGCGTAGATTGCGGGAGGTACGGTCGGGTTCTGGTTCGGGACATGGGTGAAGAGATCCAACCAGCACAACGCCAGAAGAAGTGCACCAACCAGAATGCGACGCCGGCCATGCGACTGGAGAAGCGTCACAATTGATGCAAGAACTGCCACAAAGAATCCCGCCCGAGCCAAAGCGTTGGTCAGAGCCTTGGTCGAGACAGCCTCCGACAGGGGACTGGATCGGTCCAAGACGACGACAGTTGCGGTGAGGATCAGTAGTACCGTCGCGGATCCCCATTCAAACCGGCCGAGGTTTTTCCCTCTTTTCATCAAGTGCGCGATGCCGATCGCCGCCAGGAGCGGGGCCAGTACCGAGATGAGGATGGTGAACTTCACTGGATACCTAACGGAGCCAATTAAGGGGAGGCACCAGCGCACCCCACGATACAAAAGGCCCCTGTCACCTAAAGCCAGGATGAGCGCAAGCAGAACCAACGCGCCAAGCATTCGGGTTCGCCAATCACGCGCCCGCCACAGGGCAACACAGGCGAGAAATATGGTCGCTACGCCCACATAATAGGAGGAGGTCCACTGCTGTTCCGGCTGGTAGAACACCCCGTGCGACGTCGCGCCGTTGCGCAACAGCGGCACGAGGAAATTTGCCCAGCCCCACAAGGGCATTGACCAATCGTAGGACATTGATCCGAAACCGGTATTTCGCTGGGAAAGTGAGAGCAATTGGAGAAAAGGCAAAAGCTGAGCCGCGCAAACGAGTGCCACGAGAATCGCTATGGACAAGAAGCGGAAGGGAATGATCCACCCGGAGCGCCGACATCCCTGTCGGCTTTCCGACCTGTCCCTGCGGCCTGCAGCGAAGCCGACAGGAATGTCGGCGCTCCCGGAAAACCATTCGCCGCAAGCGAGGAATAACAAGATCACCCACGTAAACAGAATCGTCTCCGGCCCACCCGCGAGCATCTGGAGGGAGGCTGCGACGGCAGCGACTGCGAGCCTTTTTCCGCCATGCCGCCAGCCGCGCGGAACTAGCCATAAAACCCAAGGCACCCAGGCAAATGTCGCCGCATGACTGGGCCACATCAGGAAATTCAGCATCAGCCCGCTGAAAGAGAAGATCACCCCGGCAACGCCGGCGGCGAGTTGGTTCCTGGTCCATTCCCGCGCAAGATAATACATCCCGAGGCCGCCCGAAAAAAGGTGCGCCAAGCAGAAAAAGGGCAGAGACCACGTGAGTGGCAGCAAGAGGTAAATGACAGAGGGTGGATAGAGCACCATCGTATTCCACTGAGCCAGGAAAGGTATTCCGCAATAGTTATATGGATTCCACAGTGGTATTTCCCCGCGCCAGAAACTTTCTTTGTGGAAAAACGCGACCGGGTAACTGAACATGCCGAAGTCCCGATAGGCGAAAGTGGCGGTGCCGAGTAGCAGGCTGGGAAAAGCGGCGAATATAAAGACGGCAAGGACGAGCGCGAATCTCAGGGGCGTTAACCATGGGGCCGCCGGGTCCCCGTTTTCAGGTCCAGCAATGGCGGGCATCCGCTCATCTTTCTCAGGCTCTGCCGTGGTTTGCATTTGATTCAATACGGGCTCTGCTGGCCCGTTTTGCACAACAGGACGCGCTGGAAAGAAAGACTGATCAGTGTCCGCGTGCTGGGAAGAAAAGAGCAGGGCGTTTGCCAATCCTGGAGAAGCTCCGCGTTGGAGGCTCTGGCGGGGTTGTCTGAGTTCTGGACAGGGGCCGCCGAATTGTCCCTGTTTGAGGCGGTCCGTCACAACAGCGGTGTTGCAGGCCTGCAAATGACCGCAGAATACACCGTCTCGAAGACTTCTTTCTAACCGCGGAATACACGGAATACACGGAAAGTGGCGGTGGGCAGCCCTCCGTTTCCCTCAGAACCCTGTTCTGAGCGCATTTTCCGTGTATTCCGCGTATTCCGCGGTTTTTGGCCTCCGCCGGTTCAACGCTTCAACGGTTTAACGCTTCAACGCACGACAATGCTCCTTGCAACTTTTCCCCAGGTGCGGGTATTATTGTAGTGCGGTTAGCAGCAGGCAATACGTGGACAGAACTGTATTAATCATATACGCCTGCCGCTTCGTCCACGCCGCAACAGCGAAAGGTAAAGACATGAAGATACAACGACCCAAACAGGGAGGGTTCACGCTGGTTGAAATCATGATCGTCGTGGCCATCATCGGGATGCTGGCGACGATTGCGATTCCGAACTTCGTGAAAGCCAGGACGACAGCGATGATGAACTCCTGCATCAACAACTTGCGGCAGATCGACGGCGCAATTCAGACCTGGGCGCTCGAAACCAAACAAGGCGACACCGCACAGGTCGATTATCAGTCGATCAGCGGGTATATGAAGAACCAGGTTGTCTGCCCAGCCGGCGGCAAGACGTTTGCCGACAGCTACCAGCTCGGCACGGTTCAGGACAAGCCCACCTGCCTCAAGATGGGCAGCGATCCGAAGAATCCGCATCGATTGCCGGCTGATACGGCGAATTAGCGGTCGGAGGAACGAGCTCCGCGAGTCTCAAAATAAGTCAGCCATTGTCAAAGGCTTGGGAGGTTTCTCCCAAGCCTCTTTTGCTTTGCGCAATCGTCCTCATCCTCTTCCTCGTCCTCGATCTTTTGCTCACCTGGAACCCGAACGATCGAGGACGAGAACGAGGACGAGATCGGGCTGGAGTGCACCGCGTAGCGGTGCCAAGACGGTAGCCGTGCGACTTCAGTCCACGGGGGTCCATCACGCCCCCCGCACCCCCATGCGTCGCGTAGCGACGCCTGACCGCTTGCCCCCTCCGCATTCTCCGCCCCGAACGGACCCGTCCGGCGTCGCTACGCGACGCAACCCCTTGATGGATCGGCGCATCGCCCGTGGACTGAAGTCGCACGGCTACCGTCTTTTCATCACTACGTGATGGCACTGTAACCTGTGGACAGTGGACGATGGGTTCCGGCATTCGAAATATGTACCTTCAACCTGCAACTTGGAACTTGAAACCTGGAACTTTAAGAGGGACTTGGCACTCCGTTTGCTACCTCGATGCTCGCGGTTGCAGCAGGCAATAGTGTGAACGAAACCGTCATGATATTAACCCGCTTGTTGCATGGTTCACGCCGCAAGCAAACAGAAAGGTCAAATAGTTAGCATGAACATTAGAACATCGAATAAGTCAGGGTTCACCCTGGTGGAAATCATGATCGTTGTCGCGATCATCGGTCTGTTGGCCGCGATTGCTATCCCGAACTTCGTCCGGGCACGCACGCAGTCTCAGATGAATGCTTGTATCAACAACCTGCGCCAGATTGACGGCGCTACGCAACAGTGGGCCTTGGAGACCAAACAGGCCACAGACGCGAGCGTAGCCTTCACGGATGTCAGCGGTTATCTCAAGAGCGCGGTGACGTGCCCGTCCGGAGGTGCGGCTGCTACTTTCGCTAACAGTTACACTCTGACCACTGTGAGCGAGAAGCCCGTATGCCAGGTCCAGCCTACTGGCGATGCTAACGGCAACTATAAGCATGTCCTGCCGTTGGACACCTCTAACTAAGCATACCATTTCCAATTCCTCAAGGCCTGGGAGCACTTGCTTTCAGGCCTTTTGCATTGTACACGAACGGTTTAAGATTCGGACCGGAACTTGCTGTCTCGGGAAGTGCGGTAAGCAAACGGCAATTCGTGAACAGCTCTGTAATCATCAATAAACCGCCGTTTGCTGTGTTCACGCCGCATCTTGGAAAGAGCGCAGTATGAAAATCGGTAATTCAAGAAGTTCAGGGTTCACCTTGGTCGAAATCATGATCGTAGTCGCGATAGTCGGGCTATTGGCATCAATTGCCGCCCCCACATGGGTTCGTGCGCGCACAACTTCACAAGCCCAGGCGTGCATCAACAACCTGAAGCAAATAGACGGCGCTAAGCAGCAATGGGCTCTCGAGAACAAATCAGCTCCGGATGTGACACCTAATTTCGCGGACATCAGCGGATACCTCAAGAGCAGCGTTACCTGCCCGGCTGATTCAGCTTCGGCCTTTGCGACCAGCTACAACATGAATACCGTTTCAGAGAAACCCACCTGCCAGATCACTCCTGCGGATCACGTTCTCCCTGAGACGTCGAACTGATTTCG
Source organism: Verrucomicrobiia bacterium (assembly GCA_036524155.1). GTDB lineage: Bacteria > Verrucomicrobiota > Verrucomicrobiia > Limisphaerales > UBA8199 > DATDCV01. The sequence goes on from DATDCV010000442.1 coordinate 19,457, forward strand.
CGTAGGACAGGCATCCTGCTCAAATATTTCGCCTTTGCCCCGCGTTCCGCCGAGCGGTTCGGCCGCAAATTGCGCACCGGATTGTAGGCGACGACGTAAGTCGAGACAGAACAGATTGTAGGCGACGACGTGAGGAGTCGAAGCTGTGATCTTGTCGCCCACGATCATCAACGTGTCGACTCGTTACCTCGTCGCCTACAATGTGCCTCCCGCGCTTTCTCGCGACAGATCCCGTCCCCTGTCCTCTGTCCCCCATTCCTTGGTCTAGTTCGTTCCTGTTTCGCATTTACGACCCTGAATTTCGCTTGTTGTCGCTTATTGTCGCATGACGGATTTCGCGCGCGCCGGGTAGAATGGGTGTCATGAATGATGTTGAGACGCAGCAGCGCTTTGTCTTGCTCCGCGCCCAGGGCCTGGGCTTTGCCCGGATTGCGGATGAACTCAAAGTCTCCAAACCCACTCGGATCAAATCCAAGTGCAGGAGTGGGCCCCGTGAAAACCCGCTGACTCGCAAGACTCATTACTCGACTCTGACGCTCCGGCGCCGCAGCCTGGACCGCTATACCGCACGAATGCTCTTCGGCGTGCGGCGCCCGCGCAAACCCAGCGAGTTGGCCGTCGTTTGCCAACTCCTTAAAGTTTATCTCAAGTTCAGGCGCCGCAATGCGAAAGAAGATCCCGAAAACTGGGACTGGGCCGCCGTCGGTCGAGCCTCGCGGGAGCAGGACTGGCAGCGCTATTACATGCGGGAAATCGAACCCGCCTTCCGCCGTGTTTATGGTCAACCCCCGGGTAATTCAGGCCCCCACTCTCTGCGGCACCCGCCTTTACCACCATGAAACTCCAAACCTGGTAACGAAATGGTAAACAAACGGTAAAACCAGTACCTTTTGGTTATGCGTCCTTTACGCCCCTTTGGGGCAATATCTGGGTTCGTTCCCTGGTTCTCAGTGGGTATACACCCCATTTGTACGGGCCGCTTGGCTGCTGACAATACGACCAGCTCGAACGATCGACTCAAAAAGGAGGGGATGACTGTTTAGGAAGACACGAGGAGCGACCTGCGCCTGGGTCGCTCTTTTTGTTTTGCACGGAGCGCCGGCTTGCAGCCGGCTTATGACCTCCCCTGGCTCACCCGTGTAATTAGCCTTGCCAAGGGGCTGGCGGTCGCCTATGCAGGGATTCATGGGCTCCGTTAAGAGGGAACAACGGAAGAAGACACGCGTCCTGATAGTTGACGACCACCCGCTGGTGCGGGAACGCCTCAGGGAACTGATCGAGCGCGAGCCGGATCTCGCCGTTTGCGGGGAGGCAGCGGACCATCAACCGGCCTTGCTGTTGGCAAACACTACCCAGCCCGATCTGGTGCTGGTCGACTTGACACTTCGGGAGTCGCACGGCCTGGATCTGCTCAAGGACCTGCATATTCGGCACCCGGAAATACCGGTGCTGGTTCTGTCGATGCACGACGAATCGCTGTACGCGGAACGGGCCATCCGGGCCGGCGCGCGAGGCTATATTACCAAACAGGAAGCAACCAAAAGCGTGCTGAAAGCGATTCGGACCGTGCTGGCGGGCAACATTTATCTGAGCGAGGCCCAGTTGGCTGACGTCACGGCCAAAATGGCTGGCCGGCCACGGGGCCAGGTCGGACTCGGGATTGACAGCCTCACGGATCGTGAATTGCGGGTCTTCGAGCTTTTGGGGCAGGGGCTGAGCACCCGCGCCGTTAGCCTCCAGTTACGCCTCGATATGCGCACCGTGGAAACTTACCGCGCCCGGATTAAGCAAAAGCTGAACCTGGACGGCGCCACCGAACTGCTTCAGCATGCGATCCGGTGGGTGGAAAGCGGCGGGCTGCCGCGGAGGCGCTGAGCTTCCAACCGGGTGTACAAGCTGTATAAGTCTTCCACCATCCGGTCCACCCCAAATCGGCCGCGCACGAACTCGCGTCCGGCCCGGCCCAGCCGATTCCGCAGCTCCGGGTCCTCCGCCAGTTGCAGCAGGCGTTTCTGAACGGTCTCCAGGTCCCCACGCCTGACCAGGAATCCGGTTTCTCCGTCGCGGCAGACTTCGCCCGCGCCATCGGCATCGTAAGCTACGACCGGGCGGCCGGCGGCCATCGCCTGGGGGAGGGCGCGCGCCAGACCTTCGCGTGCGGACAAATGGACCAGCACATCCATCACTCCAACAAAGCTCGCCACTTTCTCCGGGGGGACCAATCCGGCGAACACAAACCGGTCTTGAAGTCCCAGCGCGCAGGCTTTCGCCTCGAACCGGCCCCGCCAGGGTCCGTCTCCGACGAGCAGGAACTTGATGCGCGGACATGCCCGCACCAAATTGGTGGCGACTGCGAAGAGATCATCGTGCCCCTTCAATTTGAACAGACGGGCGATCTTGCCGATGACAAGGTCGTCGGGCCGGATGCCGAGTCGGTCCCGCAACCGCAAATCGTTTGTGGCTGAAAGGAACGGGCCCAGCTCAAAACCGCTAAGGATTTTCGTGTATTGCGCGGGCTCGCCAATTCCTGCGGCAAGGTATTGTTCCTTCATCGCGTCGCAAACGACTACAAAATGAGTGGTGACACGCGCGGCGCGGCGCTCGGCGGTTGTGAACAGGGCGTTCGCCAGCGGTCCCTGGAAAGCGCCGAAGGATGGTCCGTGAATCGTATGGATAACGACTGGAACACTGGCACGCGCCGCGGCCAGCCTTCCCAACAGCCCGGCTTTGCCGCTGTGGGTGTGGACGATGTCGGGATGGGTGCCGAGAAACGTGCGCGTGAGGGCGCGCAAAGCCAGCCAGTCCGTCCAGGGGTTGATGCGGCGAACCAACTGCGGCAGGGTGGTAAGCAGTCCGGGTTCGGCCGCACAGAGATGCCCGAGGCTGCCCTCCGGGCCTGTGGCCGGGCCGGAAATGAGGTCAACTTGCAGGCCGGGCATGCGCCGTAGACCCAGAACCGAGGCGACCGTGTTCTCCTGGGCCCCGCCGACAATCAGCCGCGTGATGACGTGCGTGACCCGCATGTCAGCGGCTCACCGTGAGCCCCCGCGCAATTCCTTGAGGCGGGCCAGGACGTTGGAGGCCTCGGCAGTGTTGGTTGGCGCGCGGCTCAGAAAAAGCTCGTAATTGCGAATCGCGGCCTTGGTGTCCTTTTTGGTGTAGGCGATCTCGCCCAGGCTATACGAAAATTGCGGTGCATTGGGGAAGGACTGCCGGAGTGATTCGTAGTCTCTCCGGGCTTCGTCGAGCTTGCCGGATTTCCAAAAGGCGAAGCCCCTGTTGATGAGGGCCGGGTAATACAGGTCGGGGAAGTCGTTAGTGCCCAGCCGGACGAGGGTCGTAAAAGCGGCGGCGGAGTTGGTGAAATCGTTCAGCTTCAGGCAGGCCACGCCTTTGGCAAAGGACGCGGACACATTATCGGGCCGGGTCTTGAGCTGTTGCTCGGCGGTGGCGAGCGCCTTGGGGTAACAGCCCGCCTGGAGGTACAACTTGGTCCCCGCCGCCAGCCACGCTTCGTTTCCGGGATTCGCGGTCAGCGCGGCGTCGATCAACTGGATGGCGGTATTAGTCATGCCAGTCCCCAAGTAACCCTGGACCACCGTATTTAGCAGCTGGACGTCACGTGGATAGGTGGTCCAGGCGGTTTCGACGAGCTTGCGGGCGGAGTTGGTCAGGCCGGCCTGGACCAATAGCGTGGTCGCGATGTCGAGCAGGGACACATTTGTGGGGTAAGCGGCGAGAGTCGTGTCGATCGCTTTGATGGCCGCGTTGGTGTCGGACTTGAAGAAATAGGCGATAGTCTCAAGCTGCAGCAAATCGGGTGCATTGGTCTCGGAGAGGCCCAGCGCGGCGGCGCGCGCGTGGAGGTCGTTAATGACCTTGAGTCCTTCGTCAGGCATTCCCACGAGCATCGCGGAGCGCGCCAGCAGCAATCGTGAACTCAAATTGTCCGCCGAGCCTTCCGGCGCCAGCTGAGCCACGCGATTGAACTCCTGGGCTGCCTGCCGGTGATTGTTACCCAGGAAGAACTCTCGTCCGAGCGCATAGCAATACCTCGGTTCGTCAACCGGGCCATTATCGTTCATCATGTCCTGAATCCGCCGGTACCCTCCCAGTTGCTCGTCAGTCCGTTTGGCTTGCTGAAGGGGGGCGTTATTGTCCTTGAGGGCCCGGTTGAACTCGAGGTTGATTGCCGCGGCAACATTATTGGTGAACAACTCTTTTGCGTCGAGGAAGTGCGCGCCCGCTTCCGGGTACATCCCCTGCCGCTGCAGGTCGACGCCAAGCGAATTCAGCGCCCGGGATGAGATGTGTGCCAGCCAAAGCGCGTCCGGGTTACCCAGCCTGGTGACGTGGACGCGCTCCAGGAGCGGGCGGAAAAACCGATCCAGCGGGCCTTCTTTCGTCTTCTGCGCACCCAATTCCGCCACCGTCCGGACCTGCTTAAGCACGCCCTGGCTCATTTCCGACCAAAACTTTTGGTTCTGGTCCACCAGCTCCGCGGTCAGCGGCGGCTTGATGAGCATATTGGTGGGGTAAGACTGCAGCCGGTAAACGAGCCGGTGCGGTTCGGCGAAAAACGGCTCGAAATAATAGCCGAAACTCGGATGCAGATAATAAAGGCTGTTGGTTGAGGCCAGGGCCTTGACAAGGCCAAGGATCTGCGCATCGT
>DATDCV010000443.1:0-2937 GCA_036524155.1 Verrucomicrobiia bacterium
CACCGCCAAGAAAGTCGAGATGGACAGAAGCAAGGCGTAGCCGGCGGGGTTGCGTTTGTGCCAAGCGGTGGCGGCGAGTCCGCCGAGGGTGGTACCGACCAGGCCGGCGACAATGACGACTGCGCCGAAGAAGTTGGCGGCGTATTTGGTGGGGACCTTGTAGATGACTTCGAGATAGGTCGGTCCCCAAAGGGCGAAAGCGCCCAGGGCAAAGGTGTAAGCGACGTACCCCCAAACAACGAGCTGGTAGTTGGCGTTGGCAAACAGCTTGAGGTAGTCGCGTGGGGCGGGTTTGGCGGGAACCTCGCCCGAAGCGAGATCGGCCTGGCCGCGGCGCGGGTCGGTGAAGGGGAGGAGAACGAGCGCCAGGAGCAGGCCGGGGATGCCGGTCCAGATGAAGGCTTCGCGCCAGCTCCAGTGGGACGAAATGGTGCCGCCGAGGATGTAGCCGAGCGCGGCGCCGACCGGGATGGCGACGTAGAAGACAGTGAGCGCGTTGTTGCGTTTCTCGGGTCCATAAGCGTCCGAGATCAGGCTGGGGCTGATGGTGGCATAGCTGGCCTCGCCCAGGCCTACGAGGACGCGGAAGCCGAGGAGCATTCCGAAGCCGGTGGCAAAACCGGTCAACACTGTGCCGATGCTCCAGACAAAGATGCCGAAAGCGATGAGCCACTTGCGGGGAAATCGATCACCGAGGTAGCCGAAGAAAGGGGAGGTCAGGAAATAGCCGAGCATGAAGGCGGTGACGGTGCGGCCGGAATCGCCGAAGTTGAGGCCGAAGTCGTTAGCGAGCGGAGTCCTGACCGCGTAGAGCACATAGCGGTCGACGTAGTTTAGCAGGTTCAGGCCGGTGAGGATGAACAGGAGCCAAAACGGGGTCAGGGTTTTGCGCATAGGCGATTACCGAGAGGGTTGAGGAACGCGGAGTGTGAAGCGTGTCGATCGGGCGCGATTTGTGATTGGAGGCGACATTCGGGCAGAGAATAGCGGCGAGGGCGACGAAGACAAAATCGATAATAGTGAGAGGTGTATCATTTGGATCGAACCAGGGCTTTCCATAGGCGTTCGACGGAAATCCACCTCACCCTCTGTCCTCCCCATGAACCCAGCTTAAGAAATTCCCTCTTACCCCTACCCCACTCCCCGAGGAGAGAGGGACACGCGAACGCCTGAGACACAAGAGGGGCTCAGGGGTGCAATGCCCGAACTTGTTCGGGGAATTTTCTCCCCAAGGACAGGGGGTCGCCGGTTCATGGCTCCAATCAGAAGCGAGGTGGCATGAAGGACGAAGGGGGAGACAAAGTGGAAGACAAAGTGAAGGGCAATGCGGCAGTCGCCGGGGCACGAGAGAGCGCCCCCGGGGGCTGGCCGGTGAAAACTCTGGCCGTCGTCGTTCGCAAACAACGGCGCAGAAAAAGGGAATCTTCCGTTGGCGCCTTGTTAGCGCCGGTCGCGGTAACCGCCGCCGCCGCCACCGCCGCGCGGGCCGGCCGGGCGCTCTTCGCGCGGCCGGGCTTCGTTGACGGTGAGGGGCCGGCCCTGGAAGTCCTTCTGATGGAACATCGAGATGGCCTTGGTGGCGTCCTCTTGCGAACTCATTTCGACAAATGCAAAACCGCGTGAGCGACCTGTGGCTCGGTCTTGCATAATGTTGACTGCGATCACCGCCCCTGCCTGGGCGAAGTGATCCTGCAGGTCGTTTTCGGTTGTGGTGAAGGGCAGGTTGCCCACGAATAATCTGGCCGCCATAACTAGTTTCTGTGCTATTTCCGCTGCTCAGACAAGGCGACCGTTCCCAAGCGCAGGTCTCAAACTGTCCGCTCTGAAGCCAAAGGACAATTTCCGAATCACCAGGTCTTCGCTGCTGAGTAGCGGTGTTTATAGCAAAAGGGACGAGGGATGCAAGCACAAATTGCGTTGACAAGTGCCGCGTTGGTGGGAGCGCCGATTTTTAATCGGCTTAAGCGAGCCGACGGCCGCCGATAAGCCGAGTGCAACTCGGCGCTCCGAATCGAGAGTGAGGGATACGTTGGTAAGAAGCAGCGTTAAAGGGTCCAGCCTTTTCGGTACTGGTAGTGGAGGTATTTGTTGGCATCGGGGTCGTTGGTGATCTTGAAGTTCTGGCTGTCCCAAACCAAGGGATCGCCGCCGTTGCGGATGCAGACGCTGCCGAGCAGGACGGCCTCGGTGAGGGGCCCAGCGAAGCCAAAATTCGAGCGGGTAGGCGTGCCGTGTTTGCAGGCTTCCGCCCATTCTTTGTAATGGCCGATCGAGCGCGGCAGGGATTTTGGCGGCCGCTGATACGCTTTGTCGCGAGATTCGGGGAGGAGCCGCGGGTGCTCACCGCCCCAGCCGGTGACGAGCATTTTGCCTTTGTCGCCAACGAAAATGATCCCGTCCTCGGGATCGAGCTGGCGGTTTTCCTCGAGTTCAGCCGGGCGTTCGGGCAGCAGTCCGCCATCATACCAATGCAGTTTGAGAGCAGGCATATCCCCGCGGGCGGGGAACTGGTAATGAACGGTGGCGGCGAGAGGCACCGTTTCAGCAAACACCGGAGTGGAACTCGCCTGGACGGTTTCCGGCGCGCCGAGCTTCAAGGCGGAGAAGACAGGGGCGAGGTTGTGGATGCCCATATCGCCGAGACCGCCCGTGCCAAAATCCCACCAACCGCGCCAGGCAAATGGGTGGTAGCAGGGATGGTAAGGGCGCGTCGGGGCGGGCCCTACCCACTGGTCCCAATCGAGCTGCGCTGGGCAGGCCGGTGTATCCTTGGGCCGGGCCACTCCGCGTTGGGAAATGTCCGGGTTGCGGTTCGACCAGGCATGCACTTCCTTGAGGTTGCCGATGGCGCCCGCCCAAATCATCTCCGCCACACGCCGCGCCTCCTCGCCAGCCTGGCCGAAATTGCCCATCTGCGTTGCCACCTTGGTCTCCCGC
>DATDCV010000444.1:0-2717 GCA_036524155.1 Verrucomicrobiia bacterium
AGCGCGCCGGCCTTCAGTGTCGAAGAGGCCGAGAAGGTCGCGCGGGACCTCGGTTACCCGGTTGTCATCCGCCCGGCCTACACCCTCGGCGGCACCGGTGGCGGGCACGTTTACAACGTCGACGAATTGCGCGTCGTTGCCAGCCGCGGCCTGGCGGCGAGCATGGTCGGCCAGATCCTCGTTGAAGAATCCGTGCTGGGCTGGGAGGAGCTCGAACTCGAAGTGGTCCGGGACGCCAAGAACCAGATGATCACCGTCTGTTTCATCGAGAACGTCGATGCGATGGGCGTGCACACGGGTGATTCCTACTGCGTCGCGCCCATGCTGACCATCGACTCGAAATTGCAGGCCAAGCTGCAGGATTTCTCTTACCGGATCGTCGAGTCCATCGGCGTGATCGGCGGCACCAATATCCAGTTCGCCCACGACCCCAAGACCGGGCGAGTGGTGGTCATCGAGATCAACCCGCGCACTTCGCGTTCGTCCGCGCTCGCGTCCAAAGCGACCGGCTTTCCCATCGCGCTCATCTCGGCGAAACTCGCCGGCGGCCTCACGCTCGACGAAATCCCCTATTGGCGGGACGGCACACTGGACAAGTACACCCCTTCGGGGGATTACGTGGTAGTGAAGTTCTCGCGCTGGGCGTTCGAGAAATTCCCCGGCTCCGAGGACCGGCTAGGCACCCAAATGCGCGCGGTCGGCGAAGTGATGAGCATCGGCAAAACCTACAAAGAAGCGTTCCAAAAGGCCATTCGCTCGCTCGAGAATGGCCGGCACGGCCTCGGTTTCGCCAAGGACCTCAACCGGAAGTCTCTCCCCGAGTTGATGCAGATGCTCAATGAAGCCAGCAGCGAACGCCAGTGGATCATGTATGAGGCCCTCCGCAAGGGCGCCACCGTCGAAGACCTCTACGCCAAGACCCACATCAAACCGTGGTTCATCCAGCAGATGAAGGAGCTGGTCGTGCTCGAAGAACAGATCCTCCAGCACCGCGGGCGGGAATTGCCCGATGCCTTGTTGGTGCAGGCCAAGAAAGACGGCTTTGCCGACCGCTATCTCGCCCGCCTGCTCGGTGTTCCCGAAGCCAGCATCCGCTCCCGGCGCGCTGCCCTCGGCGTGGTCGAAGGCTGGGACGCGCTGCCGGTCAGCGGTGTCGAAAACGCCGCCTATTATTACTCCACCTACAACCGGCCGGACCGCGTTGCCTCCAGCACCCGGAAGAAAGTGATGGTGTTGGGCGGCGGACCCAACCGCATCGGCCAGGGCATTGAGTTCGATTATTGTTGCGTTCACGCCGCTTTCGCCCTCCGCGACGCCGGCTACGAGACCATCATGGTCAACTGCAATCCGGAGACCGTCTCGACGGACTACGACACCTCGGACAAACTCTATTTCGAGCCGCTGACGGTCGAGGATGTGCTGTCAATTTACGAGAAAGAAAAGCCCGAGGGCGTGGTGGTCCAGTTCGGCGGTCAGACCCCGCTGAATATCGCGAATGAGCTGGCCGCAGCGGGTGTGAAAATTCTCGGGACTTCGCCCGATACGATCGACCTGGCGGAAGACCGCGATCGCTTCCGCAAAATGATGGATAAAATGGGTATTCCCATGCCCGAATCCGGCATGGCCAGCAGCTTCGAGCAGGCGCGCGACATCGCGGCTCGGATCGGTTACCCGCTCATGGTGCGGCCGTCCTTTGTGCTGGGCGGCCGCGGTATGGAAGTCGTTCACGATGAAGAGATGCTGCGGCGTTATGTCTCCGCGGCGGTGGATGTCACCCCGGAGCGCCCCATCCTGATCGATCGGTTCCTCGACAACGCCATCGAAGCCGAAGCCGACGCGCTGGCTGACGGCACGGACGCGTTTGTGCCGGCCGTCATGGAGCACATCGAACTGGCCGGTATCCATTCCGGTGATTCCGCCTGCGCCATCCCCCCGGTCACGCTCCCGCCCCGGCACATCAAGACCATCGAAGATTACACCCTGCGCATCGGCCGTGAGTTGAAGGTGTGCGGGGTGATGAACATCCAATACGCCATTTGCCAGGACAAAGTCTATGTGCTGGAGGCCAACCCGCGCGCCTCACGTACCGTGCCGCTGGTGTCCAAGGTCTGCGCGATTCCCATGGCTCGGATTGCGACCCGCTTGATGCTCGGCGCGACCTTGCGTGAGCTGGGCGTCGCCAGGCGCCCCATTCCCCACATCGGCGTCAAGGAGGTCGTGCTGCCGTTTAACATGTTCCCCGAAGTTGACCCGGTGCTCGGACCGGAGATGCGCTCGACGGGCGAGGTGCTCGGCCTGGCCGCCACGTTTGACCTCGCCTACTTCAAGTCCCAGGAAGCCGCCGGCGGGCCGCTCCCGCTCAAGGGCACTGTGCTCATTTCTGTCACCGACAAAGAAAAGGAGGTGATCCTCGAACCCGCCCGGAAATTCGCCGAGCTCGGGTTCCGCATCAAAGCCACCACCGGCACGTACCACTTCCTCCGCGATCACGGCGTCCCGTGCGAACGCACCTTTAAGATTCTTGAGCACCTGCGGCCGAACATCGCCGACGAGATCAACAGCAAAGCCATCGACCTCATTATCAACACCCCCAAAGGCAAGGCCAGCGCGCTCGACGATGCCTACATCCGCAAGGCGGCGATTAAATACAAGGTGCCTTATGTAACCACGACCGCCGCCGCCCGCGCCGCTGTCGCCGGCATCGCCGCCGCCCGGGC
>DATDCV010000445.1:0-2602 GCA_036524155.1 Verrucomicrobiia bacterium
GGCCTGGGCGGCGGCGGAAACGCTGTTTTCCGCAACCACCGCCCGTGTCACCGGCAAATACGATCCCGGCCTGAACCTCGTCAATCATCTCGATTTTCAGTACCTGCCGGGGCGCAAATACGACCAGTTTTTCGACCCGGAAGGCCTGCTCAGCACAGTCCCGGCCGTGGTGACGTGCCTGCTCGGCGTGTTTGCGGGCCTGCTGCTCAGGAATCAGGCGGTGCCCGACAAAACCAAAGTGGTTTCGCTGCTGGCAGCAGGGGCCGTCAGTGTGACTCTTGGCTGGGTCTGGGGGCTGGAATTCCCGGTGATCAAGAAAATCTGGACCTCCTCCTACGTGTTGGTCGCGGGCGGTTACAGCGCAATCTTGCTGGGCCTGTTCTACCTCATGGTGGACGTGCTCCAATTTCGTGCCTGGTGCCAGCCCTTCGTCTGGATGGGCATGAATTCGATCACCATTTACCTCACCGCCAATATCATCGGCGGTTTTCGTCCCCTCGCCCGTCGGTTCGTCGGGGGCGACATCCGGGCCTTTCTCGAAGCGCATGTGGCCCAGGGTTTCGGCGATATTATGATTTCCGTCGTCGGTCTGCTCCTCGCGTTCTGGTGGGTGCGTTTTTTGTACCGTCGGAAAGTTTTTCTGAGGCTCTGAGGTTGGCAGCGCGTACGGGAATCGAACCCGTCTTTCAGCCTTGAGAGGGCTATGTCCTAGCCGATAGACGAACGCGCCATTTCGGTGACAGGTAATATCGTAGCCGGTCAGCGGGAGATGTCAACGGCGCTAAGGTGCTTGATTATTCCATCGCCGCGATCCACTGTCTCCCCAGGCCAATGCGTCCCTTTCAGATCATTTTCAATCCGACCAGCGCGGCCGAGTTGGCGCGCATGCCCAAGGAACTGCAACTGCAGATCCTGGGAGAGTTCCGCGGATTGCCTCAGCAGGTGATGCAAACCGAATTGGACGAGTTCGGCAAACTCGAGCGCGCCGGGCGCATCCTGCACCGCTTCCGCGTCGGCGATTACCGCGTTTACTTTGAACGCCACGAATTGGGGCTCCTGGTGCACCGGATCCTGAACCGACACACGCTCAAGGATTTCCTTTTCCGGTCCGGGCTGAAAATGCAGGAAGACGAGGCCTTGCAGCAAAACCCGAAGTTCTGGGAGCTGATCGAGGCCGCCAAGGCCACCCAGCGAACCTAGCACAGCTCTGTGATCGGGGTGACGCCGGGAATGCGGGATTGAAAAAAGGGCTTTTCCTGCGAGACTGCCTTTGTCATCGAATGTCCGTCCCCAAGCGACAGCTCATCATAGCCGCCCTGGCCCTGGCGGTGATCGGCGGCGGGTCCTGGTTATTCCTGCGCCGACCGGTCGCGATGGTTTACGAGGGCAAAACCAGCAGGGAGTGGGCCCTGCGCTTGCTTTCTTCAGACGTTGCGACGCGAGACCAGGCGGCGGCTGCGTTCAAAGCCATGGGCCCTCAAGTCGTACCGGACCTGAGGCTGCTTCTCCAAACCCGGGATTCTTTCTTTCGCAAACCAGTCTGGTTAGCGGCGGAACAGATGCCGAGCCGTCAGCGCCGCGAAGTGCTCGCCAAGACCGGGAAATTCGAGGCCAACACTGTCCGGCGCAGCGCCGCGCGCGCCTTGGGCATCCTCGGACCGGCGGCAGAGCCCGCCATCCCCGGCCTTGCCCGACTGTTGCGCTCGCCGCAATACGAACTCCGGTGGGAGGCCTCGGCCGCTCTCGGCAGTATTGGCAAGGCGGCGGTGCCCGAGTTGGTGAGGGCTGTCGGTGATACCAATTTTGAAATCATTCAGCCAGCCATCGCCGGCCTGGGTAATATGGGCCCGGACGCTGAAGCCTCCATCCCCACGCTCAGACTGGCTATGGATTTCCCGCACTTCGTTGTCCGGACGATGGCGGCCTACAGCCTGTCAGCGATTGGCATCGCGGCCTTGCCGACGCTTATGGACGCTGCGGAAAACGGAAGTGCTATTGCCCGACTAGCCGCGGTCCAAGGGCTCGAAAAGAGCGAGCCCGCCCTGCGAAACTCCGTCCCCGCCCTCATCCGGCTGGCGCGCGCCGCCGACCCGGCGCATCGGCGGTGTGCCGTGAAAGCCCTCGGCAGAATCCGAGCCGACAGCGAGGAAGCGATCGCGGCGATGGTTGACGCGTTGAACGACCCTGCCGCCGCTGTTCGCATGGCGGGGATTGAAGCTCTTGGCCGCGTTCCGCGCAGGGCCGTTCCTGCCGTGCCCCGCTTGACAAAGTGCTTGAGCGACGAGTCGGGCGAGATCCGGCAACTTTCGGCCGGGGTGCTTGGCAGGATTGGAGCGCCAGCGAACATAGCGACGGCGGAATTAACGACGCTCTTGAATGATCCACTTGAACCCGTTCGCGCGACCGCAAAGGAAGCTTTGACACGGCTCTCTCCTGCGGAACCGCCTTCCCAAAAATGAAACCATATAGCTTAAAGAGGCGATTGCAGTACCAAGTGACTGAGGGTTTTTGGAACGTTTTGTTCCCCCTCACCCCTGCGCTCTCCCCGAGGAGAGGGAGAATCATCGGCAGCGCGGCCGCATACTTGGGGCGCTCGGAATGT
>DATDCV010000446.1:0-15226 GCA_036524155.1 Verrucomicrobiia bacterium
GCTGACAATCTCGCGACGTTCTTCATGGGGCGGGTCAAATATAGCTCGAACGACGGCAATGACTGCGGCGGCGTCGGCCAGGACCTGATGAAGTTGGTCTCGCGCACCTCGACTCTCAAGGTCCAGGAAGAAAGAAAGGTCCGGCTGACGGATAACGAGCTGTTCGAGACACCGTTTCTGTTCATGAACGGCCATAACGATTTTGTGCTCACTGAGGCGGAGATTGCGAACCTGCGGAAATACCTCGGGCATGGCGGCTTTTTCTTCGCATCCGGGTGCTGCACGAATCCTAATTTCCCCAAAGCCTGGCGGCGCGAGTTCAGCCGGATCTTTCCGGATGAAAAGGTGCACCCGATTCCATACGACCACTTGATCTACCGCTCGTTCTACAAAATCGAGCGCGTCCGCTGTTTGAACGAGGCCCGGGATATTCAGTTAGAGGGCCTGTTTTATCAGGGAAACCTCGTGGCGGTGATGTGTGAGGATGGCCTGTGTTGCGCCTTCAGCGCGAACAATTCATGTAACGAAGGCAAAGGGGTGAGCCCGGAGGACGGGCAGAAGCTGACGCTGAACATTGCGGTGTACGCGCTGACGCACTGAACTCTACGGGCCGAGGTCATTGTCGGTGACGACGCCAGGAGTTTCTATTCCAATAGCATAGACTGCAGGGGCAGCATGGGCTGGAACCGCCATGCCGCCACCGCCACCACCACCTCGCTGGTGGCGGCGAGGACGGCAGAGCGAAGGGAAAAGCGTACAAGAGAAAGGGGGCGCCGCAGACGTGCGGCACCCCCTCGATGTCATCCGGTGATCGGACTTACTGAGCTACGGTTGGGCTGCCAGTATTCGGTGTCTTCGAGGTGTCGGTCACGTCGGTGGCCGTAACCGTCCATGTGCCAGCGGTGTTAAAGGTAACCGAAAATGTTGCCGTGCCGCCCACCAGCGCGGCGTCTGCTGGCAGCGTTGCTGATATGTCGCTGCTGGTTATCATGATGGTGTCGGTTGCCCTCACGCGATTCCAATCGGCATCTACCGCGTTCACCGTGATGTTAAAAGGTACGTAGACGGCTTGCGGGTCAGGCGTGCCGGTTTTGCCGGTCGGCGTGCCTGGCGCGGCGGTCTCCCCCGGCATCAACACTTGGAGCTTCTCGAAAGGCCGTTTGATGAGTCGATAGAGCCCGGCGTTAGCGCTGGGCAGCGCGGACGCTGAAACCATATTGTGCACCTTGTTGCCGCTTTGATACGTGGTCGAGAAAACCGCAGGCGTCCAAGGTCCGGTGGCGATCGAGGCGCTCTGGGCATTGAAGTCGTTTGCCGGCAGCGTCCAATCAACCATCCAGGCGGTGCCAGGAGCAACGTGTTGAACGGCGCTGGCGGAAGTCTTGCGCCAGACGTACTTGTTCGTCAGCGTAGGGCCATCGAAATTGTCGTCAAATGCGGCGGCCGCTCCGGTGAATTGAACACGGCTAAACGTGCCATGGGCCTGGTTGTTGTGGCCGTCGTTCGGGCCGTCGTTCTTGAACATCCCGAACTGCAGGAAGGATGTCAGCGGGCTGAAATTGTTGAGAACCGCGTCATCGGGCAGGGTGAAGTTCGTCGCCGTAATTCCGGGGCCGGTCAGGGCGCCGTGCGTGGCGTCGGTGAAAGTCACCGTCCAGGTCCCCAGAGCACTGGGAGCGATGATGTTCACGGGGACGTTCGTCGCGTTAGCGTTGGCAAAGTTGGTCTTCCATTGGATCTGAGCCCGCGCCTCGTCAGTGAAGTTCGTGGTGATCGTGGTGCCGTTGGTCGTGTACGACGTGGAGACGATGTTTTCAACGCGGAAAATCAGCAGGTCAGGGCAGTTCCAATCCGGAGCGCCGGCAGTCTGGTTGCCGGCACCAGTGGTGTCGCCGTTGACGAGGTACATGTGGGCCTCGAAGCCACGATGAGCAGCGATAGCCGGAAAATCCACAATGGTGAAAGAGTAAGACACTGGATAGCTTCCCTGGGAAGTCCAAAGGTAAGGGCCACCGCCCGAGGGCGTGGCGATGGCATTTCGCTGCCACTGGTAGGAATCGTCATCCATGGTGATCATGACTCCAGATGGGCCAGCTTTCTGGATTGCCATCGTCGGAGGCGGGATGACGACCGGCGCGGTGGGCTGTGTGATCATGAAATTGTCGACGTTAAAGATTAGAGTATTCGTGTGGGCACCGTCGGACCACATCTTGATGAAGAAGCCGACGACTTGGTCAATGTTCGCCATGGCGGCGTTCAGCGGGTAACTGATATGCACCCAATTGCCGTTCGCCGAGAGCGGAATGACACCCGCACCGACGGCGGTCTGGCCCCAATCGGTGACGTACGTGACGAGGCCGATTTCGAGATAGCCATAGTCGTTGTTGGCTTTGCGTTGCCCGGAACTGGGGTCCACCCTGATGTCGAAGGACAGGTTGGTGTAGGCCGTGGCGTCGAGCACGGTTCTACGGTCCCAGCCCCAGCCGTTGGCGATGGTGAAAAACGTCATGAACTGTTCACCCGCAGTTCCGGTAAAAGGCTCCTCGTAGCGCACCGAGCCTGAGTTCGGATCGCCGCCGGCATCCAGGGTGGCGTCCCAGGTCATGGTCGGACTGGGAGGGCCCCACCACGTCACGAACGATGTCGTGCTGGAGGCCGTGTCAAAGGTGTTTGTGGCGCTGGTACCCTGGGCCAGGCCAAGGCTGGTCGCACAAAACAAGGCCAGGCCGGCCAACGCTGGGCGGAGCCAGGGAATTGAATCTGTTGGATGTTTCATATGGAACGTACACTTCGAGGTTTGTTTACTACAACACTAGGGGGTTAGTTTGTCTTGATAGGTCTCTCTCGATGAACAACCAGCTTCGCTGCCGCGCGAAAGCCTGCTTTGGAAGAGTTCGCTGGCCTCGACATGCTGCCGGGTACCAGAGGAGGTTTTGTTCACTTGAGCAATCATCACGTTTGAACACAACGCTGTGAATTCTAGCAGGGGCGCCGCCGGGGGCATGTCATCAAAACTGGTGACAAAACGCCCAGCTAGGGAGTGCGGGATTGGGAAACAGGCCGGGAGGGGGAACCAGGTGTGAGGTGGGCGTATTTGGCGACGGCCTGGGCACGGGAGCGGACGTGGAGTTTTTCGTACATGCGCCGGACGTAGGTGTTGACGGTGGGGACGGTGACATTGAGGCGTTCGGAGATTTCTTTGTAAAGATAGCCGCGAGCGAGGAGGTCGAGGACCTCGCGTTCGCGAGGGGAGAGTTGCTGGGCGTCGGGCAGGGCAGGGGGAGGCTGGCTGAAGGATTGGACGACTTTCCGGGCAATGTTGCTGGTCATCGGGGAGCCGCCGCGATGGACTTCTTCGAGGGCGGCCAGGAGCTCGGAGCGGGGTGTTTGCTTCAGGAGGTAACCGGTGGCGCCAGCGGCGAGCGCATCATAGATGTGATCGGCATCTTCGTACACCGTGAGCATGACGAACTGGGTAGTGGGGAGGACAGGTTTGAGTTGGCGGACGGCCTCGACACCACTGATGCCCGGGAGATTGATGTCCATGAGGACGACATCGGGCTTCAGGAGCTTGAGTTCGGTGAGGGCGGATTCGGCAGAACCCCATTGACCGGCGAGGCGGAAGCCGGTTGCGCGCACAATCCAGCCGGCCAGGATTTTGCGCGCCTCGGCGTCGTCCTCGACGAGGGAAATGGCGATGGCCATGGGATTGTTATAGTGGATTTTTCGGGAAAGGGGAGTCATGTGTTTTGATGACGAGGGGGAGGGGAGGGGAAAGGCGTGAAACGTGAAGCGTGAAGCGTGAAACGCGGAAGTGGTAAGACAAGGGGAACCGCGGAATACTGAGAAAATGAAGAGGGAGGGGGCGCTTATTGCGTGGTTGACCGCAATAGTGATCGGCGTATAACCGTCTCGATATGAGGTGCCTCGATGGAGAATCGAAGGCCGTTGAGCAACGCACGTCTGGTTTGCTCAATAGTCGTAGCCTGTGACTATGAGCAATGAACAGACACCACCCGCAGCCAGTAACAACTGGGGGATGGTGGGGCTACTGCTATCGGCCATAGGATTTGTTCACATCATGGCTCTTGGCTCGTTACGCTTCGACGCAATTCGTTTCATGACCCTGTTCAGTCTTCTTGGACTCGCCATTAGCACTGTCGGTTTGTTCAAGAAGCCACGTAAGGCAGCGGTGTGCGGAGTGGTCCTTGGACTCTCCGGTTTAATGTTCTTGCCGACTGTCTTCTTGCCTCTGCTGCATCGAAGCTAACATCGCCATGCACACCGACTCCGCGATGAGCTTCAGTGTGGATATCGAGCGTCACTGGCGCGCAGCCGGTTCTGGCGAACGTGGTTGCTGTTGCGTGATCGAGAGCCGATCGAGATCGGTGATGGTCAGACGTTTCTGGTCATTGTTCGAGGTGATCGGGTGGTTGATTACACCTGGGCCATGATGCCGCACATCGAATTCGTGAAGCGCAGCGTGGGCAAATTGCCAGAGGACGCTTGGGTTGGGACCAGTTCCGACAGTGGACATAAGGGACGGCAAGAGCGTGATGCGAAAGACAACAAGTATGGAGTGGATCCCATTTCTTAACGCAGATAAAACCCGCTCCATCCGTCGGAGGTTTGGGACACCAGTTTTTGTATATGATCAGAGGACTTTAGAGCATCAAGCTCGTCTGGTACTTGGCTTTCCCAACGCTTTCGGCCTGACGGCGCGTTATGCGATGAAGGCCTGCTCGACAAGCGCAGTGCTGAAGGTATTAACCGATGCTGGTCTGCATATTGATGCCAGCAGCGGGTATGAAGTCGAGCGCGCGCTCTGCGCCGGCGTTTCCCCTGAAAGAATTCAACTCACCGCGCAGCAGGTGCCGGACAACCTGAGGGAACCGGTGAAACAGGGAGTCCTGTTCAATGCTTGCTCGATTGCACAAATCCATGCATTTGGGGCGCTGTTTCCGGGGCGTCACCTGTCGATTCGCGTCAATCCAGGTCTTGGCTCGGGACATAACAACCGGACGAACGTCGGCGGGCCTTCGGCCAGTTTCGGCATCTGGCATGAGCACCTGGCTGAAGCGCTGGCGGCCGGACGCAGGTACGGCCTCAAGTTCACTCGTCTGCACACGCACATTGGATCGGGGAGCGACCCGAAGGTTTGGCAACGCGTGGCGTTGATGTCGCTCGACACCTGCTCCCGTCTTCCTGATGTGACTGTGCTGAATCTCGGCGGCGGATACAAAGTCGGCAGAGTGCAGGGCGAAGAGACGACAGACCTGCAGAAGATCGGCCTTCCTATCGTGGAGGCATTTCGGTCATTCGAAACAAAACATGGGCGAAAGCTGCATCTGGAGGTGGAGCCCGGCACGTATCTGGTGGCCAATTCCTGCGCCCTGATCGCCACGGTCATCGACACCGTGGATACGGGACCGCGCGGTTACAGGTTTCTCAAGGTGGATGCCGGGATGACCGAGATTCTCAGACCAAGCCTGTACGGAGCACAGCATCCCGTTGAGATCGTGCCGGCCGCGACACGAGGACGCCGCCAGGCAAAGTATGTCATCGTCGGGCACTGCTGCGAAAGCGGCGACGTGCTCACACCCGCTCCAGGCAGCCCAGAGGCCGTGGAACCGCGTTTGCTTCCGGAGACAAGGATTGGCGACCTGGTTGTGCTCGGCGGTGCGGGAGCCTATTGCTCGAGTATGGCCGCCAAGAACTACAATTCCTTCCCTGAAGCCGCTGAGATTATGATTTCTGAGAACGGATCGGCCGAACTCATCCGAAAACGCCAATCATTGGACCAGATCACACAAAATGAGGTGATGCCGGCATTTCTGAAAGGACGTGCAAAGTGAACGTAATTCAGGTAGCTCGAGGATGGCTAACGCCGGTGCAGCGTCCCTGTTGCACTTGCACGCCGTCGGCCCGGCGTGGCTGCGCTGAGCGTTATGCGGGATAGACAATGAGTGCCTCAGCACAATCGACGTTGCGGTTGTTTTCAGAGGTGGCTTTGTTCGCAATGGCGTTCGCCGTGCTTGTGACTGGCTGCGGTTGGTTGATCGCGGGGAGAGCATCGCCTGTGAACCATGGCGTGACACCGGATGTTCGAGGCAACCCGTTGCTGGGGCTCTGGGTATTTGCCAATTTCCCGGCGGCGATTCTGTTTCTGAATGCCTTCGGGAAACTGGGCTCGGAGGCGCAGTATTTCTTCTGCGTTTTCGCACATTGGTTCGTGCTTGGGTTGTTGCCTGCCTGGCTCCTGGGCCAGGCTCGCGCAGCAGCCAGACAGTTGAGCGGATGACGGCGGGCGAACGCTGTTTCCGGTTTCGGGCGCTGTGGGCCGCCGCCACCAGTCACTTTTTAAGTTATGCAGGCGGACGTCCTGGTTCCAGGACTTGACAGAATATCCTTGCTCAGCAAAGCGTCTAAGCGAACAGGGCCGGAGAGGGTTAGCCCTGGAACCAAGTTCAAGAGGTGATGATATGCGACTGCGTCTTCTGAAAAACATGTTAGTGGCCGGCGCGGCTCTCATCGGTTGTGCGCTGGGCGTCTGGTATTCCAGCGGCGGCTCGGCGCCGGATCTGGGGCCACAAGCGACAGCGGCGGAACGGGGTGGCCGGCAGGAACTGGATCGGCTTCTTAAGGCGCGCTATGAGACCGCCAGGACACTGCTTAGCCTCGAGGAGAAGCGCCTGCGCGAGGGAGTGACGACACTCGGGCGGGTCTGCGACGCGGCACGTTGGGTGAAGGATTCGGTCGTCGAGCTGCCAGTCAGCGCTCAAGAGCGGATGGGAGCCCTCACCAACTATGTGGCTGTGACCCGCCGCCTGGAAGCAAGCGCCGACCGGGCCGCAGCCACGGGTGTCTTGGCGCCCGCGGACCAGGAGTGGGCTCGTTATATCCGGCTCGATGCGGAGGTTACGCTGCTTTGGACGGAGCTTCGAGACAGCAAATGATGAGGTATCGCCATACAGGCTGGTGCAGTGGACGCGCCAGTAGCGGCCCCGTTTCATGTCCGACGTCGCAGGTGGCGCGCCACTGACCAGCGCCGTTGATAGGCCACAAAAGAGGTATGGTTTTTTACATTAACCTTGGAATTTTTGCAGGTTTTTGGATTGTCAGCATGGTTTTCTGCGTATTGGCCATTTGGTGGAGTCTGTTTGCTGGCCGTGGACGTCTCCTGTCTGCGGCTATCTTGTCGGTCTTGGCTGTGACCATTGGTTGCTTGGGGAGCACGCACTTTCACATAACCTGGGAAACATGGACCAACGGTCGGTTACAGTATCACTATGACACAAGATGGTTTTTTATTGCGCCGCTGGTCTTGGGGGTTTTTGCACTCGCATGCACAGTCTGGAAGAAAGTGAGATCATCTCATGTGGCCTAATCGGGTCGGCGGAGGGATTTCTCCCCCCGCCTCCCCCACCACCGGACATGCGGGTCCGCGCACGGCGGCTCCTGGCAGTCCTGACGGATAGAGCAGCCACTCTCTCTCTGCCACAGTGAGCGCTGCCCGGAGATCGGCCAATCGGCTTCAGCGCCCCGGGAACACGACCACCGATGGTCGTGCTCTGCCTGCCAAGTTCAGCCCTTCCCGAGTTGTGAGGCCATCCGGTTTTAGTCTCCGGCTCGTAACTCTCGGTACTACGGCCTCGGCTGACTCCTGCAACCGCTCGACGGCCATGGCTGACCGCCGCTCCCGCCGTTACCAGCGGGACGCCGTCGTCACAGAATTAAGATCGGGGAATAGAGGGGATGGGGACGGAAATGGTGACGCGCGTGCCTTCGCCAGGGGCGGTGTACCAATCGCAACGTCCGCCGATATCTTCGAGTCGCTTGCGGATGTTGGCGAGACCGTTGCCAGAGGAGATTCTGAGGCTTTGCTCGGCCCCGCTCGGGCCTGGTGGTAACAGGAGAGGAGGTTCGGCGGACTGGAGATCGAAACCCTGGCCGTTATCGACGACGAGAAGGCAGAAGCCGTTCGGGAGCAGTTCGAGAGAGACACGCACTTCGGTGGCGGCGGCGTGTTTCACGACGTTGTTGAGGGTTTCCTTGAGGGCGAGGTAGACGTTATGACGGATTTCGGCGGTGAGAGGCCAGGGTGGGAGTTGGAGGGGTACATCGAGGCGGCAGCGGATTTGGGCGGCGCTGAGGAATTGCTGAGTGAACCGGCCGAGGTAAGTGACGAGGCTGTCGAGAGTGTCGTGTCGGGGGTTGACGGCCCAGACGATTTCGTCGAGGGCCCGGGTGAGTTCGCGGGCGGTGGAGTAAATCTGGTCGACCTGGGGGAGGAGGGCAGGGGCGGGAGGTGCGGACGGGGTCTCCGACGGGTTCTCGAGGTCGCCGCGGATGGACTGGCTGAGCAGGGAGATGCGAGTGAGGCTGGCGCCGAGGTCATCGTGGATGTCGCGGGCGATGCGAGCGCGTTCGCGTTCAAGGGAACGTTGTTTTTCGAGTTGGTCGAGTTTGCGACGGACGCGGCGCCGGGTACCGGCAAGGACGGCGGCGCCGACCAGGCCGGCGCCGGCGGCGAGGGCCGCGGATTGGAACCACCAGGTTTGCCAAAAGAAAGGCGCGAGAATGAAGGCGAGAGCGGCGCCTTGGGGATTCCAGACGCCGTCATTGTTGCAGGCGATGACGCGGAAAGTATAGGCGCCGGGGGACAAGAGGTTGTATTCGACCGAGCGGGCGGCGCTGACGTGACCCCAGCGGGGTTCGATGCCTTCCAACCTGTGCCGGAAGCGGACTTTATCGGCGACAGCGAAACTCAAGGCGGTGTAGCGGAACTCGAAGCGGCGGGCGCCCGGGGAGATTCTGAGGGGCGGGGCGGGACCGGAAGCCGGAGTGGGCAGCGCGACAGGCAGACCATCGACGAGCAGTTCTTCGATAACGACGGGAGGCGGCGCGGTATTGGTTTTGACATTGGCGGGGTCGAGGACGGCAAGGCCGGTGGGGGTAGGAAACCAAAGGCGACCATCGGGGGTGCGGCAGGCGCCGGGTTGGAAGCCGCCGGAACAACTACGCGAGGCGAGGCCTTCGGCGCGACCATAGACGAGCGTCGGAACGGAGTCGGCGAGGCCTTCGGCGCAACGATTCAAGTCGGTTTTGGTGACACGGAGAATGCCGGCCGGAGAACCGATCCAGAGGTGACCGGCCTGGTCATCGACGAGGTGGTAGATGACGCTGGTAGGAAGGCCCTGCGCGGGACCGATGAGATTGAATTTTCCGTTTTTCAGCCGGGTGATCCCGTTGTCTGCGGTGCCGATCCAGAGGGCGCCGTCGGCATCGGCGAGGAGGCACAGGACATAGTCGCTGCCGAGGCCGGAAGCCTGGAGGTATTGCCGGATGGCGCCGTCTTTAAGGGAGGCGATCCCGCCGCCGGACATGCCGAACCAGATGGTATCGTCGGCACTTTCAATGATGGCGCGAACGTCGGGGAGTTTCAGTTCGCCAGGGCCGGCGGACCAGACGAGTTTGCCGGCTTCGTACCGGTAGGGTCCCGTGGTGGTACCGATCCAGATCTCGCCGTGGCGTCCTTCGTAAAGGGAAGTGACCGGCGAGGTTATCGGGAGGAGTTCAGGGGGAGTTTCAAAACGCGCGCCGTTGCGCCGGAACAAACCACCGCCCCATGTGCCCACAAAGACCCGGTCGTCGCGCGTCGGCAGAACCGACCACACGAAAGAATTTGAAAGGCCGCAGTTTTCATTGCAGGCGATCCAGAGCCCGCGTTCGAAGCGATAGAGACCGGCGCCCTCGGTGCCGGCCCAGATTGCACCGTTGTGCTCGACGGCAAATGACAAAACGCCGCAGCCTTTCCAGGCATCGGGGGGAGCGAGAGTTTGGATTTTCCGGGCGCGGAGCATGTCGAGTCCTGCGCCGGTGCCGACCCAGAGATTGCCTTCGTGGTCTTGGCGCAGGCACCGGACCCAGTTATGGGAGAGCCCGCTGGAGTGATCGAAACTCTGGGGCGACGCGTCTTTGGCGAGAAGATAAAGGCCATCGCGCAGGGTGCCGGCCAGGAGGGCGCCTGGCCTGGTTTCCAGCAGGGCGGTGATGGTGCCTTGAGGGCGGGCGAAGCCGGCGCCCGGGCTGAACCACTGAATGGTTCGCGCCGCAGCGCCCGCGGAGCCACGCCTGGCCGGCGTCCATTTGCCGAGCCGGTTGTTGGTAACGATCCAAAGGCCGCCATCGCGAGAGGGCCAGACGCGCTCATAGTATTCGCCCGGGTCGGCCGAAGAGAACTCAACGGGTTTGACTTCCCCTTGTTCCAGAGTGGCGAGCTTGCCGCCGAAAACGAGCCAGTTCTTGCCGTCAGCCCCGCGAGCGAGGGCGACCTTTTGCGCAGGGGAAGGACTGCCCGGGACGGTGGCCCGGTGGCCGTCACGGAGGCGCATCAGAACAGCGGTGCTGCTCAGAAGCCAGAGATCCCCGGCTTGATCCGTGGTGATGCCTTCGACCGAACCGCCGGGCCAATTTCGGTCGATGGGGACAGGGCAGAACCGGCCGGAAGAAAACTTGGTGAGGTGGCCCGTTTCGTGGCCAATCCAGAGGGTACCGTCGGGCGTTTCGTAGAGACTCGTGATCAGGCCATTTTGCAGCTCGGGAGTGTTGCCACGGTAGAAGACAGTGAAGCGGGCGCCGTCGAAGCGCACCAGGCCATGGTAAGTCGCGAGCCAAAGGTAACCGTCGTGCGATTGAACGAGCGCGGGGACGGTGCTCTGGTCCCAGTTGCCTTCGGGCTGCCAGGGTTCGAAGGACTCGGCGGCGGGCGCGGAGGAAGCCAAAAGGCAAGCCGCGAGCGAGCTCAGGAAACCAATCAGGCCAGGCAGGCTGGGATAGCGCGCGGACATCCGATCGAGCTTACGGGAGTCGCGAGGGGCCGCAAGCGGAACGTTGTGGGCTAGTGAGCATCTCAATTCCTGAAAACGTTCGGCGGGCGTGAACAAATTTCCCCTCACCCCGACCCTCTCCCCAAGGAGAGGGAGGATCTTAGGCCGCCCCTGGCGTTTTCAGGGCGGTTCCAATTGATCTCCACGAGGAATGCCCAGAGGAGCGACGAAGCGTCACCCTCTCCTTGGGGAGAGGGTCGGGGTGAGGGGGAATTTTGACAACTAGCGAATAAGAATTGAGATGCACCTCACGCGGACTGAATGCGTGAATTAGTGAAGCAGCGAATGGAGCGGAAGTGCCAGGGCTGGATTATGTGCAAAGGGGTCACTGGAGATTGACGCGCTGGCGGGCGGTCCACGAGTCCCAGTGACCGAAGCGGTCCTTGGGAACTTCGTAGTTTTGGGGATAGATGAGATAGGCGGCGTTGTGGGAATACGCCCAGGCGTGGATGAGGTTTTTGCGGGGGAAGACTTTCCGGACGTTTTGGGAAGTGCCGGGGTCGTTGATAATGGGGTCGCCGTCGGCGGTGAACCCGACACAGACGACGAGGTGGCCGTTGGGACCGGGGCCTTTGCCGCGCAGCCGGTCGTAACAGACCGAGAGGCCGACAGGGACGCCGGCGGCGATCCACTCTTCGAGTTCAGAGAGATCAGTCATGCGGGTGACGTAGGCGCGAAGGCCGTGGAACGACCCCGCGTAGGCCGTATTGAAGGGCCAGTTACCGGTGCCTTTCCACTTGGCATCATAAATGGCGTCGACAATTTGGGGGACATCGCGATCGAGATCAGGGCGCGTGAGTTTCCTGGCCCAATAGCCCATGATCATCGATACGGTGGTGGGGCTGCACAGGACTTTGCCGTCGGGGTAGTTCATTTGGCTGCGTTCGGGAACGTACAGGAGCGAGTCCCAGGCGGCGCGGTCGGCAGGCAGAGCGTGCGGCTCGGCGTGGGTGTCTTTAAGGCTGAGTCCGAGAAATTTGAGGACGGCTTTCCGATTGTCGTCGGAGCCGAGCGTTAGCCTGAGCTGAAGCCGGTTGGCCGGGCGTTGCAGGATAAGAGTGTCCGTGGCGACGTCGCCATATTCATCTTTCTGGCCTGGGACACTCTCGCGAGGATGGAGAGAAGGGTCCGGGGACCAGAGGCCGAGCGTATAGTATTTGGTGGCCCCGGCGGGGTAGATGGCGCGCGCTTCGACTTTGAGGTAAGTGCTGGAGGGCATCTCCGCGTTCCAGGAGGCGACCAATTGATCCCAGTTGATGCGTGTGACAAAGACGCGGGAGGTGAGCACAGTTTCGAGCGAGCGGGCACCACGCGACTTTTGGAAGCTGGAAAAATGGTGGAGGCCGATGAACTGAGCGCCGCGGGGGTCGAAGGCGGCGCCGGCGAGGCAAGTGGAGAGGAGCAATGCGGGGATGCAGCGGAAGTGACGCATACAAATCAGTGAATTAGTGAATCCGTGAATGAGCGAATAAATGAAGGGAAGGACTTTGAGAGAGCAAGGTAATTAACGCTCGGAGGGAAGACAGTAAATTAGGGAGTGAGTTAATTGGTTTAGTGGATGGATTGGGCGAGGTGACGCAGCGCCTCCCACCAGGGGAGTATGACAAGAACGAGAAAAAAGAAAGCGGCGAGAAGATTCAGGCGTGGCCTCTGCGTGGTGGCGGGAGAGACGGAGAGAGCAGCGCCTAGGAGCAGGCCAGTCACGAAACCGCCCAGATGGGCACGGACATCGGTCTCGGGGTTGAGACCGTAGAGGACGAAAAGCATCAGGCCGCCAAGAACACCAGTGATAAAGGTCCTGGCGTGTTGAGGTGTACGGCGACGGAGAGAAAAGGACTGGGCGGCCAGGAGACCGAGGCTGCCCATAACAGCGCCAGAGGCGCCAAGGCTGGATTGCTGGGGAGCAAGGAGCCAAACCGCCAGGTTGCCGCCAAGTCCGGCGACATAAGAAGCCAGCAGCCCGAGCCCGGTGCCGTAGCGGCCCATGGCCAAGCCGAGCAGGACTAACCCCAGAGCGGCATTGCCAGCCAGATGCGCGGCATCGGCATGCAGCCAGATAGCGGTGAAGAGGCGCCACCATTGGCCCTGTGCGACTTTTGCGGCGTTCATGGCGCCGGAAGTGCGGAGGTTGGGATCGAGTTCAGCGAGCCAAAAGAAGATGCCAATTAGCAGGACCCAGAGCAGGCTTGTCCAATCGAACAAAAGTCCGGCAGTCAAGACCTGACGGCGCCAGCCCCAGCGGCGGTTTTCGAGGCGGTAGAGGCGAATGGCTTCGACGGCCCGTTCGGCGTCCGGAGGGAGAACCATGAGCCCCCAACCGGAGGCGTCCGGCGCGTATTCGATGGTGGTCTCGATCTGCTGGCTGGCGAGGACCAGGCTCCAATCCATCGCCTGGCGGCGGGAACGCGCGGGGATTCTGGTGAGGGTTGGATCCACAGTATGTGCAGGGGATTCTCCTGCCGGGGGAACGGAGCTGTCAAGGGGATGTCCGTATTTCAACCGATAACGCGTCCGTAGTGAGCGGAGTTGAGCGTGCAAGGATTTTGCCGATGATAGATGCGGTTTCCTGCTCATGGGCCTTAGACCTGGCCAGCGGACGCGGGCGGGAGACCGCCATGGGTGGCTAAGGGACAGGGTGTTAGGGAAAACAATGAGGGCCGATGACGAGATGGCCCCACTAGGGAACAGGGCGTGCGCAGGGCACTCAGGAAACGACGAGGCACAGGGAATGAGCAGGCAAGGCGACCTACCGCGCCTTGGCGAGACCGTTTGGTAATGCAGCATCGGAAGATCATGAATGGCCAGGAACAAGCGATGGAGAGCAACTCCGAACCCGGAAGAGCTGGAGTTCCGCGATGGCAGCGGGCGGTGAGAGAGGGCGGGAGCCTGGTTGTGCCGCCGGCGATACCGTGGTGGAAGCGGGCAATCGATCTGGGCGCGATCCTCATCTTTTCGCCGGGGATCCTGCCGGTGTGCGCGGGGGTGGCACTGCTGGTAAAGCTCGGGTCGAAAGGGCCGGTGTTATTCAAGCAGCGGCGAGTGGGCTTCAAGGGAAAGGAGTTCACGATTTACAAATTTCGCACGATGCGGCGCGGGGCCGAAACTCAGTCGCACAAGAATCATACGCAGCAGTTAATCAAATCGCGGGACCCGATGGTCAAGTTGGACAACCAGAAGGACCCGCGAGTGATTCCGTTCGGCCGTCTATTGCGGGCGGGCGGGTTGGACGAGCTGCCTCAGCTAATCAATGTGCTTCGGGGCGAGATGAGCGTGGTCGGGCCGCGGCCGTGCATCCCGTACGAATACGAAATGTATGAACCGTGGCATCACCAGCGTCTCGAAACACTACCCGGTCTGACGGGACTCTGGCAGGTAAGTGGAAAAAACCGCACCACTTTTGAGCAGATGGTGAAGCTCGACATCGAGTATGCGAACCGAAAGAGCTTTTGGCTGGACGTGAAGATCATATTGAGGACACCGCTGACGATTTGGGCGCAGTATTGTGAGCTGCGCGCGGTCAGGCGGAAGACTTCGGCACCGCGGCGGCAGAAACCGCCAGCGCTTGAAAGGTGGATACCGTCATTTCGGCTATGAAAGCAAAGAAAGTAATCAAAGTGGGCGTTGTGGGTTGTGGTTATTGGGGCCCCAACCTGGTGCGGAACCTCCGCCAGGCGCCCGATTGTCAGCTTAAGGTCATCTGCGACGTAGCCACCTCGCGGGTGGAGCACATGAAACGGATGCACCCGGACGTGGCGACGACCGCTGTTTTCCAGGAGTTACTGGACGACCCCGAGTTGGACGCGATCGTGATAGCAACGCCGGTGCGGTTCCATTATGAGATGGCCAAGGCGTGCTTGAGCGTGGGCAAACACGTGTTTATCGAGAAGCCAATGGCGCGGACGGAGGCCGAAGGGGAGGAATTAGTGGCGCTGGCGGAGCGCAAGGGCCTCGTATTGATGGTGGGGCACACATTCCTGTTCTCGCCGGCGGTCCGACGGATGAAGGAGATTATCGATGCCGGGGACATCGGGCAGGTGCAGTACATTTCGGCGCGGCGGCTAAACCTGGGTTTGTTCCAGAAGGACATCAACGTGGCGTGGGATTTGGCGCCGCACGACATCTCGATTTTGCTGTATTTGCTGGAGGAGAATCCGTTGGAGGTATCATGCCAGGGGAGCAGCCACGTGAGCAAGGGCATTGAGGACGTGACGATGATGTCGCTGAAGTTTCGGAAGAACCTGTGCGCGTTCGTGCACAACAGTTGGCTGGACCCGAAGAAGGTGAGGCAGATGACGGTGGTGGGGTCGCAGCGGATGATTATCTACGACGACACGGAG
>DATDCV010000447.1:0-7173 GCA_036524155.1 Verrucomicrobiia bacterium
CATGCCGGCGACGGCAACATCCACACCAATGTCATGGTCGATCTGAACCAGCCGGGAGCTCGAGAGCGCAGCCGCGCGGCGTTGGACGACTTATTCACCCAGGTGCTGTCCTGGGGCGGAGCCATCACCGGCGAGCACGGCATCGGTCTGGCCAAGCAACCCTGGTGGCCCCAGGCCGTTTCGCGCGAAGTGCGAGCGCTCCACCGCGCGATCAAGAAAGCGCTGGACCCGAAAGCCATTCTGAATCCCGGCAAGTTCGTTTAGAAAGTGGGTGCCATTAGTGCTCAGCAGGACAGGCGTTCTGCGTTTCTCCGATTTGAATTTGCTTGATTTAAAACCGGAGATTTATTATGTCGGTTTCGACGTTGGCAGCGACTTTGTTTCGCTGAGCCACCTGGGGTGATGACGGGCATGATAAGGGTGCTCATTCTTGGTTTCGCGCGGGCGGCTGTGGCCGTCCTCCCGCTATGTTCCAGTCACGGCGCGGTAGTTATCAACGAATTCGTAGCGGCCTCGAGCGAGCGGCGGCTGGCCCGCGACGCGGAAGGGGTGGCGCGCTTGGGCACCGGCCTGGCTTGGAACGATCCGGCTTTCAACGACGCAAGCTGGAGTAATGGGTTCCTTCCCGCCGGCTACGGTTTCACGGGGCTTGTTCTGGATCTCGCTTCCTCGATGAAGGACAAGACCCCTTCCATTTTCCTGCGCAAGGCCTTCGTGGCTTCGACGGCACAAGCGGAGTCCACCAATCAGTTGGTGCTGGCGGTGCAGTATAACGACGGCTTTGTAGCGTATCTCAACGGTCGCGAGGTGGCCCGGCACAATTGCGGGCCGACGAACCATTATGTGTTCGCGAACGAACCCGCCGCCAACATCAGCACGAACAGTGGTGTGGTCGATATCGCGCTCGGACGCGCGGCGGCGTGGTTGGTGCCGGGACGTAACGTGCTGGCTGTTCAGGCGCATAATGCGGAGCAACCGTCCACCATCAACGATCCCACGCGCATTACCAAACACCTGCCGACGCCTGAGTTTCGGATCAATGTCGGGCTGCGAATCGCGCCGCCCGACACCAATGCGGCACCCAGCTACCTGATCCAGGTCGGCAGCAACGGCGGCCTGTGGAAATATTTCGTGGGCCGGGCCGAACCTTCCGGCGGCTTGGTGGACCTGGGGCTCTTGACCCGCACGTTTGTGCCGCCCACAGGAGAAGAAGACGACTTCGATTCGCCCTCGGCGTTTTCCGACTGGGTGGAACTGCACAACGACGGAGCGGTGCCGGCGAATCTGGCAGGCTGGAGCCTCACCGACGACGAGAACAACGCAGGGAAATGGCGGTTCCCGACGAACGCCACGGTCCCCGCCTTCGGATTTCTGGTGATCTTGTGCGACAACCGTGACGAGGCAAATGCGCCGGCTGGTCCGGCGACTTACCTGCACACGAATTTCCGGCTGAACGACGAGGGTGGCTATTTGGGGTTATTTGACGACGCCGGCCGGTTCGTGGACGGACTGCCGGTGCATTACCCGCCCCAGGTTTCTTATTGTTCTTACGGCCGCAACCCCGCCGATCCGACCCAGTTCGTTTACCTGGCCACCGCCTCGCCGGGCACGACAAATTTTGGCGACGTTTTCAGCGGGCGGACCGGGGATCTGGAATTTACGGATGCTCTGGGCACCAACCAGCCCGGAGGGCTTTACACCAACTCTAGCCTGACGCTTCACCTGCGCCCCGAGATGCCGGGTGATATTGTCCGTTACACACTTGATGGGTCCGAGCCGACGGAATGGCATGGGTTTACCTACACAAACCCGTTGGTGCTGACGCAGACGCTGGACAAGACGGGTCTGGTGGTACGGGCACGCACGGTCCTGCCGGACAAAGTGCCATCGCGGGTCAAAACCTACACCTATATCCTGCGGCAGCCTGCCGGGCTCAAGAAGAACGCCGTGCTCTGCTTTACTGGTGAACCGGGCCTGACCTTTTACGATCCGGACGGGCTCATGGCGATCTACGGCGGACAATACCCGACGAACGGCAACATGATCTGGCTGGCCAACGGGCCGCAGTCGTATAATTGGGCGATTGGGGATGGCTCGCCCTTCGAGCGTGAAGTCCGTCTCGAATACTACTTCCCGCCCGGATTGTATCCGACCAACCAGGAGCCGCTGCGCGGTAACATTGGCCTGCGGCTGAGCGCGAGCTCCTACTCGCGGCCACGGCTCAAACTCACCAACCCTGAAGGCACTTCGCCCTGGCCCAACTCAGCCAGTCAGAAACCCTCGTTTAATCTTTTTTTCAACGGCGAGTTCGGCCCCGGGAAACTCGACTACAACCTTTACACCAACTACACGACGCGCGAGTTCGAGCATCTGCGGTTGCGCGCCGGCAAGAACGACATATCCAATCCGTTTATCACCGACGAGCTGGTGCGCCGGCTCTACCTGGACATGGGACAGGCCGGCGCACGGGGCTTGTTTTGTTCCGTCTATGTCAACGGGATCTACCGGGGCATCTTCAATCTGTGCGAGCGTTTCCGGGAGCAGTTTTTCCAGGCGCACTTTCGCAGCGACCTCGCCTGGGACGTTAACTACATCAACACGTGGGTGAGCGGCGACAGCGTGGTTTTCAACCAACTCCTGGCCGCGCTGGACCGCGACCTGCTCAGCGCGGCGAATTGGCAGGCGGTGACCAATCTCGTCGACCTGGACAACACGGCGGACTATTACCTGTTGAATATCTACTGCGCGATGTGGGATTGGCCGGGCAACAACTATGTTGTCGCGCGCGAGCGCTCCTCCGGTCCGCTCAGCCGGTTCCGGTTCGGTGTTTGGGATGCCGAAGGCGCTTTTGCCGTCATCACCAGCTCCCGCTCCACGGCCTACAACACCATCACCAACGACCTCATCGTCCCGCCCAGCAGCTCGAAATACACCGTCGGTCTGTCCCGAATCTTCCGCCGCCTCTCCACCAGCCCGGAGTTCCGGCTGCTTTTCGCAGACCATATCAACGAGCGGATGTTCAACGGCGGAGTGCTCGACGACCGCGACCCGGATGGCGCCGGTCCGCGCAAGCATCATGTGGCGGAACGCCTGGACGAGCTGGTGAAGGAAGCTGGCGACCTGGTCAAATACAGTAGCGGTCAGGCTATCAAACAGACGGCGTTCACTGCCTGGTGGGGATCGACCAACGGCCGCCGCGCTTACCTGCTGGGGAATACGCCGGGTCGACAGCAGTTTCGGGACTCAGGTTTCTGGCCGGTGACTGAGCCGCCGGTCTTCGGCCAGCACGGCGGCGCCGTGTACCCGGGCTTTACCCTTTCCATCACCTCGTTTGTGGCTTCAGCCGGCCAGACTGCGAACATCTACTTCACGACCGACGGGTCGGACCCGCGGCGCCCGGGTGGCGCCCTTCAGGCCTCGGCGCAACTTTATAGCGACCCAATCCTCATTCCGGGCCTGGTCACGATCAAAGCGCGCGCCCGCAATAATAGCACGGGCGAGTGGAGCCCTCTGACCGCGGCGACGTTTGCGCCCGACGCCGTGCCTGCCTCCGCCGCCAACCTGGTATTGGCGGAACTCATGTACCATCCTCCGGACGCGACTGCCGCCGAACTGGCCGCGGGTTATAACAACGCGGACGATTTCGAGTTCGCCCGACTTCAGAACATCGGGCCGTCTCCGATCGACCTGGCGGGTGTGGGATTTACGGATGGGGTCACCTTCGATTTCACGGCTTCGCCTGCGCGCTTTCTCGGTTCGGGCGGCAATATCCTTGTGGTGGCCAACCTGGGTGCATTCCAACAGCGCTATGGGCACGCCTGCGATCCGCTCATCGCCGGTGTGTATGGTGGCAGCTTCGCCAATGGCGGCGAACGGGTGCAACTGGTGGACGCCAACGGCCTCACGATCCGGGACTTCACCTACGATGATGTTTCCCCGTGGCCGGCGGCCGCCGATGGGGACGGTCCTTCTCTGGTTCTGCTGGAACCGGGCCTCAATCCCGACCACGCGGACCCGTCAAGCTGGACCGTCTCGTCCATCCCCGGCGGATTGCCATCGGGCAGCCCCAGCCCTCAGTCCTACGCCGCCTGGCGCGCGTTCATCTGGGACCCGGTGATTGCCGCCGACGACTCCGTCTCCGGGCCGGGTGCTGACCCCGACGGCGACGGGGTCTGCAATGCCCTCGAATACGCTTTTGGCTCGGACCCACTGCGTCGCTCTGCCCAACCGGTGATCGAGGTTTCCACGGACGACTTCGACAGTGACCTGCATTTGATGGTGACGGTCCGGCTCTCGCCGTGGGCTCGGGACGCCATTTTCGCGTGGGAGTCCAGCTCCGACCTCCTCAACTGGGAATCGGCGGCTTCTTCCCTCGATCTAGTCAGTTCAGAACCGTCCCCGGCCGGCCTGGCGGAGCAGCGCTTCCGTGAACTTTCGCCGCTGTCTGCCAATGCCTTGCGGTTCCTGCGGCTGCAGGTTTCCGTTTGTCCCCAGAACTGTCTCGCTGATTGAGCGGGTTGAACGGCACCCTACCGTGAACGCGGCCAGCCCGACTGCCCCAACGATGAGTGTCCCATCGTGGCGCTTGAACAGAGACGCTGACGATTTGAGGAAGAAGCGGGCGCTGCAAAAAGGAAGAGAACAATAACCTTCGTTCTAAGGCGGTCGCACTTTACCTTGATGGTGAAGAGCAATGGATGAGTTGTGACGGCACGAACTTTGTTATCCACTTGCTCGTTGTCCAGAAGCGCTTAGCAGAAAGCAGGGCTCAAGCCAGCCGCGAGGCAAGCGCAAAGGTGGAAATGTGGGTGACCCATGGGAAACCGACTCCTTTCCTCTGTAAGCATTGTCATTACTCCGTATTCCCCTGTAACCTCGGCGTGCCGGTGCTTAACAGATGGGTGGAACAAAGTTATGAAAACCGAACACATTTGCCCATCGTGTCAGAAGCCGCTGCCGGAGGGCGCTCCGCAGGGGTTGTGTCCTGAATGCCTGATGAAGGCCGGTTTAGGGTCCACGGCTGCCAAACCGGGGGGCACCCCGCGCTTTGCGCCACCGTCGGTCTCCGACATCGCCAAGCTGTTCCCGCAACTGGAGATACTCGAACTGATTGGACAGGGCGGCATGGGTGCCGTTTACCGGGCACGGCAACCCGGTTTGGACCGGTTGGTCGCGATCAAAATCCTGCCACCGGAATCGACGGCCGAGTCGGGTTTCGCGGAGCGATTTGCGCGGGAGGCGCGGGCCTTGGCCAAGCTCGACCATCCCAACATCGTCCACGTGTATGACTTCGGCAAAGCGGCGGGTCTGCACTATTTCATCATGGAATACGTGGACGGTCTGAACCTCCGCCAACTGGAGCAAGGCGGCCGGCTTTCTTCGCGCGAGGCCCTGGAAATCATCCCCCAGATGTGCGACGCGCTCCAGTTTGCGCACGATGAGGGCATTGTCCACCGGGACGTTAAACCCGAGAACGTAATGGTGGACCAGCGGGGGCGGGTGAAGATCACCGATTTCGGGCTGGCGAAGTTGTTGGGGCGCGAACCGGAAAGCCTGCAACTGACTGGGGCCAAGGACGTCATGGGCACGCCGCATTACATGGCACCCGAGCAAATCGAAAAGCCCCAGGCGGTGGACCACCGGGCCGACATCTACTCGCTGGGCGTGGTGTTTTACGAATTGCTGACCGGTGAACTGCCGATCGGCAAGTTCGCGCCGCCGTCCAGGAAAGTGGAGGTGGACGTGCGGCTGGATGAGGTGGTGTTGCATACGCTGGAAAAGGAACCGGAGCTGCGCTATCAGCATGCCAGCGAGGTGAAAACCGACGTGGAGAGCATCGCGCATACACCGGGCGCCCCGGCTCCTGCGCCTTCGCCGGCCATATCGCCAGAGGCGGCAGCGGTGGAGGACGCGCGGCGGCAAGTGAAGGGACCAGCGACCGGCCTGTTGGTGGCCGCGATCCTGAACTGGGTGGGGATTCCACTCTTTCTGCTTGTTGCGTTTTTCGTCGCGAGCGCGCGCGAGGGGGGAGCACCGAGGGCGGCGCTCGTATGGCTGCCGCTGGCGGCGCTGGTGCTCAGTGGCGTGATGCTCGTCGCCGGCTTGAAAATGAAGCGGCTTCAAGCCTACTGGCTGGCGATCGTCGGCAGCATCCTGGCCATCGTCGTGACACCCGGAAACATCGTGGGATTGCCGGTCGGCATCTGGTCTTTGGTGGTTCTGACCCAAAAGCGGGTGCGGAACTGTTTCGGCGAGGAGCATCCGCCAACGCCATTGCAGGCGGCTCCGGCTACGGCCGGGGGCGGCGTGTGGAAAGTAGCGGCGGTAATCGTGGCGGCCGTGATGCTGATCATCGCCATTCCGGCAGGGTTGCTGCTCGTGGGGATGGCCCTGCCGGCGCTGCATCGCGCCAAGGCGTCAGCCGCCGAGAGGACGGCTCAACGCGCCGAAGCGGCGCGCATGCGGTCGGCTGCCTTTGGCCCGGTGAAGGAAGTCACGTTGAACGGCCTGGAAACAGGGCGCGGAAGCGAGGCGCTGGACCTGGACAGCCAGCGAGTGCTGGATCTTCCGGTGGACATTGGAAAACGGCCGGAGAGCGAACAGCAACAATTCCTCACGACCCAAGGCCTGGATCTTCTGGTCGAGCGCTGTCAAGGCCAGTGGGGATTGATGACCCCGGCCGGAAACGAGTTGACCCTGTCGAGCGTACCGGACGACTTCTGGATCAACGGGCCGGTTTCCCCACCGCCGGCGACCGTGAAAGCCGTCTTTGCGGAGACTATCCGTCGCGGCTGCTGGGTTGTGCACGTTCTCTCAACCAACACGCCGCCGCCGCTGACCTTCTCGTTCCGGACAGGCAACGGAGGGAAGGGGGTGCTCCGGATCACCGCCTTCGGTGAGGATCCGGATTACGCGAAGGTACAGTACAAACTGCAGCGTTGAGTATCCGGTCAGTCTTGGGTCGGAGCGCCGATTTCTAATCGGCTTAACCGCGCCGACGGCCGTGTGTAAGCCGAGTGCAACTCGGCGCTCCGGCCCAAGACTGAGGGGGTACAGCGTGGATCGCTTGTCGGGACTGACAGAGGGCGGCCAGGCTGCCGGAACCGCCTATTCCAGTCGTGCCTTCTGCTTTGATGGCTGATAGCCTCGGCCCATGGATTCGGGTGAAAGAAC
>DATDCV010000448.1:0-2223 GCA_036524155.1 Verrucomicrobiia bacterium
AGTTGCGTATGGCCCGGCGATGCCAACAGCGATCTGGAAGCCAACCATTACGACATTATGACCCTTGGGTTGAATTATGGTTTGCAGGGACCCAAACGGGAAGATGCTTCAAGCGAATGGTATGGGCAATCGGCCCTGTCAAGTCGACGCTGCCGGCGCTGTTGGCTGGGACGCATCGGGCCGGCGTGCTGGGCAAAGTAGGCGGCTTTGGGGGCCTCTTCGCGCTGGACGTAGGCAAGTATCGGCAGCCGGTGCTGGTTTCGAGCGTCGACGGGGTGGGCACGAAGCTGAAAATTGCCTTTGCGATGGGGCGGCACGATACCATCGGCCAGGACCTCGTGAACCATTGCGTCAATGACATTGCCGTGTTGGGGGCCGAGCCGCTGTTTTTTCTCGACTACCTTGGCACCGGGAAACTCGAGGCAAAGGTGTTTCATGATATCCTGCGGGGATTTGCCAAGGCCTGCGCAGAGAACCGGTGTGCGCTGATTGGCGGTGAAACGGCGCAGATGCCGGGGTTCTACGCACCCGGCGAATACGATGTGAGTGGCACCATCGTCGGCGTGGTCGAGCGGAACCGGCTGCTGGACGGCAAAGGCATCCGCCCCGGCGATGCAGTGCTCGGCATTGCGTCCAGCGGCTTGCACACCAACGGTTATTCGCTGGCCCGCAAGATCTTTTTCGAGCAGTTACGGCTCAAACCTTCGCAGCGCCTCCCCGGCTTGGGGAACAGCATCGGTCAGGAACTGCTGAAGGTGCATATCAGTTACGGTCCGCTGGTGCAGAAGTTGCTCAAGCGGTTCAATGGACCGCAACGGCACCGCTGGGTCATCAAGGGGTTGGCGCACATCACGGGTGGCGGGTTCATTGACAACATCCCGCGCGTTCTGCCGCGGGGTTGCGATGTGGTCATTCGGAAGGGTTCGTGGGAGGTGCTGCCGGTATTCAAGTGGATCGCCGAGCGCGGTGGTGTGCCGGAATCCGAACTTTACCAGGTCTTCAACATGGGGATCGGAATGGTGGTCCTGGCTGGCGCCGAAAAAGCCCGCGAGATTCTGCGATTCATCAACGGCCAGGGTTTCCGCGCATGGAGCATTGGCGAGGTCGTTCGCGGTAGCGGAAAGACCAAGGTGGTATAGCGCTAGTCATCCTGCATTCCCGAGGTCCGCGCCTCAAAGCATCCTCATTCCTCCTCCACCGGCGCGAAGCCGCGCCGGAGGCAGTTCTCCGTGACGACACGCGGTACCAGAAAGTTCTGCAAGTACTCCCGGCCGCCGGCTTTGGTGCCACCGCCCGACATTTTGAACCCGCCGAAGGGCTGGCGCTCGACGATGGCGCCGGTGACCGTTCGATTGATGTAAAGGTTGCCGCAGGCCAATTCCGCTTTGACGCGCTCGATATTTTTTGGGCTGCGTGAGTAACAGCCGCCGGTCAGTGCAAACTCGCTGTCGTTCGCCAGCCCCAGGGCGTCGTCGAAGTCCCGCGCCCTGGTGATTGCCAGCACGGGGCCGAATATTTCTTCTCGGAACAAACGGCTTCCCGGCGGCACGTCGGTGAAAATCGTCGGTGGAATGTAACAAGCGTCTGGTTCATTGGGGATCGAGCCCTGCCAGGCGAGCGTGGCTTCAGATTTGCCGATCTCGATCATCCGCGAAATGTTCTGCTGAGCGTCGCGGCTGATTACCGGGCCGAGCAAATTGCCGGGGATCTCGGCGGGGCCGACGCGCATCGAGGCGGCGGCGGCGATAAGCCGCTCGAGCATCCGGTCGTAATTGTTGGCGAGCACGATCAGCCGCGAGAGCGCGCTGCACTTTTGACCCTGATAACCAAAAGCGGAGTAAATGCACCCGATCACGGCCTCGTCAAGGTCGGCATCGCCGTCCACGATGATGCAGTTTTTACCGCCCATTTCGCAGACTACCTTTTTCAGGTTCGGTTGGCCGGCCAAAGTCCGGCCCGCGGTCTCCCAAATGTTGAGTCCGACCTCCTTCGACCCGGTGAAGGCGATGAAATCGACCTGCGGATGGGCGACCAGGTGCGCGCCCGAAGTGCGGCCGGGCCCGGTCATCAAGTTAGCGACTCCAGGAGGAAGGCCGGCTTCGATCAGGAGGTCCATTAAGCGTCCGCCGACAACCGGCGTCTGGTCGGACGGCTTGATGATCACCGCATTGCCGGCGACGATGGCGGCCGCCGTCATGCCAGTCAAAATCGCGAGCGGAAAGT
>DATDCV010000449.1:0-7624 GCA_036524155.1 Verrucomicrobiia bacterium
ACGGAATTAGCCGCGGAGACGCAGCGGCGTTCGGGAGTCCGCTGTCGCTTCCGTGCCGACAAGGCCGCCCGCATCAGTCAACCACTGGTCGCGCTGCACCTCTTTCGCCTGGCGCTGGAGGCCGTTAACAATGCGCTCCGGCATGCGCACGCCCGCAACATCACCATTTCGCTGAACCGCGCTCCCACTCACCTCACGCTCGAAGTGGTCGACGACGGCACGGGGCTGCCGCCGAATTTCTCCGAGAGCCGCGGGCTTGGGCTGCATACGATGAGGTACCGCGCCCAGAGCATCGGGGGCCGTTTGAGTATCGGAGCAGGCCCGGCAGGCGGCACAGCGGTTTCCTGCTTCCTGCCGGCCGAACGAGCCAAAGAACCTGGCGGTAAACTCCACCTATGAAAGCACGGGCGGCACTTTCAAAAACTCGAGTGTTCCTGGTCGACGACCATCCCATCGTGCGGCGGGGATTTCAGTTGTTGCTCAGCCTGGAACCTGACCTGCTCGTCTGCGGCGATGCCGATTCCGGCGAGGTGGCGCTGGACAAAATTCTTGCCTCGAAGCCGGATGTCGCGATCATCGACCTCTCCCTGAAATCCAGCAGCGGCCTGGAACTCATCAAACAGCTTCGGGCTCAGGACTTGCGCTTGAAAATCCTCGTGTTCTCGATGCACTCCGAAGCCATGTACGAAGAACGGGCTCTCCGGGCGGGCGCCAACGGGTATATTACCAAGGAGCAAGGCGCGGAAAAGGCCATTGAGGCCATCCGCCTGCTGCTGCAGGGCAAGACCCTGTTCAGCCCGTCACTCGCCCAAACCATGCTGGACCGTATGGCCCAAAGGCCCGCCACTCGTACCACCTCCACCGAGGTGCTCACCGACCGCGAGTTGGAGGTCCTCGAAGCGATCGGCCAGGGACTGGGCTCGCGCGAAATCGCCGCCAAATTCCACCTCAGCACCAAGACCGTCCAGTCTCACCGCGAGCACATCAAAGGCAAGCTCGGCTTGAAGCATGCCTCGGAATTGGTGAGTTACGCCCACAACTGGGTTCGGGACAATTGAGCCGCAGCGCGCCGGTCCATTGCCTACACCCGGGCGCCCAACTTGCCCCACGGCGCATGCGACTTTCACCTAGTCAACAGTAGGAATAGTTCCGATATACAAACAGCTCGGCCGGCGCCATACATTACGCCAGGTGTCGAAGTCGCGCCGTCACGCCGGCCGCCACATCCCACCGAAGCGGACAATTAAACATTCCGATTCATGGCGCACAGACCACAAAAGCCCGGGCGGAAGATCCGTGTGTTCCTGGTGGACGATCACCCGGCGGTTCGCCGCGGCCTCGAGCTGCTGCTCAGCCGCGAACCGGATCTGGAAGTCTGCGGGCAGGCAGCCGGCGCGCGAAACACCCTCAAACAAGTCCTGGTCTGCGAGCCGGATCTGGCGGTGGTTGACCTGGTTCTCAGGGAGGGACACGCCTTCAAACTAATCGCCGACTTGCGAGCTCACCATCCCAGGCTCAAGATCCTCGTGTTCTCGATGCACGACCACGCCAATTTCACCAAGCGCGCGTTTGCGGCGGGGGCCAACGGCTTCGTCGCCAAGGACGACGGCGCCGCTTTGTTGATCGAAGCTATTCGCGTCGTGATGGGGGGCGGCTCCTTCCCCGCAACGACCACCGCTGTCGGGCTCCGGCGGGACTCGGATGCCCGCCCAGGGGAAACCATTCGCCCCCTGCCATCTCCTTGAGTTACGCTTCTGATGGCCAAAACGCCCGCCCTGGTGTTTATTTGAATAAAGAAACATATGCTTCTTACGTTCCGGTCTTTCCTTAGGCAAATTACCCGCCAACTCCCCGTTCTGGGCCTGGCTGCGCAGCTGGCACTGACAGGCTGCGGCCAAAAAACGAACGACACCCCCTCAACCGCCGCCGACAGCCCCGTACCGGTGGCCGAACCGGACCAGCCGGTAATTGGCTCCCCACCATCTCTCGCCGGCACAAATGAAGAACCCTCCATTGCCTACGGGTTGGCGGAGAAACTCCAGAACGGCCCTTTCGCCGCCGCCAACCCCGCGTTGAAGGAAACATTTGCGCGGGCGCTCATCGCCTACGACATCGGGGACTACGACCGTGCGTTCACTGAACTCAACGACCTGGGCAATTTGAGCGGTCTAAACGCGGATCAAGTCAAGGCAGTCAAGGAACTGCTCGCGAAGACCGTAAAAGCTGCTCCGCAACTGGCTACGAGCAATGCGCTGGCAACGGCAGCCGCCGCTCCACAGCCAGGCACGTACGCCCTGGCCGCGGATGGCGAGCCGCCCTTTTCGACCGCCGACCCCTCGGTAAAAGAGACTTTCGCTCGGGCCAAAGCTGCCTTCGATCTGGGCAACTACTCCTCAGCTCTTTCCGAGCTCAACGACCTGGTCACCAATGCCCAACTGAACTGGCAGCAAAAATACGCCGTGCAGTCGCTGTTGGACAAGACGCCCCGGGGACCCTGACGAAGCGTTGGCTCCGCTTCGCTCCCCCCATGTTCGCCGCCTTTGCTCCCTCCATATCTACGCTCCGCCGCTCCGCGCATTTCGCGCTTTGCCTATCCGTACAATTGCGGTCACTCTTACTACTTTTTCCTACGGACTAATCAGGCGTACCCTGATTCACTTCAAAAGGCTCGAAGAGTAGAGTGTCCGCCAAAGCTGGCTTTCGCCTTGCAGGAAGCGTGGCACCGGACGGTCCCGTGCCAGGAGTTCTGTGAGGCAGGAGGCAAATCTGAGACTAACTGGAACAAAAGTGCCGACTAGCCGGAACCAACCAAACCAAGGGATCTTATCTGAGGTGTATTATGAGTGGAACTAACAGAATAACTCGAAGAGAATTCGTCAAACGTACCGCGGTCGCAGGGGCGGGGGCGGCCCTGATGACCAAGTTTGCGGTGCCTTCCGCCAAAGCGATCAACAATAGCCCGGGCCTGCAAAAGTGGATTCAACCGCTGCGGGGCTTGAACTACCCGGCCGGCCACATCCTGGGGGTACTCGGTTATCCGAACGATCCCAACGGAATACCGGTGGCAGGTGGTGTCGCCGACCCGGGATTTGCGGGGGCGACAATGTACAACCTGGGCATCCAGGAATTCAGCGACCAACTCCACCCGGCACTCCCCAATCCGACCAAGCTCTGGGGCTATGTGGACCTGACTCGCCCAATCCCGAGACATCTGGGCGGCTTGATCGTCACCCTCAGAAATGCTCCCTGCCGGCTGCGCTTCACCAACTCGCTGCCGGCGCGCCATATCCTGCCACTGGACGTCACCATACCGGGAGCCAACGCAGCGCAGAATCGGACTGCAGTGCACCTTCACGGTGGGTTTATCCCGTGGATCAGCGATGGCGGCCCGTTTGACTGGTGGACCCCGGCCTGCCCCGACTATTCCCATGGCCTGAGCTTCCTGAACGGGCCTGGAAGCGTGCTCGATAACATCCTCACTGGCCCGTTGGCGCCCGGCCAAGCCGACTTCTTCTATCCCAACAACCAGAGCACCCGGTTGATGTGGTATCATGACCATGCATTCGGCACCACGCGGCTCAACGCCTACGCCGGGATTGCCTCGGGTTACCTCTGCGTGGACCCGGCGAATGATGCCGCCCGACTCTCTGCTCTGGCGCCCGCATACGCCGATTTGATTCCGCTCATCTGGCAGGAGAAATCGTTCGTAAGCGCCACTACCCCTTTCAGCGATCCCACTTGGGCCGACATCACCAGACCCGATGTGCAGTCCATTGGCAGCCTGTGGTACGAACACACCTACAATCCGAAGCTGTACACACTCAAAGCCGGGCTCCCGATCGTCGATCCTTCGATTATCCCCGAGTTCTTCGGTGACACGATCCTCTGTAATGGTTCCGTGTATCCAAAGGCGACAGTGCAGCCGAAGGCCTATCGGTTCATGATGCTGAACGCGACCAACGCCCGCTTCCTGAACATTAACACTTTTGTGGCTGATGCCACCGCCGACGGCATCACCCTGAACGCCAAGACACTGTTCCCGGTCAATCTACCTGGGCCCAGTATGACTCAGATCGGTACCGAGGGCGGATACCTGGCGACCGAGGTGAAGTTCACGACTTCTGCCTTGACGGCATTCAACCCCGCTACTTTCGGCGGGAACCTCATCCTGGGTCCCGCCGAGCGAGCCGACGTTGTCATCGACTTCTCGGCGTTCGCAGGCAAGGACATTATCCTCTACAATGACGCGCCGGCGCCATTCCCTGGCGGGGCACCCACGAATGATTACTTCCTGGGCAACCCGAAGAACCCAATCATCCCCGTGGCCGGTTTCGGTCCCGACACGAGGCAGATCTTGCGCATCAGCGTCGCCAACGTCGCACCTGCGCCAGCCAACAACGGGCCGTTCCTCAACCCCAGCACCGCGCTGGATCCGGCACCGCTGGCGACGATTACGCTGCCGGCGGCACCCGTCACCGGAACAACGGTGATCCCGCCCCTGACGGCACCTCCAGGAACGCCTATCAGGCCTCTGACTCTCAACGAGGCTTTCGACCGCTGGGGCAGGTTGCTACAACTCCTCGGCACTACGACACCACAGGTAGGTGGCGGCTATGGCCAACCGCTCCTCAACGCCCCTACGGAAGTGGTCACTGCCGGGACCACCGAGGTCTGGCGTATCTACAACACGAGCGCCGACACGCATCCGATACACTTCCATCTCGTAAACGTGCAAGTATTGCAGCGCGCCCCATTCAAGATCAACGGTGGCGTCTTCATGCTGTCGGGAGCCGCGCGCGGACCCGCAGCAAACGAACTCGGGTGGAAAGAGACCGTCCAGATGCATCCCGGCGAGGCTATCGACGTCCTGATGAAATTCGACCTCCCAACGACGCCGTTTGTCGTGCCGCCCAGCCCGCGGACCACCGGCTTTGAGTATGTCTGGCACTGCCACATCCTCGAGCACGAGGAGCACGACATGATGCGTCCTTTGGTCGTGCTGTAACTGGACTTGCGATCGCCTAATGGGATCGGAGACACAGGTGAACCCCGGCGTCCGACGCCGGGGTTTGCTTTATTGCCTGGCGCAGGACAGGCATCTTGCCTGTCCCTAAAGGGTTTCTGAAACGATACAAAAACGAGCTCCGCAGGCTGAGAAACCGGCAAGACACCCGTCCTGTACCTGCGGCAAACTCCTTGACAGCATGAAGCCCGCTGAGCCCAAACTATCCCCACGATGAAACGGTTTCTTTATTTGGGCATCGTCGTGGGTTTGATTGCCGCGGCCTACTGGGCCGGTTCCCGCAGTGGCCGACAGTCCCTAGCAGCCGGGTCTTCCCTTGGAGCCCGCAGGATCCTCTATTACGTGGACCCCATGAACCCGGCCCACACGTCCGACAAACCGGGGAAAGCGCCCTGCGGAATGGACATGGAGCCCGTCTATGCGGACTCGCTGGCCGCGCTCCCGGTCACGGCTGTGCCGACGGCAGGTTCGGCGGGTCTGATCAAGGTCTCGCCCGAGAAACAGCAGCTCATTGGTGTCCGGGTTGCCCTTGCGGAAAAGAAGCGGCTCACCCACACCTCCCGGCTGCTGGGCAAGGTAGCCACCGACGAGACCCGCATTTACCGGATCAACGCCACGGTGGACGGCTGGATCACCAAAACCCTGCCTTTCTCCGCGGGTAGCCAGGTCAAGAAGGACGAAACCCTGGCACAGTTCTACAGCCCGGAGTTCCTGGCCGCCGCCCAGGCCTTGGTTTACGCTCTCGGTTCGGCCGATCGCGTCGCGACCACCGGCCAGGAGACTGATGTCCAACGAAGTCAGATTGCCAACTTCAACCTTAACATCAAGCAATACCGCGATGGACTGCGAAACCTCGGCATGGGTGAATTCCAGATCGACGAGGTCGCTCGCACGCGAGTGCGGCCGGAGAACGTCAACATCACTTCCCCCACAGATGGCTTCATCCTCGTCCGCAATGTGTCGGACGGCCAGCGCTTCGACAAGGGCACGGAGCTGTTTCGCATCGCCGACCTCAGCCGTGTCTGGATCCTGGTAGATGTTTTCGAAAAAGACGCCAGCGTAGTCGAGCCGGACCGGCCGGTGTCCGTCAGCCTTCCTTCCCAGGGCAAGACCTTCACCGCCGCGGTCAGCAAGACCCTTCCCCAGTTCGATAACGCCACGCGCACCCTCAAATTGCGGCTGGAAGCTGATAATCCTGA
The DNA here is from genome assembly GCA_036524155.1 of Verrucomicrobiia bacterium. Lineage (GTDB taxonomy): Bacteria > Verrucomicrobiota > Verrucomicrobiia > Limisphaerales > UBA8199 > DATDCV01. Next base: position 6,223 of record DATDCV010000449.1, read on the forward strand.
GTTCACGCTTAAACCGGACATGTTCGTGGACGTGGAACTGCCGTTGAGCCTGCCCGAGCAACTCGTGGTGCCGGCCGACGCGGTGGTTGACGCCGGTTTGCGGCAGACGGTGTACGTGGACTGCGGCAACGGCTATTTCGAAGCCCGCGATGTGCAACTCGGCTCGAGGGTAGGCGACCAGGTCCAGGTCGTCCACGGGCTCAAGCCCGAGGAGCGGATTGTTACTTCCGGCAATTTCTTGCTCGATTCCGAAAGCCGGATGAAACTGGCCGCGGCCGGCATGCTCGCCGCGCCCTCCACCGACCCCGTCTGCGGCATGGCCGTGGACGAAAGCGCGGCCAGGGCCGCGAAACGGTCCAGCGATTACCAGGGCAAAACCTATTACTTCTGCAGCGACGGCTGCAAAAAGAAATTCGATGCTGACCCGGCAAAAGGTCTCGCCCGCGTCAAAATGCGCCCCACGTCTGCGGCTGTCACGGCGCCAGCCCGCGCAGTGGATCCGGTCTGCAAAATGAAAGTCGACCCTGCCGAGGCGGAGGCGGAGAAACTCACCGCCGATCACCAGGGCACGACCTATTACTTCTGCAATGCCGCCTGCAAGAAGAAGTTCCAGAATGGCCCGGCCACATATCTCGCCTCGGGAGAACTGAAGGCGGCGGAAATGCCTGGCGCCATGAAAACCGACGAGACCGGCCCGGCTCACTCCCGGTGACGCATGGGCCTTCAGTTCCGCGAAATCTGTGTGCCGAGACGGAGCGTTGCCCCGCGTTGCGCAGGCTCCGTTTCCGATCCCTAACCTCGTGAACCGCGCTCGCACGTGATTAACCGCATCATAGATTTTTCAGTCCGCAACCGGGTCCTGGTCTTTTTGCTAACCGCCGCCGCCTGCGTCGGCGGATGGTGGTCTTTGCGGCACGTCAACCTGGACGCCATCCCCGACCTGAGCGACACCCAGGTCATCATCTTCTCGCGCTGGGACCGCAGCCCCGACCTGGTCGAAGACCAGGTCACTTACCCCATCATCACCGCCATGCTCGGCGCGCCGCGTGTCAAGGCTGTCCGCGGTTTCTCCGATTTTGGCTACTCTTACGTCTACGTCATCTTTGACGAAGGCACCGACCTCTACTGGGCCCGGTCACGCACTCAGGAATATCTCGCCTCCGTCATCCCGCGCCTGCCGCAGGGCGTTACCACGGTGATGGGGCCGGATGCCACGGCGCGGGGCTGGGTCTTCCAGTACGCGCTCATCGATGATTCCGGCACCAACACCCTCGCCGACCTCCGCTCGCTCCAGGATTGGTACCTCAATTACCACCTCAAGTCCGTTCCCGGTGTCGCCGAGGTCGCCCCGGTCGGCGGCTTCGGCAAACAGTTCCAGGTGAACCTCGACCCGAATCGGCTC
>DATDCV010000450.1:0-2615 GCA_036524155.1 Verrucomicrobiia bacterium
GCCCTCACGCGGCGCAAGCATTTATGACGTCCAGTACAAACTTAGAGATGTAATTCAGCGTCTGCCAGCTTAAGCTCACGAGATGCGAGTAGAGCCGGCAACCGCGAATGAGCCGCAGAGCTTCATTTATCGACTGCCTTCCATCCTGGAACGGATAGATCTGACCAGGCTATTCCTAACACCGGGGCGTCTCGAGATTGAACTGGGCAGCGGTGACGGCTCTTTTCTTGTGGAATACGCCGCCCAACATCCCCAGCGCAACTTCATCGGCGTCGAGCGCTTGCTCGGGCGCATCCGCAAAATGGACCGCAAAGCCCGGCGGAACGGGCTGACCAATCTCTGGGGGGTGCGGATCGAATCGACCTATTTCCTTGAATATCTGCTGCCGCGGCACTCAGCGGCGGCAATCCACCTCTACTTTCCGGATCCCTGGCCGAAGCGGCGACACCAGCGGCACCGGTTAGTGAACGCGCGGTTCCCGGCCCTGGCGTCGGAGGCGCTCGAGCCCGGTGGCATCGTTTATCTCCGCACCGACGATGCCGAATATTTTGACCAAATGAACTCGGTTTTCCGCGCGAGCTCGATCTTCGAGCCAACAACCACCCCGACCGAACTGGCGGCGAACTTGACGGATTTCGAGCGAGAGTTTCAGGCGAAGGGCGTGTCCACGCTGAGAGCGGCTTATGCTATGAGGGCAGCCTGACTTGAATTGGAGACGAAAAAAGCCGCCCCGGACATCCCGGAGCGGCTTGGGATCAGCCTGCGAATCGGCGGGCTTAAGCTTTCACTTTCCTGCCAGAACCCCGTTTGGCGGCTTTCTTCGCCGGGGCGCCGTTCTTGGAGACTTTGGTTTTGGCTTGGTCTTCGAGGGCAGCCTGGGCGGCGGCTAAACGAGCCACCGGCACCCGGAACGGCGAGCAGCTCACATAGGTCAGTCCGATCCGGTGACAGAACTTTACGCTGTCAGGGTCGCCGCCATGCTCGCCGCAGATGCCCAGCTTGATGCCAGGACGCGCCGCGTTGCCTTTCTCGCACGCAATTTTCATGAGCTGGCCGACGCCGGTCTGGTCGACGGACGCGAACGGATTCTTCTTGATGATCTCCGCTTCGGTGTACGGCGGAATGAAGGAGCCCGAGTCGTCACGGCTCATGCCCAGGCAGGTCTGCGTCAGGTCGTTGGTGCCGAAGCTGAAGAACTGCGCGGTCTGGGCGATCTCATCGGCGGTGAGGGCGCCGCGCGGGATTTCAATCATGGTGCCGACCAGGTAATCGAACCTGACCTTCTTTTCGGCCATGACTTCCTTGGCAACGCGGTGGACGATCTCGACCTGGAGGTCGAGCTCTTTCTTGAACCCGACGAGCGGGATCATGACCTCGGGCTTCACTTTGACGCCCTCTTTCTGGACCTCGGCGGCGGCTTCGAAGATGGCGCGGGACTGCATCTCGGAGATTTCCGGGTAGACGATTCCCAAACGGCAGCCGCGGAACCCGAGCATCGGGTTGAACTCGTGGAGCTCCTTGACGCGCTGTTTGATCTTCTCGACCGGCACGCCCATTTTGTTGGCGAGATCCTGCTGCGCGGCGTCCTCGTGAGGGAGGAACTCGTGCAGCGGCGGGTCGAGGAAGCGGATGGTGGCGGGAAAACCTTTGAGGGCCTTGAAGATGCCGGCGAAGTCGCCCTTTTGGTAAGGGAGAAGTTTCGCCAGGGCTGTCTTCCGGTCGGCGAGGTTGTCGGCCAGAATCATCTCGCGCATGGCATCGATGCGATTGCCTTCGAAGAACATGTGCTCGGTGCGGGTGACGCCGATGCCGGTGGCGCCGAAGGCGATAGCGTTTTCGGCCTGGACCGGGGTGTCGGCATTGGTGCGGACCTGGAGGCGGGTGACCTTCGAGCACCAGTCCATGAGTTTTTTGAACATCTGGTAGGTTTCGCTCTTCGAGCCATCGAGAGATTTCTCGACGAGTACCTGGATGATCTCGGACGGGGCGGTGGGCAGTTGGCCGGCATAGACATTACCCAGGGTGCCATTGATCGAGAGGTAATCGCCCTCATTGTAGGTGGTGCCGTCCGCCGTCACTGTCTTGGCGTTGTAGTCAATCTGTAAAGCGGAAGCGCCGCACACGCAGACCTTTCCCATCTGGCGGGCGACGAGCGCCGCGTGGGAGCTGACGCCGCCTTTGGCGGTTAGAATGCCTTCGGCCGCGATCATGCCGCGCAGGTCTTCCGGCGAGGTCTCATTGCGGACGAGGAGCACTTTTTCACCCTTCTCGGCGGCCGCGGCGCAGCGGTCCGCATTGAGATAGAGTTTGCCCGACCCGGCGCCCGGACCAGCCGGCAGCCCGCGGGCGATGATCCTGGCGGCCTTTTCGGCCTTGGCCTCGAAGATCGGGGCCAGGAGTTGGTCGAGTTGCTCAGCCGGGTTGCGCTTGATAGCGGTCTGCCAGTCAATGAGCTTCTCGTTCACCATCTCGATCGAGAACTTCAGCGCGGCAAACGCGGTGCGCTTGCCGTTGCGCGTTTGGAGCATAAACACTTTGCCGTCCTGGATCGTAAACTCAAAGTCCTGCACATCTTTAAAGTGGGATTCGAGAGTCTTGCGGATGTTATCCAGTTC
>DATDCV010000451.1:0-11889 GCA_036524155.1 Verrucomicrobiia bacterium
TGGGGACGCGGTGGAACGCGTCCCTACCGTCAGACGGCATCGCGTCATTGGGGTTTCACAATTGCCAGGGCTGGCGCCGGGCGCGGTCGGTGAATCGATTGGCTTCGGCGTCGCCGGGGAAGATTTGTTTGGCAGCATCCCACTTGAGCGAGCGCTGCAGGCGATAGGCAATCGTGCCCAGGTGGCAGAGGCTCATGGTATTGACGGCGAACTCGATGTCGCGGAACGGCCTTTCGCGGCTCCGAACACAATGCAGGAAATCGCCGATGATGCCGCCTTTGCCTTTGTAGCCGGGGACCGGTTTGGGGGTCTTGGTTTCGTTCTCGTTGCTGTCCACCTCCATGTTGGCCTTGCCCGGCTTGCAGTGGGTGATCTTCATGCCGTTGGGGTAAATGAATTCGAGGTGAGCGCGCTTCTTTTCCTCAGGAGCGTGATAGATGACCTCCTGCGGCTGCAGTTCACGGACGTCCACCGCGAAGGTTGCGCCGCCGAAGTGGTGCGCGCCCCAGTCGGTAATTTCGCCGCCCGAGTAGTCCCAGTAGGAACGCCAGGAGTTGTCGACGGTGCTGAAGTTGCCGTCGCAGCGTTTGGAGTTGAAAGGCGCCCACGGGGCAGGGCCGAGCCACATCTCCCAGTCAAAACCTTCCGGCACCGGCTCGGGCGGAAGATTGCAGGCGTGCGAGAGATTGTTGGTCACGACATTGATCGACAAAACCTTGCCGAGCTTGCCGCCCCAGCACATATCCACCGAGCCGCGGTAATCCTCGAGCACGCGCTGGCTGCCACCGGAGACAACCCGGTTGTAGCGGCGCGCATATTCGACCATCAATGGGCCTTCGCGGAGCGTCAGCGTCTCCGGCTTTTGGCAGAACACGTCTTTACCGTGGCGGCAGGCCTCGGTCACGATGATGGTGTGCCAGTGGTCGGGGGTGGCGACGTGCACCGCGTCGATATCGTCGCGGGCGAGCAGTTCGCGAAAATCGTTGTAGGCGGCGCAGTCTTTGCTTTTGTAACGCTCATCGACCGCGGCCTTTTTGGCATCGCGGACATTCTTGCGAACGTCGCACACCGCGAGGTACTGGACATCGGGGCTGCCCAGGAAACCGCCGAAATCGCCGCCGCCCTGGTTGCCGAGCCCGATGCCGCCGACGCGGATGCGCTCGCTGGGCGCGACGGCGCCGCCCCGGCCGAGCGCGCTGGCAGGGATGAAAGTGGGCAGGGCCACAGCCGCCGAGACCAGCCCGGCCGCTTTGATGAATTCACGCCGCGAGGTCCGCAACGCGACCCGAGGTAATCGTTTCTCTTCCATAAACAAGGTTATTTCTCTTTCGTTGTGCGGTTCTGCACCGGTTGGTTGTGAATCCAATCACAAGACTGGCCCGGACACAAAAAGAATATTTGCCACGTTGTATCCGCTCCGGCGCGTATGCATGAAGCCTCAGAAGGGGGCGGCGACGGCCTCGTCCCTGCGTTGGTTGAAATGATAGCAGCTCCAGATGGGGACGAGGCCGTCCCCACCCCTTTCATGCATACGCCACGTTGCCAAAGAGAGGGAGTGAACCCGGGTCGCCATAAAGCCGCCAGGGCCTCTTTTCGTTTGTCTACCTGGCCGGGCGTTCAATAGGGACGGGTTGCGACGCTCTGTATTCCGGCTCGAGGCCGGCGCGCTCCGCCGCTGCCGCGAAACGGGCTGCCGTCGCCTCGCCGTCAAAGGCATTTCCCTTCCAGGTGTGCCACTCGCGCTGGCATTGGTTGAAGCGCACCGATTCTCCCGAAGTCTTGTGGACCACGTTGGACTCGAACAGAAAACCCTTGCTCCCTTCGTCGATGAAGAAGCCGTTGTTGGGCGCGCCGCCGTGGGCGTAGGCGCTGCGGTGGACGTCATGGATCAGATTTCCGCGCAAGACGGTTCCCGGCTGGAATCCCAGCGTGTAGATGCCCCCGCCGTCCGCGAGGGTCTTCATTACGTCGTAGATATGGTTGTATTCGGCGACGCACCGGACCTGGGACGTAGGCGTGGTGCTCCAGCGGTAACCAAGGGACACACCGGAGTATGGCAGGTCGTGGATGACATTGTGGGCCACACGCGAATCGGCTGAAAACGCAACGAAGACGCCGACCGCGCCGCGGCTGTCCGCGCCGCACCGGCGGATCACACAGTTGGCGACCTGGTTGCCGGCGGGAGCATCGGCTGGATCCATCCAGTCGGCGTCGAGCGTGCCTTCCGCGCCGACATTCAACCGGCCGGCCCCGCGCCAGCCGATCATGACGCCGTTGCCGCCGATGTCCTCGATGACGCAGCCGACCACGGCGTTCCTGCGACAGCCGGGCCCGAAACCGATGCCGGAATTGTTGAGATGCGCCATGCGGCAGCGCTCGAACCGGATGCCCTCCGCATAAGCACACTCGATCGCGACTGGCTGAGCGTGCGTTGGCTGTTTCATGCTCGGCCCGAAATGCGCGGCCTGGATCTCAGAGTATCCAGTCGACGGCAAGGGGAAATCCGTGTGCTCAAAACGCAACCGCTCGAAGCGCAGGTTGCGCACCGGTTTATCTTTTGTCCCGGCTATCTTCACCAACTGCGCCAGGACCGGAGCGACCGCGACAGTCCGGGCTGGTTTTTCGCCCGGGGCGGCGAGGTAGGTCAGGGTGCCCGCGCCGCGATCGAGAAACCATTCACCTGTTTGATCCAGCGCGGCCCGGGCGTGCTCGATGAAGGCCGGTTTGCCGGGGCTGGCGGTAGTCATGTCGCCATGGCCGATCCAGCCGACCGCCGTGGCGGTCGCCAACTGCCGTTGATCGGAGGAAGTGACGAGGGCGCGGGAGACCGACCAATTCTCATAGACCACCAGTTCCGCGTCCTGGCCGCCCAGACTCTCCTGAGGGAGCGGCCGATCGAAGGTGAAAGACTTGACCTCGTCGGCAACCGTGGCGAGATGGAGGACGCCGTCCTCATTGGGACAGCGGGCACGCACGGCACGCTCATCATTGACAACCAGTTGCCGGAAAAACCATTGGCCCGACTTTACGCCGGCCAGCTCCGCGGTCCACTTCGATCCGCCCACTGCCGTCCAGTTCGTAATCTGACGTCCCCCGCTGATCACGACTGTCTCTCCCGAAGCCGCCGCGTAGGTAACGGCATGGTCCGCGGAACCGGAGTCAGCGGACGTGAAGACCAGCGGCGCCCCCAGCGCGTAGGTGCCGCCGTGCAAAATCACGTGAACATCGCTCTTTAATCCGGCCGAGATGAGCGCGCGAACCGCCGCCATCGCCCGTGCGGGCGTCGCGAACGGCTTCTCTCTGGTGCCGGGATCTTCATCCCTGCCGTTGGAGGCGACGTGGAAGTCAGCGGCCGCTGCGGCCGCGGTGACAAGTGCCAGCGTGGCGAAGGTGATGCGGCGTAGGAGGGTGTTCATGGTTGGCTCTGCTATGAGTTGGTTAGTTTTCCGTGCACGATACCGAGGAAGACCGTTGTCTGTCACTACTTGACGGGCGCGCCCCGGACATTTCACGGACCCATTACCGGGGCTCGCGTTTCTACCAACAGTACTGCACCGCGCGAGCCGGGAACGAGAATTGGCATAGCTGCGTAGAGCGATACCGCTGCGCCCCGTGACGGCCCCCGCCGTGCAAAACTGACGCCTCACGTGCCTTCCGCAGTTCGCTCTTGAGTCAATCTTTCTGGCCGCTTAGCCTTCGCGCGTCGAGTTCCTAACTCAAGAGACTTCTTATGGGCGGCTATTTTGGTGTGGTTTCGAAAGACGATTGTGTTTCGGACCTGTTTTACGGCACGGATTATCACTCGCACCTGGGCACGAGGCGGGGCGGGCTGGCCGTTCATGACGGCAAGGGTTGCACGCGGTTCATTCACGACATCACCAACGCCCAGTTCCGGTCGAAGTTCGAGCAGGACGTGCTCAAGCTGAGCGGACGCATGGGCATCGGCGTCATCAGCGACACGGAAGACCAACCGCTGATCATCGGTTCGCACCTTGGCAATTACGCGATCGTCACGGTAGGGCGGATTGCGAACACCGCTGAGCTGGTGCGGAAGATTTACGGCCTGCGCTCGGCGCATTTTTCCGAGATGAGCGGGGGCGAGGTGAACCCGACGGAGCTGGTCGCGCTCTACATCAACCAGGGCGCGACGTTTGCCGAAGGCATCGAGATTGCGCAGAACGCCATCGACGGTTCGTGCTCGTTGCTGCTGCTGACCGACAAGGGCATTTACGCGGCGCGAGACAGACTGGGGCGGACGCCGCTGATCCTGGGTCACAAGGCCGGCGGCTATGCGGCGACGATGGAGACCTGCGCATTTCCCAACCTGGGCTATGAAGTACTGCGCGAGCTGGGGCCGGGGGAAATCGTCCGGGTCACGCCCGAGGGCGTGGAGACGGTCGCGCTGCCGCGGCATCGGTGTCAAATCTGCGCGTTTTTGTGGGTCTATTACGGCTACCCGGCATCGACGTACGAGGGTGTGAACGCGGAGGACGCGCGCTACCGCTGCGGGGCGGCGCTCGCGCGCAGGGACCCGACGCCCGTCGATGTCGTCGCGGGGATCCCCGATTCCGGCACCGGCCATGCGATGGGTTATGCGATGGAAAAGAAGGTGCCTTTCCGCCGTCCGTTCGTGAAATACACGCCGACGTGGTCGCGCAGTTTCATGCCCCAGGACCAGCCGACGCGCGACCTGGTCGCGCGGATGAAGATCATCCCCATCAAAGAGCTGATCCAGGGCAAGCGCCTGTTGTTCTGTGAGGATTCAATCGTGCGCGGCACCCAGCTTCGCGATACCGTGCGGCGGCTTTTCGATTATGGCGCTCGGGAAGTCCACATGCGGCCCGCCTGCCCGCCGCTGATCTTCGGCTGCAAATATCTGAATTTCTCGCGCTCGAAATCCGAACTCGACCTGGCCGGCCGCCGCGCCATCAAAGAAATGGAAGGCCAGGAAGGTTCCCCGCCGCCGGAATATGCCGATCCTTCGACGCCGAAATGCCGCGAGATGGTTGAGCGTATCCGGCACCGGCTGGGATTGACCACCTTGCAGTATCAGCGGTTGGACGACCTGGTGAACGCGATCGGGTTGCCGAAGGAGAAGCTCTGCACCTACTGCTGGGACGGAAAGGAATAACTCAGCTAACGGAATCCCTGGCGGCTGGCGGTTTGAGCGGGCTGTCGATTTTATCGCGGCGCAGCGCGCCGGGTTGAGACATCAGGGTTTTCAGCAGCGGAAGATGTTCTTTATAGACCCCGCGTGGTGAAGTGTTTTCTCGCACGCAAATCCAGGCGGCTTTTCCGACGACTTCGCCCATCATGCCGCAAGTGCGCATGACGCGCACGGGACCCAGCGCCTCGTGGGTGACGCTGATGTCGCGGCCGGCCATGAAAAGGTTCTCGAGGTTCCGGCTGTAGAGGGAGCGGTAGGGAGCCCAATACGGCGCTTGGTAGCTGTAGTCTTTTCCCGTGGTGGCTCGCGAGATGAATTCATTTCCTTTCAACCCTTTGTCATAGCGCGGGTCGGGATCGTGCAGATCGATATGCCAGGAGCAGGGAAAACACCCGTCCGGGAACTCGCGACCCTGGCGGAAATCGTCGCCGGTGAGGATAACATCGCCCAGCAAACGCCGGGATTCACGTTTGCCGGCGATGAACGCGGCCCACGCCAGCCGGTGATTCGGGTAGAGCTTGTCGACGTTTTTCAGCGTGTCCCATGCACCATACATCGCGCGAAAGTTCAGGTCGCGGATCCGTTCGAGATCGGTGATGGGGTTGCGGTCAAAGCCGCTCTCCCAGAACCAGCCGCCGAGGTTTGCCAGCGGATTGCCGCCGCCCCATTGCCCCTGGAAATTCGTGCGCCCGGGGAACGGCTTGCTGCTGAGGTCAATCGCCCACGGGCACCGCGGGAACGGCGCCGCGACGTTGCCCTCCTTGACCGAGATTGAAATGGCGTCTTTGTCCTTGCACTCGCACTTGAGCACCTGGGCCGGGTCCGAGGTGTCCATCAGATTCCAAAGATTGCTCGCGCCCATCAGGCCGTCCTCGGCCATTTCGTGATCCGCACCCGCGAGCACACCGACGGTTCCGTCCCCGGTGCAATCGGCGAACAATCGGGCCGACAGCCTAAGCCGCCGCCCGCTGCGAACGTTTTGGGCGATGACCGCCGAAATGCGGCGCTGGCGCACCTCGACGGCGTTGACGTGTTGTTCGGTCAGGAGAGTGATGCGGGGTTCGGCGCGCACGACCGCGAGCTTGCGGTCGTCCGCATAGATCGCCGCGCCTTTGGCATTCCCGTCGGCGGCGGTCTTGTTGGGCACGAGTTCCTCGACGATTTCGCCGATATGCGCAAACGGTTGCTGGCGGGTTTTGCCCTCGGGCCAGACGCGCACCTCGGAACTGCCGTTGCCGCCGAGCACCGGGCGATCCTGCACCAGCGCGACTCTGAGCCCGTTGCGCGCGGCGGAGACCGCCGCGCTCGTCCCGGCGATCCCGCCGCCAACGACGACGAGATCGAACGAGCCGCCGTCTTCCGGCTGCTCGGGGATACCCAGTTCGGCCCCGCGAAACCTTGTGAGCGCGGGCAACTCGTTCGGCGGACGGAAATTTTGGTCGCTGCAGAAAAGCAGCGCGTCACAGCGCCCCTCGAAGCCAGTCAAATCATGCAGAGCAATCTTCGCTTCGGCGGGCAACTCGACGGACCCGCCATCCTGCCAGTGCCAGTCGGCGCCCTCCGTGCCGAAAGTAACGCCCGCCAGTTTCCCGTTGATCGACACCTGAAACCTGCCCGGCGCGCCAGCTGCGTCCCAGGGTGCGACCCAGTCGCGCGTCCGGACCCACAAGCGATACGTTCCCGGCGAGGGGAACTTCACGGTGGTCACGGCGTCGCGAACCGGCACGCCAAGGCCGTGGGCGAGCAGGTAAGGTGAGCCCATCTGGTCCATCACCTGTTGATCGATGTCCCAGCCCCCCAGGTCGCCGAATTGCTCCGCTTCGAGAAAAACGTTGGCCGCCCTTGCGGGCAGGGCCGCAAGCAGCGAAGCTGCCAGCATGAGCTTTACCGGCAGGTATGAGTGCGGGCGGGCCATAATATCTTGCGACGGCTATTAAATGCCTCAACACTGCCGCTGTAAAGCAAACCCCATCGCGCGCATCACAAATCAAACCACCATGAAACCAAAAGACATGCTCAATCTGGCAATCCGTATTCTCGGACTGGCGTTTCTCTATCGCGGCCTATCGGCGATTCCGATCGCTCCCGCAGCGCTCTTCGGAAGTGTCGGCACTGCGATCATGGCCGTCCTCACAGTTGGATGGCCGTTGCTGGTTGCCTATTGGCTTTTGCGCGGAGCTCCGTTGCTTATGCGCATCGCATACCCCGATGCAGGCCCTCATTCGGAAGCCAGTGTGGTGTCTATTAAATAGCCTGCTCTGGCCATCGAGCAGATGGCCCAGACTTCCTCGAACCCGCGGCGGCCTCTGAGCGTCACGTTCTACCATCGGGAGGCGACGAGGTAACTAATCGCTTCAATGGTTCAACGCTTCAACGCCCCGCCCTTGTCCAGCACCGGAAACGGAAACTCCTTCGAAGGCGTGTGCTGTTCGCTCATGATGCGTTCCATTTGTCTGAGCACATTCGGTCGCCGGGCCGAAAGATCCATTGCCTCCTGTGGATCAGTGTCTAAATCGTAAAGCTCAGTGTGAATTCGAACCTCTTCACCTTTGGCCCTTGGATTGATCGACTGGCGAATGGCCTTCCAGTTGCCGACACGCACACATTGCTGGCCGCCGTAGGCGGGGAATTCGCGATAGAGAAAGGGCCGCGCCGGTTGGTCTTTGCCCAAAAGCGTCGGTGCGAAGCTAATGCCATCGATGCCCTCCGGCGTTGTCGTCCTGGCGTCGATCAACTCGAGCAGAGTGGGCAGCCAATCTTCAAACCCGGTGATGCGATCCGAGCGGCTGCCTACGGCGATGCGTCCCTTCCAACGCACTACCAACGGCACCCGAAACCCGCCTTCATACAAGGATCCTTTTCGGCCGCGCACCCCTCCCGCCGACTGGAAGAACTCCTCGTCCGTTCCGCCCAGCCGGTTGTAGAGCGGCCCGTTATCTGAGGTAAACACGAAGATGGTCTTGTCATCCAGTCCAAGCTCTTTGACGAGATCGATCATGCGGCCGATTTCTTTGTCCAGGCGTGTGATCATGCCCGCGTAAGCGGCGCGGGGCGCGCGGTGCGGCAGGTAGCCGTTGCCACCCAGATAAGGTTCCTCCGGCCATTTGCCGAGGTATTCCGCCAGCGAATCCTCGGGGACCTGCAAGGCCAGGTGCGGCACCGTGGTCGGGAAGAACAGGAAGAACGGACGTTCTTTGTTTTCGCGAATGAACCACCGGGCTTGCTCGGCGATCAGGTCGGGCGCGTAGTCTTTTCCGGAAAAGCCCGCGTAGGCCTTGGGATCGGCGGGATCCGCATCCGGAGGGAGTTTCTGGTAGGGGGAAAACTCCGTGTTGTTCAACGGCACGCGGCGTTCGTTGTCCCACAAGTAGGTTGGGTAATAGTTATGGGCGACACGCTGGCAATTGTAGCCGTAGAAACGGTCGAAACCTTGTTTGAGCGGATCGCCCGTCGAGCCTGGCGGCCCCAGGCCCCACTTGCCGAAGGCGCCGGTGGCGTAGCCGGCCTTCCGCAGCACCTTGGGCAGCGTCACTGTGTCCGCCGGCAACGGAAGCTGTCCCTCGGGTTTCACTTCCCGGTTATCCCGGATGAAAGCGTGGCCGGGATGCTTGCCGGTCATCAAGACGCACCGCGAAGGCGCGCAGACCGCGTTGCCCGAGTAATGCTGCGTAAACCGCATGCCTTCGGCGGCCAGGCGATCCAGATTGGGCGTGCGGATTTTAGTTTGCCCAAAGCATCCGATGTCGCCATAGCCCAGGTCGTCCCCAACAATAAATATGATGTTGGGCTTGTCCTGGCCGGTCGAGGCTGCGACTGAGGCGCCCGCCACCAGCAGAGAAAGTAGCAGAGCCGCTTTCGGCATTTGGGCTTTGGATATTATTCGGGCGGTTCCAGCTTCCGCAACTCGTCGCGCACTTTGGCGGCGCGTTCGTAATCCTCCTTGCTGACGGCGTCGGCGAGGGCTTTTTCTAGCGTCTCGCGGCGGGAGAGAGGCCGCTTCGAGTGAATTTCGTCGAGCCAATCGGTGAGAAAAGTCACCTCGCCGCTTTGCTCGGCGGCTTCGGCGTTGCCGTGTTCGCGGTAGAAAGCGCGGATCTGCTCGAGGCCCTCTTCGACGAGGCGAGCGGCCAGGGTGTGATCTTCCGCTTGCAGGGCCTGGGCGCCACGCGCCCGGGTCAGGATCATCATTAGCTGGGGTTGGAATTGACGCAACGCCCAGGCGAGTTCCTCGGACTCGGCGTGCTTCTCGACGAAATCAAAAACGGCCAGGTTCCGTTCCGCGTCGCGGACGACGGCGGCGTGGTCCTCGAGCTGGAGCAGGCAGATGTAGCGATGGTGAAATTGCAGCGCTTCCAACTGCAGCTTGGCGCAGTCCTCGGCCTTGAGTTTGAATCCCTCGGCGCTGCCCTCGTGCCCGGCGAGGTATTTGTAAAGCCGCGCCTGGTGGTATTCGTAAAGGGAGGGATAACCGAAGGGGCGCTTGCCATCCGGCCGCCCTTCAGCGTTCATTTGCAGAAGACCCAAATCAACGCGCAACTGGATTTTCTCCCTGCCGTCCCGGCCTGTGAATCGGCGGACAACCACCTGACCGGGCTGATAATCCCACTGGTCCAGCAGGTGTGAAATGTCGAAATCCATGCGGGCGAATATGAACGCCTTCTCGAGTCAAGTCAATGCAGGCGCGACAGCGCCAGGGCAAGCACTCCCAGCGCCAGCCCAGCGCCCACGCCCAAAGGGACCGTCCGGCGCAATACTCGGCCTTCCCGGCCAGTTTCCCCGACCGTGCTGCATCCGACGATGATTTTGGCCGGCGCCAGCATGCTGCCCAGCGACCCGCCCGCGGTCTGAGCGCCCACCAGCACCTGGGGTTCAATGCCCTGGAGGACCGCGACGTTCTTTTGCAGCGACCCGAATAGAACATTCGAGTTGTTGTTGCTGCCGGTGGCGAAGGCGCCCAGGATCCCGACTCCGGGCGCGAGCAGCGGATAAGCGCCGCCCAGGCAGGCGCTCAGACCCTGGGCTAGCAGCCAACTCATCCCGCAGTGGTCCATCAAGGTGGATAGCCCAACCATTAGGATGATACCGAGACTGGCGGTCCCGGCGGTGCGAACGGTCGCGCTTACAGCCTTCCTCGCCGCGGAAATGGTTCCTTCGGAGCGGCAGGCCAGAGCAATACTTGCGCATGCGACGAAGAGAATCAGTGTTCCCGGATGCACCAACGGTCGGATCGCCTGGCCCGGCCCGGCAGGAGTCGTGAAGCCGGTCGAAGTTGACACGCCGGGAAATAGCGGTTTCCAGCCTACACTTTGGAGCGAGTGCTGCACCCGCGGAACCAGCGTCAGGGCAGCCATCAACACCGTCAGCGCCCCGTAACAGCCAATCGCCAACCGGGCGGGGCCGCCAGTCCAGCCTCGAAGTTCTTCCAGCTCATTGCCGGAGCAAAACGAGGGCAGTCCGCAACCCTCGTCCGCTTCCTTCCGGGAGCTGCTGCCGCTCGGGATTTCTCCCCGACTCAGCCGCTTGCGCGACGCCAGGCGGGCCACCACCAGGTAGGCCAGCAATCCGGACAGGCCTGCGCCAAACGCCGATAGGGGCAACAACCCGCCTGCCGCCAGCCCGTATTGGACTGTGCCGATGACGAGCGAAAGCGCAGCGATCTTCGGCCACTGGCGGAGTTCCCCCAGAACCAAGGCCGCCAGCAGACCGCAAATCAAAATCGCGAGTCCCAGCAGGATTCCGGCGCAAGGAACCAGGTCCGCTACCGGCATCGACACCACCGCGCTTAGGGTCTGCAGGATAACTCCCATATCGCCAAAGGTGACAGCCCAGGAATGACCCACGGCCACAGCCGCTACCGACCGGAGCGCGGGCACGCCCAGCGCGACGAGCATCGGCGCCACCAACGCGATCGGCAGCCCGAATCCAGCGATTCCTTCGAGCAACCCACTCAAGGACCATGCCAGCAGCACCAGGCACATTCCCTTATCCGGAACCGCCCGTTCCAGCAGTCGGGCGGTGGCAGTGATGCCCTGGTTCTGATCAATCCAATGGTACAGCAGAAGCGCCGGCCACATCACTGCCAGGACAAGGGGCGCGGCGATGATAAAGAGCGACATCGCTAACGAGGGCGTCAATGCCGTCGTAGTCGCCGCCTGCTCGCAGCGCGTCATGTACGACGTGTTCAACTACGGCATGGGAGTGGTCCTTGAGAGGGTGAATATCAGAGAGCACGTCGCCTGGGGCCAGCCCGGTTCCGAGATGGTGGCAGCCGAGGGCGAGGAGCCGAAGAAGGTATACAACAAGGCCACCCAGATGATGGCCGACGACTACGTCAGGATGGGCATAGCGAAGGCCCAGAAGATGGACCCGGCAGAGCCGCTGGTGCAGGACCTCACGAAGACAGTCATGGTCGTCGGCGGCGGCATCACCGGCATGAAGGCCGCACTTGAGTCATCAAGCCTCGGCTACAAGGTCATCCTGGTCGAAAAGACCGGCGCACTTGGCGGATGGAACGCGAAGGCCCACAAGCAGCTCCCGACGAAGGCCCCGTTCACCGACCTTGAGGCGCCGATAGCGGGCACGCTCTCGGACCAGGTGAAGGCCGACGGAAACATAAAGGTTTACTTGAACGCCGAGGTCACTAAGACCTTCGGCGCACCCGGCAAGTACGACGTTACCATAACCGCCGGCGGCAGCGCGTCCGAGGAAAAGGTGGGTACCAT
>DATDCV010000452.1:0-10469 GCA_036524155.1 Verrucomicrobiia bacterium
TGAACCTGGGTTTTCTGGAGCCTCACTCCGCCCAAATCGCTCGGAAGGAATGGTGGGCCGGTCTGATCGCTTACAACCTGATCCGCTGGACTATGGCGGGGGCAGCCGCGTTGGCCCAGGTTCCGGTACTACGGCTGTCCTTCTGTCGAGCCCGCGACTTACTCCTGGGATGGCTCGCCCGCAGCCCAGGGCACCCCCGCAGCGCGCGTGCCTGGAAACGCCTCTTAAACCGCATCTCAGCAGCCCAGCAACCCAAGCGGCGCAAGCGCCCTCCCTCTGAGCCCAGAGCCCTCCGTTCGTTCCAAAAGGACTTTCCGACACTCAAGGGATCCCGGGCCGCAGCACGCAAAAAACTCTCCCAAAACCGCACCAATTCCTAGTGACGTTGGACTGAAGTCCGCGCGCCGGCACAAAAATGCAGAATTGTTGCGACGGTTTTGCCTTGCTCGGCGTTTAACCTAATGGCGGAGCATTCGGGATCGGTGTACGCTGAGTCGCCGATTCATCCGCCGGCAAGCGATGGCACGCAGTAACGTGAGATTCACGCTAAACGCATGAGCGCGAGATCAACCCTGGCGCGGTTGTTTCACCGGACCGACGAGGACGCAATGTGCCGGGTGAGGGAAAATGACGATCACCAGGAATTCGCACGGCTCGTGAAGCGGTGGGAAAAACCCATCTGGCGCCTGTGCACCCGGATGACCGGCGACCCGGTGCGTGCTGAAGACCTGAAGCAGGAGGTCTTCCTGCGATTGTTCGAAACACGCACGACTTACCAGCCGACCGGCCGGTTCTCGACTTTCCTGTGGCGAATCGCCTTGAACCGTTGTTATGACGAGTTGCGCCGACAGCAACGCCGGCGCGAGTTTCTCGTCGATGGCGATGCGGAAGAGGAAGCCGGCGTGGCGCGGGATGCGGCAGCAGATGGGCCCGGACCGGACCAGCAAGCCGCCTTGTTGGAGGAGGGCCGATTGGTGCGCCACGCCGTCCTGCAACTGCCGGACATTTACCGCGCCGTCATTGTGCTCCGCCACTACGAGGGTCTGAAGCTGGCCCGGATTGCGGAGATTCTTGCAATCCCGGAAGGGACGGTGAACTCACGGATGGCTGAAGCACTGGCGCGCCTAAGCGTAGTTCTACAGCCAAAGTTGAAAGGGCCTGTTCCCCTCAAACCCGGCCAAGAAAGCACGAAGGAGCCTCCTCTCCCCAGCCCTCTCCTCCAGAGGAGGAGGGGGGGCCCGGCCCCGGACGTTCAGGGGTACAAAGCGCGAAATTCCGATTCGGGGAATTCTCTCCTCGAGCCCTCCCCGCCGATCCGCGAATCGCCGGGGGCGAGGGAGGAACAAAGCAAGGGTTGCTGGCCGCCGAAGGCGACCGAACGTCTTTCGGCCACCCAGACCAGGTGACAACGGCAATGAACTTTTTGATATGAATCATCCAGAACGCGAAGAATGGGTGCCGTTTCTGTACGGCGAAGCGAAACCGGAGATGCGCCGCCAGTTGGCGGCTCATCTCGATGCCTGCGCGGAGTGCCGCGCGGAAATTGAAGGGTGGCAACGCAGCCTGCGGCGGCTCGACCATTGGAGATTGCCCGCAAAACGGCTGCGCGCGGAATGGTTCCCGCCGGTCCTGCGATGGGCTGCGGCCACGGCACTAGTCCTCGGGCTAGGCATCGGCCTCGGCCGGTTCACCGCCGGAGGGGCGGACGCCGAGAAGGTACGGGCGCGGATCGAACCGCAGTTGCGGGAGACGCTCCGCCAGGAGATGACCCTGCTGGTGCGCGAAGAAATGAGCCGGACCTCCGCCACCACTCTCGCTGCCGCAGGGGACCAGGCCGAAAAACTCCTGGCCGCCTATAACACGATTCAACAGACCCGCCGCGCTGAAGATTTGGACAGGCTATATCTGGCGATCAAAAAGCAGTTGGATACGGTCGCCATCAACACCCAGAGAGAGTTTGTTCAGTTGGCCGATTACGTGCGACCAACCGATCCGAACCGATCCCTGCAACAATGACCGGGCTCAGAGCCGAAAAATAAAAAGCAAATGATATGAAACCGATACTTCGACTGATGACCGCTGCCGTTCTACCGCTGTTGTGCAGCCTCCCGCTGGTGGGGCAGGAAACATTCCCGCGCAACCCGGCCCCCCCGCCTCCGGGGGTAGCCAAGCCCGCCCTCCCGGCGCGGCCCGAGGCGGAAAGACAATTCGAAAAAAGCCGCGACGCGTTCCAGCCGGCGCAGCCAAAGGCCTGGGCACAATTAGCTCCCCCAAATGCCGGCGGCGGCGGCGCAATGGTCGGCGGGATGGGATACGCATCGGGTAGCGCCCGCTTTCAGGATCGCCTGCAGAGGATCGTGGGCCGGGCGTCAGGCCCCGCTTCTCACCCGATGATCATTCGCTCGGCGCCAATGGATCCGAAGGACCAGGCAAACTTGGAAGAGGACTTGGCAGTAATGGCGCACATTCTGGGGAAAACGGTGGACGAAGCACCCGGAAATCGTTTCCCGACCGCAATGGGAATCGATGTGTTCGGGGAGCAGGGCCCGGCCGGAATGCGCAGCCTTTACCTCGAAGGTTATGGGGCGCTGTTCACGATGAACGTCGGCTTCCCTTTGGTGGCCGCGCCGGCAAGCCCGGAACAAAAGAAGGAGGAATCAGCCGCGGACTCCACCTGGGAAGAAGCCAGACAGGAATTGTATGGACAACCCCCGGGCGCGATGGTCGCCGGAAGCCTCGGGGAGGAATTTAGTCCCGAGAAGGTGGCCAGGATCACGGATGCCCTGGTCGAGTCGCTGAAAAATGCCACCAACATTCGCGGCCTGAAAGCTGACGACTCGGTCACAATCTGCCTGCTGGGTGGGGCGCCGTTGCCGGTTGCCCGGCCAAAGCACAAAACCGCCGGCACGGCACAACCCGGCGCTCTCCTTGCCGGACCCGGCGGACCCCAGAACGGAACGGTGATGACCATCCGCGCCAGAAAGGCTGACGCAGATGCGCTGGCCAAAGGAACGCTCACCGTGGACGAGTTCCGGAAACAAGCGCGCATTGAGAAATACGAGGGCGGAGTGGCGGCAGGCTCCGCGTCAGGGTTCGGGGTGGGCGGGGTTGGCGGCATGGGCGGCGGCATGGGCGGCGGCTACGGAACTCGGTTCTAAAGTTCAAAAGGGAAAAACCCACTTGGAATAGCGCAACTTTTCGGTAGAATTCTTGTTTAAGAAGAAGAGTTTCGCGCTATGCCACAATTCTCGTATAAAGCCCGCCGCCGCAGTGGCGAGGTCGTTGAGGGGGTGCTGGAGGTGGCGGATCGTTCGGCGGCTCTGCTCCAAATCGAACGACTCGGCCTGTTTCCAGTCGCCGTCGATGCGGCCAAGGGCGGGGCGGTTTTAGTCGCTGCGACGCGCCCGAAAACGGATTGGCACGCGCTGCTTCCGCCGGCCTTGCGCAATGCCCTGACGCAAAAGCGAAAGCCGAAGTTGCAGGAATTGGCGACCTTCACCCAGCAGCTTGCCAACCTGCTGAAATCCGGCATGCCGCTGACCGTCGCGCTGAACAGCATGACGCACCTCGAGACCAAGGGCATCTCCGCCGAGGTCAGCCGGGAATTGCGGCAGGACGTCATGGAGGGCCGGAGCCTGTCCGATGCCATGGCCAAACAGTCACGCGTCTTTTCCGACCTTTACGTCAACATGGTGCGCGCGGGCGAATCCAGCGGGGCGCTGGTGGACGTGCTGCGCCGGATGGCAGACCATTTCGAGCGCTTCTCGCAGGTCCAGGCCAAGTTCACCTCCGCGCTGATTTACCCGGCGTTCGTCGGCGTGGTGGGCATCGCGATCATGTTCTTTTTCATGACGTTCATGCTGCCGAAATTCATGAGCATTTTTGACGGGATGAACGTCCCAATGCCGATGATGACCCAGATCCTGATCGGGATCAGCCACGCCTTCGCGAGCTACTGGTGGCTGATGCTGCTGGGCCTGCTGGCGGCGGTGATTCTGTTCAAACGCTTCCAGTCCAGCACCGAAGGACGGCGCCGGCTGGACGAATGGAGAATGAACATCCCGGTGTTCGGAAAAGTCATCAAGCTGAACATTTTTGGCCAGTTCGCCCGGACGCTTTCGACGCTGCTGGAGAACGGAGTGCCGGTGCTGACGGCGCTGAAGATCACGGAGCAGATCATCCCCAACATCATCGTCAAGGAAGCCATCGCCAAGACCCGGGAGGAGGTTACCGACGGCAAAACGATTGCCCAGCCTCTGGCCCGCAGCAAGGTCTTCCCGCAGTTGATGGTCGACCTGGTGAAGATTGGCGAAGACACCGGCGACGTCCCGGGGGCGCTGCAGAACGTCGCCGACACCTACGAAAACGAGCTGAACATTGCCCTGCGCGTGATGATGAACATGATCGAACCGGTCATGATTGTGGTGATGGCAGTGGGCGTGGGATTCCTGCTGCTGAGCGTGCTATCGGCGATGTTTGCGATGACGGCAAATATCACCCGGTGACACTTTTCCCGGTCCCAAGTCCAAAGTCGAAAGTTCAAGGTCGGAGAGTGAGAGTTCAAAGTCCAAAGTCCAACGGCCTGCGCTCGACATCGTGCGGTTATGCGATGCCCGAACCAGACGCCGGGTCCTGCTCCCCACGAGCCGACCTGCGGAAAGTCGATTTCGCGGGGTCACGAGGGCCATGGGCTTTTACTCTCCTGGAGATCATGATCGTGGTAGGCATCATGGGGATCATGATGACCACAGGCGTGCCAATCGTGTACCGGGCCTGGAAGAAGGCGCCGATGACCAAAGCACTAAGCGAGCTGGTGGAGGTGTGCAGCCGGGCGCGAGCGCAGGCCATCATGATGGGCAAGCCTGTCGACCTGATGTTCTACCCGCGAGAAGGTCGATTTGCGGTGTCCGGGGCGCCCGCCGCGAGCCCCGGCAACGCCGGGCACGTTCCACTCGCCGGGCCGATCTCAGGAGCGGGAACCTCCGGACAACTGCCACCCGAAATCGAAATCCAGATGCTGGATATTAACAAATTAAAGCGCGATTTCAGGTTGGATGAGAACGCCCGGGTCCGTTTTTTTCCCAACGGCACGTCCGACGAACTGACGTTGATCCTGAGATCGGACCGGGGAGAGCAACGGGGCGTGGTGTTGGAGGTCACGACCGGGCTCGCCTCGGTGCTCAACGAAACCGACTTGCAGCGGCTCCGGGATTGACTTTCATGAAGACGGCTTCCCTCACCACTTCTCGCCGGCTGGACCGCGCGTTCACACTCATCGAAGTGATGATCGCCTGCGGGATTTTCTTCATGGCCACTTTTGCCATCCTGGCGCTGGTCTCTCAAACGCTGCGCAATGCCCGCGCGCTCCAACGCGGAGATGTCGACGCCGGCATGGCGGCGGCTCAGGTGTATGAAACGCTGAAAACCAACCGGCTCGAGAACGGCTCTATGTCGGGAGACTTCGGCGAGATTTACAGGGATTTTTCGTGGGACGCCAATTGGGATGTCGATTGGGACGGCGGGGCCACCAACAATTTGCTGAAGGTCGATATTGTCGTGCGGCGGCGCGACCTGCATAAACCGTACGACCACATGACGATCTGGGTCTACGCGCCCAACGCGAGGTCGGGTTTCGGGCCGACATTCCGCTAATGAGACCTCACAACCCATCACGCGCCGCCCGGGCTTTCACGCTCGTGGAGATCCTTGTGGCGATGGGGATACTTTCGCTGGTGCTGACGGCGATCTACTCGAGCTGGACAGCGATCCTGCGGGCGTCAAAGGCCGGGCTAAACGCCGCCGCGGCGGTGCAACGCGCGCGGGTCGCCGGCCGAACCATCGAGGAATCCCTGGGCTCGGCGATGTGCTACACGATAAACGAGCGTTACTATGGCTTCGTTGCAGAAAACGGCGAGAAGGCTTCTCTAAGCTTCGTCGCCCGCCTATCGCCCTCCTTCCCGCGCCACGGCAAATTTGAGGGAATGGAGGTGCGCCGGGTGACGTTCTCAGTCGAGCAGGGTCGTGACGGAAGCCGCCAATTGGTTCTTCGCCAATGCCCGGTTTTGATGGAACCCGATGTCGATGAAAAACAGTACCCGCTGGTTCTGGCAACGCACGTGAAGGAATTCAAGCTCGAGTTCTGGGACAAACGCACGGAAGATTGGCTGGAGGAGTGGAAGCTAACCAACTCGCTGCCCCCCATGGTGAAAGTGACCCTGGAACTTGGGGAGAAGACTTATTCATCTCGTCAAAACGAGCGGGTGATGCGGATTGTCAGCCTGCCGGCGATGGCGGTTGCGCCGCTTTGGCAGATGCCGCGGTTGCCCAACATGCCGGGGATGCCTGGCGGCACGGGTGTCCCTCCTGGCGGGGCCGGCACCCCGCCCGGCGGGGTTGGCATCCCACCTGGAGGCCTGCGGCAATGAAGACTGCAGAGCACAACCTTCGATCGCGGTGCCCGAGTCCAATCGGCGGATCCGCGAAATCTCAGGAAGGCATCGCGCTGATCATCGTGATGATCTCGATCTTCGTGCTCACCATGCTGGCGGGCGGCTTCGCCTACTCGATGAAAATCGAGACCCGCCTGGCGCGCAACGCTGACAGCGAAGCCCAACTGGAATGGCTCGGGCGGTCCGCGGTTGAAAAAGCGCGTTGGATCCTCGCGGAACAGTTCAAAATCGCCCAGGAACCTTACGACGGCCTGGACCAGGTGTGGGCGGGTGGCCCAGGTGGCATCGCGACCTCGAACAGCCCGCTGGCCAACATTTCCCTGAGCCTGGACTCACCGGAAGGGCACGCCACCTTTTCGATCGTCGACCTCGAACGAAAGGTGAACATCAACCTGGCAAACGAGGCCATTCTCCAGCAAGCGTTGACCGTAGCCGGCGTGGACGCCGGCGATTCAACCCGGTTGGTCAACTCGATTCTGGATTGGATGGACCCTGACGACCGGCCGCGGGTCCAGGGGGCCGAAAGCGACTTTTACCAGGATTACTGGCCCGACCACCCCTACTCGGCTAAGAACGGTCCGATTGACGATATTTCCGAACTGTTGTTGATCCAGGACATCACGCCTGAGCTGTTTTGGGGTGCCGGTTCCACCAATTTCCAGATGTACGCTTTCAGCCCTCAAACCCGGCGAGGGGCACCGCCCGTCCCGACAGTCGGTTTGACCAACCTCTTCACAGCGCTTTCCTCCGGGCGTATCAATATCAACACGGCTTCGGCAGAGGTGTTGCAGGTCATCCCTGGTGTGACGCCGGAGATGGCCCAGGGGATCGTCGGGGCGCGCAGCGGAGAACCGGACCCGATGGGGCTGAGCGGCCCATACCGGTCAGTGGACCAAGTACGGCGGGTGCCGGAAGTCAACATCATGGTAGCGAGGGCCATCCAGCAGTTTTGTGATGTGCGCAGCCGCACCTTCGAAGTCCACGTCGATGCCCAGGTCGGCGGGTATCATCGCCATTTTGTCGGCGTGTTGGGACGCGCGGGCCGCGACGTCCCGGTTCTAGGCTTCTACTGGACCGACTAGACCGCGAAGTCAACCGGGTGCTTCAGGCGGTCCTTTTTGCTCGTGACCCTGACGTTGGCTTCCTCCTGGATCACGAGCGAGTGCGGCGGCACACTGGTGGTCAGAAATACATTTGCGCCAATCGTGCTGCCCTCGCCCACAACCGTATCCCCGCCCATAATTGTCGCGCCCGCGTAAATCGTCACCCGATCCTCGATAGTCGGATGCCGCTTAAGACCCCGCAGTTGCTGGCCTTTCGCCAGTGACTTCGCGACCAACCCGACACCCTGATACATCTTCACATGGTCGCCGATGTCGCTGGTCTCGCCGATGACCGTGCCGGTGCAGTGGTCAACGAAAAAGTGGCTGCCAATCCGGGCCCCCGGATGGAGGTCCATCCCCGTACGGGCGTGAGCCCATTCGGTCATAATGCGCGGTATGAGCGGGATGTTCTTCAAGTATAGCAGGTGAGCAAGCCGCTGGACCGCTATGGCCTCCATGAAGGGGTAGGCCACGATTACTTCCTCCTTGCTGAGCGCCGCCGGGTCGCCGTTGTAGGCCGCCTCGACGTCAGTCTGCAACAGTTCGCGGATCTGCGGCAGACTATCCAGGAACTCAAGCGTGAACGTGCCGGCCACGGGCCGCAGATCCTTCTTTGGCAATTCGGCGGGGGGGTTGTATTCCAGGCTCTTGGCGATCTCCGCCTCGAGATTCCTGGCTACTTCGTGCAACAAGACCGAAACCTTCCCTTTGATCTCGGCCGAATGCACCAGTTTCTCGTCGAAGAACCCCGGGAACAGCAACCGCAGCAAGTCCATCGTAATGAGCGCGATGGCCTTTTTTGAGGGCAGGTTCTTCCCATCGATATGGTTAATGCCGCCGGCGTGAGCGTAGGAGGTCACGAGCCGGTCAGTTAACAGGTTCAGGGTTAGCTGCACCCCGGTACTATCCTTGAACACGTGTTCGAACGCAAGCAAGAGGCCTCAACGGAATCCGAGGGACGCAACGGTCCGAAACAACCGTATCGCGGAGAGTCCGGCGGTTGAAACCGCGGCTGCCCGTGTCGTTGCTGCGGGATCCTGGGGCATTACAGAAGAGGCACGCGGCGCACAGGACCGGTTTGCCGTCGGTAGCCACGTTCGCATACAAGCCGGCGGCGTTGAAGCCTCGGGCTGCAAGCGCCGTGGTATACTTGCTGGGGTGGGCTAGAAACTCGATATTGTTGTGCCGCCGCAGAATGTTGAGCCGGTAATCACGCTCCGGATCGCGCCTTTCCGGATTGCGCCGCCCCGTGCGGCCCCCAAGCACTGGTGATCGGTCCTTACGGCTTGAAGAGGAGACCTGGAGTGAAGACTCCATCCCCGCACCAGGTCCAGGTTATGGCCCGCTTGTTCGCCGCTCTTTCGGAGCCGCGCATCCGGACCGGGTTGGGCGCGGTCGTCACACAGGTCGGAGCGCGCCTCTCAACCCCGCGCCGGCTGGAGCCGGATCAATCCCAGATGAGGTTATAGAAGTCCACGATGTCGCCTCTGGGTTTGGTCTCCTGGAATTTGATTGCCGCCCGCGGATGTTCGTTGAGGAAACCGGTCAACATATAGGAAAGATCAAACCCCCACAGGAATTTCGAGCGCAGTGGCTCGACCACGTTCTGAACGCAGCGCAGCACCGGCAGAAGGTTGTACTTGGGATTGTGGAGAAAGCCGATGAGCAGTTCCAACGGGCAGTTGCCCGCCCCGCGCCCCAGCCCCGCCATCGTGGCGTCCACCATGTTCGCTCCGAGAACAATGGCCTCGATCGTGTTGGCGAAACCGAGCTGCAGGTTGTTGTGCGCGTGCATGCCGACTTCTTTGCCGGCCGCCCGGCAATAGCTCAAGTACTTGCGCACCAGGTAATGGACTTGCTCGCTGTAAAGAGAACCAAAGCTATCCACCACATAGATTGATTTCGCCTCGGATT
The DNA here is from genome assembly GCA_036524155.1 of Verrucomicrobiia bacterium. Lineage (GTDB taxonomy): Bacteria > Verrucomicrobiota > Verrucomicrobiia > Limisphaerales > UBA8199 > DATDCV01. The sequence goes on from DATDCV010000452.1 coordinate 9,467, forward strand.
TGGCCAGCAGCTCAAGCCCTTCGTCGAGTTCAAACTCCCGCACCGTCGAAACCGCCATCAGATTGACCGTCGTCTCGTAGCCCTTGTCGTGCGCGTCTTTGACCATTTCGAGAGCGGTGGGAATCTGGCTGATGTAAGTGGCGACTCGGACCATGTCGATGACGCTGTCTTTTTTCGGCAGGATATCTTCTTTATAGTCGGTACGCTCCGCATCAGCCATGACGGATAGCTTCAACGAGCTCGGGTTGTCGCCCACGATGCGGCGCAGGTCCTCCTCGCGGCAGTACTTCCAGGCCCCATACTCCCCCGGAACGATGATCTTCTGGGAAGCCTTGTAGCCCAGCTCCATGTAATCCACCCCGGATTCAACGCACGCCGTGTAAACGGCTTTGACCACCTCATCATCGAATTTGTGGCTGTTCATCAGCCCGCCGTCCCGGATCGTGCAATCGAGCACTTTGATCTCCGGACGGTAAGATACCCACCGGCTGGCGGGCGTTTGTTTCGGTTTGGCCGTTTTGGCGGCTGCGGATTTTGCTGTCATAAATGATTTCGAATGAGCCAACGCATGATTCCCCCGCCGGGTTGCTGCGCAAGACGGAGGCAATTGCGGCTCTAATTATAGAAATAGGCGATGCTTCTTCAACTGCGGATTTCAGCCGTCACTTCCGCAAACGAAAGAACCGGGGCCCGCCGGCTGGCACCTCCCCCAACACATAGGACGCGGTCGTCCCATCGTCGCCGATCCCGGCGCTGATCGTTTCCCAGGCCGCTTGCGGAGCCGGTGATGGAGCCGACTCCAGCAGAAAACCGGCGGCAGCGGCCGCGCTGGGCCAGCTCACGGTGACTCTGTTGCCACTCAAAGAGATCCGCAGCCAGAAAGGCCGCGACACGTTGGCGGTTGCGGCCACCGACAACTCAGATGTGTTGCCGGCGGGGTCCGTGGCCGTCGCGGTAAGGACGTCGGCCGCGGTGAACCAGCCGGGGTCCGAGCAGGAAAAGC
>DATDCV010000453.1:0-2065 GCA_036524155.1 Verrucomicrobiia bacterium
CGAGTTTAATAACGCCTATCGGGAACGGTTTCAGAAAGCGGATTTTGTCTTTAGCGGCTTCACGCCGGACGGCCGCCTCGTGGAGATCATCGAGTTGGCCAAACATCCTTTCTTCATCGCCAGCCAGTTTCACCCTGAGTTCCAGAGCAAACCCCACCAACCGCACCCGCTGTTCAAAGGTTTCATCGCCGCGGCCCACGCTCGGACCACCGGTCGATGACTCGCCGCATGGGCTTGTTTGAGAAGTTTAAATCCGAAGCGCAAAGTCGCCGGCTTGACTTCCTGGTGATTGGCGGTCTGGCGGTCAATTTTCATGGGGTTGATCGAGAGACCGCTGATGTGGAAGGCCCTGGTTAGGATCAACAAAGTTAACATGACCTCGGAAAAAATCCGGGAAATTTTCCTGAGCCATGGTACCGTTGAACTCTATGAACAAGTATGCCGCTTCACCAACGGGGGACAACGCTGAGTTGCACGACAAAACCTCGACTAAAAGCCTGGAATTCCCGGTCGATCCAGGCTTCTTGTCCTTGCCACCACAGTTGGATCCACAACTGATGCTGGAGCGAATCGCCCAGTCATTGTCGTGGCGCAACGGCCGCCCCGGAGAAACTGAACGGCGTCTGGCCATGAAAGTGGATGTCGAATTCGTTCTTCGAGCCGGGTGACCTATTCCGACGCCATCCAGTTTCTGTACAGCCTCCGATGGTTCGGGGCCAAGTTCGGGCTCCATAACACCTTGAGGCTGGCTGAACTCGCAGGTAATCCGCAGCAACGACTGCGGTTCATCCATGTCGCCGGCACCAACGGCAAAGGCTCGACGTGTGCGATGCTCGAGAGCATTTACCGGGCAGCGGGGTTGCGTGTTGGCCTGTTCACGTCGCCGCATCTTGTGGCGTTTGGCGAGCGGATCCAGATCAATCGCAAGCCGATCCCGAAGGCGGACGTCCTTAAACTCGCGGCGGAAATTCAGCCTTTGCTCAAGGAGTTTTCCAGCGAAGAGCATCCGACGTTCTTCGAGGTGGTGACGGTGATGGCGCTCCAATATTTCGCCTCGCGGGAGTGTGACCTGGTGGTCTGGGAAACGGGACTAGGCGGGCGCCTGGACGCGACCAACATCGTCACCCCGCTGGCGAGCATCATCACCAATATCCAATACGACCACCAGAAATGGCTCGGGGAAACCCTGACCAGCATCGCCGCCGAAAAGGCGGGCATCATCAAAGCCGGGGTTTCGGTAATTACCGGCACCGACGCGCCCGAAGCGCTCCAGGTCATCGCAACAGCGGCGCGCGACCACGGCGCGCCTCTAACCGTTGTCAGCCCCGGTGCGATGCACCAGCCCCCGCTTGACAGTATCAGGCTGCCCTTGCTGGGTCAGCACCAACGAATGAACGCGGCGGTTGCGCTCGCGACGGTTCGTGTGCTGGAATCGCAGTTGCCTGTCGCCGTGGAAGTGATCCGCTCGGCTCTCAATCGCGTGCGCTGGGCCGGACGCTTGCAGTTGGTGACGCGGCCGTCGGGCCAGCGAGTGCTGCTCGATGGCGCCCACAATATTGGCGGGGCGGAGGCGCTCGGGGCCGCGCTGAGGGAGTATTTTCCCGATGCCAGGCCCGCGCTGGTCCTGGGGATTCTCCGGGACAAGGATTGGTCGGCGATGTGCGCCCTCCTGGCCCCGCTGGCTAGCCGCATACTGCTTGTGCCCGTCCACAGCGAGCGCACCGCGGAACCACATGGCCTGGCCGAGGTCTGCCGATCGGCCAATCCTGACGCTCCCGTCACCGAGCACGATTCACTCGGCTCGGCGCTGGGCGACGCCGCGACCGAGCCTTTCGTGACAATCGCCGGCTCGCTCTATTTGATAGGCGAGGCGATGGAACTTCTGCACGTGTCGCCGGCCAAAGCGCCCCACGAACGGGCGCTTAACGAATGGGGTGGCGTCCCGGTTGTGCGGACGCCAGCGACCGCCGGGCCATGAACCGGAAGCCTGACGCCGCCCCACGCTCAACGACATAAGTTGCGCCGCGTGAGGGCACGCGACCTGCAAAAAACGCCCAGCATGTCA
>DATDCV010000454.1:0-3250 GCA_036524155.1 Verrucomicrobiia bacterium
GGCGAGCACCTCGAGCCGAGCCTGCTGCTTGGCGGCGTGCTGGTGTTGCTCGGCGTATGGGTCGGCGCGCTTTCCTCGCCCAAGGCAAAACCGAAGCCGGATGCCGTCGCCGCAGTCCCCGTCGTCGGGGAGGCCGACTGACACCACAGGCGTTGACACCGGCGCGTTATGCGCAGAAGATTTGGAAGAGGCGCTGCCAAATGCAGCGCCTCTTTTCATTCACGGACCTCGCCCGGCCCATGGCCTTCTGCAGTTCGCGCTCTGGCCGCATTAGGTGCAACGCTCGTGCCAAAAAACATGACGAACGGCACGTGACGGTACCGGTGCAGCGTAACTATCATTGGGCGTTCGCGACCTGGGGTAGTATCCTTCGAAGAATCCGGCTCTGCCCGTCCTACATGGAGGATTGCATGCGCCACGTTTCGCCGTAGTGGCTCCTCACCGTCATCGTACTTCCCGCGATCCTGGTTTCGTGTGCCGGCGGCTCCGGCGTCGCCATCCCCACAACCATCGCACCCACAATGGCGCCGATCCAGAGCAGCACTCCCACGATCACACCCACCGCCACAGCCACCAGCGTGCCGACGCCGGATGGAGCCACCGCGTACGATGCCCGCAGCGGCGCCTTCATCAAGACGGCGCAGGGCAAGACCTACCAATGGATTCCGATCCAGATCAATTCAAACGACAGCGCAGCCGGCCATTGGTTCGAATCACGGATCGCCGGCCTTAAAAGCATGCCGCTTCTTGATGCCGCCGCGAATCCTTATAATCCGGCACCTTCCCTTCCATCCATGCTGCCAATGCAGCTCTACTTCATTGAGGATCTTCGGCAGCTGACCAGCGTGGGTTACCTGTACCATCCGGATGCCAGGGAATACTACGCAAAACGCCCGGGCAATGAGGACGCCTGGCTTGCCAAAGGCTGCTCATTGACCGCCCAGATCACGAGGGCCTTGGCGCGTCGAGTTGCCGGTCGCGCTTGTGCCAAACGGGTATGCGAGCCAACCTCCGACGAGCAGGCCAGCACCCTCAAGGCGCTGGCCGCCGGGTCGCTTATCCTGCCGTTCGACGTGTCAACCGATGCTGGTGCCAAACCAGGCTCGGCCCCGCGCTCCGAGTACGAGTGGAACGTCAGCAAAGGCTACAGGGTGTATGTGATCAATTGGGAGGATGCGGATACTGCGCTGGACCCTGCTTTCGCAGAGTCCGAAGCGGGGTACGCGCGATTCCGGTGGAAGATAACCGTGCGCGATGGATAGCTCATCGCCCTGATCGCGACTTCGAGCCAGGCGCAGATCAAAGATGTGGATTTCCTGTACGGAGTCCTCGGCGGCATGGGTGCTGTCATTGCTAACGCGACGGTGGACACAGGCCGATACGCCTTCTACGTTTCGGATGCCGGCAATCCATCCACCGCCCTGGGCAAATGCTCGGTCAGGCTTGTGTCCACCGGCCAGACGGCGTATGCCCTGCCGCACATTGAGATCCTCGACGTGAACGTCACCCCCACTCCGGAGCCCACCGCCACCGCCCGTTCGCTGGTCCCGGCTCAGGTCGTCTTCCCGGCCATGACGCCCGTCAGCACCGAGGCTTTCCATCATGCAGACGCCTCCAACTGGTGGCTCGATCCTGCCGCCGTGAAGATCCAGGATGGCATGCTGCAGATCGATGGCTCCACGTGGCTTCACAATGCCCTGTTCCAGGAGCGCCTGCGCAAGGGCTCGGCCATAGCGGTGAATTTCAAGTACGAGGCCGGGAGCAAGTTCGCGTTGTATATGGATGCGGGCGACTTCGGCAACCCGACCTACAAACGGTTCGGCCTTTACATGGACAACGACAATTTCTGGACCAGCATTTTCGATCGGGGCAATCAGATCCCCAGCAAGGAACTCACCGGCGGCCTGAAAGCGTATCCGGATACATGGTTATCGCTGCTGCTCGTCATCGGCCAAGATGGCCGGTTTTCCCTGCGGCTCTGGAATCCCATGGACCCGCGCGAGATGCTCCAATACGACGAGACATTCATCGCCGCGTGGTCCGGCCTCGATTGGGCATTCAATGCCGGGGCGGATGAGGGCAGGCTCTTCCTGGATGATTTCCGCGCAGTGAACCTCCGGCTCCCCTAGGACAATACTTTGCTTTTTCGATAACCTGCACTTAATTGACGCACGTCATGGTGCATCCTTGCACCTCCCGGTAAAGTCTGGGCGGATCAAATAACTCAGACCACCCGAGGAGGCAAGCATGTTCCAGCAAGTCCGTTCCAAACGCTCGTACCTGTGGAGTGCCATCGGCATTTTCGCCGTCGTCGCAATTGCGGCCCTGGCAACTCCGCGCCCCGCATCTGCGCACTGCGACTCTGAAACTGGCCCGGTGGCCACGGCTGCGCACCAGGCGCTCGAGAAGGGCAACGTGAAACTGATCCTGCCCTACATCCAGCCCGCGTCCGAACCCGAGCTGACCGCCGCGTTCCAGGAGGCCCTGGAGGTTCGAAAGGCCGGCGGAAAGGCCATGGAGCTGGCCGACCGGTACTTCATCGAGACCGCCATCCGGCTGCATCGCCAGGGCGAGGGCGCACCCTACACCGGCGTCACCGACGAGGCCACGCCGAATGCCATCCGTGTCGCGGATCAGGCCATGACGACCGGCTCACTCGACGGTGTCTACAAGTTGCTTGACGCCGAAATGAAGAAGGGCGTGGAGCAGAAATACGCCGCCGTCGTTGCTGCCCGCGAAGAAGCTGCGAAGTTGGGCACGGTTGAGGCCCAGCGCGAGCGCGTCGAGGCTGAGCTCGTGTTCGAGAAGTACGTCTACGAACTATGGACTACTATCTCGGCGGCCGCGCCGCACGCTGAAGGTCACGCACACTAAGGCTCAGGCTACGCGAGCGGGCGTCTGTCTGGCGATCCAGGACAGGCGCCCGTTTTGCGTTCCAACGCGAAGCACGTCCGCGACACGGGCGTCGTTGATGTCGGCGCTGAGGCGGGTCCGTTGCCAAACACCGGAGCAGTCGGTATAATAGGAGTCCCTTGGGCGGGTAGCTCAGCTGGTTAGAGCACTGCTTTGACATAGCAGAGGTCGCAGGTTCGAGCCCTGTCTCGCACACCATCACCAAGCCCCCTCGGGGGCTTTTTATTTTGGTTATCGCATCGATTACTTTGTGGGGGTGTTCTAAGCCCCGGAAAGAAATGGGCAGGAAAAGGAAGACGAAATCCAGAGGAGGAGTTGCATGAATTACAAGCTCGCA
>DATDCV010000455.1:0-8265 GCA_036524155.1 Verrucomicrobiia bacterium
CGAACTCATACGCGAATTCGACGCGTTCGGATGGCCGCCGCCACACGATCCGGCCTGCGCGCAAATCGAAGAGGTAGAAAAAATCCATCGTGCCGTCGGCCGCGGGAACCACGTTCACCGCTTTGCCTTCGAGCTGCGGCCAGGGGAACGGCGACTGAGTGGCGAATCGTGAGTAATTCAGGTCCACCACCTGCGCCCGGTCCGCGGGGCAGTTAATCACGTCGCCGGCCGCGATGTTGAGTGCCGCGTGGAGTTTCCAAAGAAACCGGCGTCGTTCGCCGGTGAGATTAGTGAGGCGGTACTGGCAGTCAAGAAACGGGCCGTCGTCGCGCAAAGACATCCTCCGTTCGTAGCGCAGGCCGAAGCGCGGAAGCGTGCCCTCCAGCGTGAGCTGCGCGCCGTCCCAGCGGCAGGCGAGCGGCAGCGTCCAAAGTTCGCCGTGATCGGGACAGCCGACGCCGTTGATTTCCTCCGGAATATCGTTGGGCAAAAGCTCGTCAATGCCCCCGAAAAAATTCGGATCGTATTCGCTCCCGGCCGGCAAGGATGCCAGTCGCGACGCGCCGTTGCGCCAGAGAAATTCATGGCCACTTGATTTCTCGATGAGGCTTACTACCCGCCCGCCGACTGACGGCGCGACATCAACGCGCAAGCTCTCCGATTCGAGCCGAACGATCGGTACGCCGTCGAGAGAGAGGTTTGTGCGTGCGGAGGCCATGAGCGAGTTTCTACCAGAGCCAGATGTAAATGCCGATTAGAATCGCGCTCATCAAGCACCACCAAAGCCACAGATTCGAGTACCACCGGTCGCGTCCGGTCGTCCGGAGCATGGAATGATCCCAAAGGTTGGGCAAAACCGCGCGGCGTGAGCGCATCAAAGAGGCGACGCCGATGGCGGTGAGGATCAGGACCAGGAGTGCGATCGCGCCGGGACTGGCCGACGCGATCCACAGGATCAGCGCCGCGGCGACGGCCAAGATACCAAGCCGCTTTCCGGAATGGCCGCGAGAACTCAAGACGACCATCACCACCACAGCGATCAGCGCGTAAGCGCCGGCAAACACCATGGGGTTTTCGAGGTTCGCCGGCAAAAAATGAATTTTGGCATCGGCCAGGATGGATTTTGACAGCGTAAACGGAATGGAAAGGATGGCCAGCCACAGACAGGCCAGTGCGCCCGGGCTGGCGGCGCGCGGCCACAGCGCCGCGGCCAGGAAGATGACCACGACCGGCGCCGCCATCGGCGCCCAGATGTCCTGCGCGTAGCGGAAAATATTTTCCCACCTCATCACCACCGGGGCGAACAGCGCTCCGATCAGCAGGGCCAGCCCGCCCGACCATCTGCCCGCGCGCACGAGCCGTTCTTCCGGCCACGCCACACCTTTCCAACGCTGCACAATATCGAGCGTGACGAGCGTGGATGTGGAGTTCACCAAACCCGACACGGTGGACATAATCGCGCTCAGGATCGCCGCGATGACCACGCCGCGCATGCCCGCAGGCACCACGGCGGCGACCACCGAGGGATACGCCGTGTCCGGATTCTCCAGGTTGGGATTGATCACCCGGTAGATCATGCCGGGAAACACCGTCGCAAAGGGGATCAGGAGCTGGAGCGCGACGGACCACAAAACGCCGGCTTTGGCATGCCACTCGTTGCGCGCGGCCAGGCATCGCTGGTTAATGTACTGGTTCGTGGCGTAGTACCAGACATTGGTCGAGAGCATCAACACCGCCAGCGCGGTCCACGGCACTTCGTGGTCGGCAGGCGTGAACAGGTGCGCCCGCGGTCCCGCGGCGAGCACCGCGCCGAAGTTCCAGTCGATCTTCGCCATGCACGCAAAGAACACATACACGCCGCCGCCCAGCAACAGCACGCACTGCAGCGAGCTCGTCCACGCCACCGCGCTGAGCCCGCCATAAACCGTGTAAGCGCCCGTCACCAGCGCCAGCAGCCATACCCCGGCGATGCGGTTGATGCCCCAAATTTTCTCCAGCGCAAACCCGGCGGTGTAAAACACCAGCGCGAAGTTAACGAGCACGTAGCTGGCGATGGTCAGCCACGCGTAGAGCGTGCGCGCGCGTCCGCCGAACCGCCGCTCCAGGTACTCCGGCATGGTCGCAATGTTGTTTCGCACATAGAGCGGGACAAAGATCCACAAAAGCGCGGAGAGGGCCGGCAGGACGAGCCATTCCCAGTTGGCGACCGGCAGGCCCAGCTTGTAGGCGTAACCCATTTCGCCGACGAACTGCTCGGAGCTGATGCCCGCCCCGACGATGGAGAAGCCGATGGCGTACCAGGGAAGCTGGTTGCTGGCGCGGAAGTAGCCCTTGACCGTGTCGTGCTGTTTGCGCGAGGAAAAAAAACCAACCGCCACCACCGCCACCAGGTAGCCCAGGCATACCAGCAGGTCCAGGTCGCTATACATACGGGTCGCGGTCTACGGGTTGGTTCCCGGTCCGGCCGGCTCTTTGGCGGGCGGCGGTTTTGGCGGTTCGAAAGGAAGAGTCCAGCCGAAGTCGGCCTCGGCGAACTCGATTTCCTGCATCCAGATCGGACCGTCCAGGTGAGTCAACCGGGCCGAAGCCGGCGAGAGCGGGAAATCGAACTTGGGATACCAGCCCTTGGGCAAATAGAAGAACGCTTTCCCCGTGATTCCCGGCATCCGGTGGTAGAGGCCCGACAGTGCGCCGGTCGCGGCGTCCCACTGAAGCCGGCGGATCTCATGGACCCCCTGCAACACATGCATGTCGGTGCCGATCAATCGCGGGCGGCTGGCGACGGGGCGGATCGACACAATCCGCGACGATTCCGGCGGGAGCAGCAAATCCAGCCCGGTCTTGAGCCGGCCCAAAAACTTTTCCTCCCAGAACTCAAACGCGAGATATTCGGCGTTCGGATTGAGCCCGAGCTGCTCGAAGCGAATCGCGCGCCGTTCCGGTTGAGGATTGAGGTTAAAGAAGCCCACCACGTCCCAGGACTCGGCGGAGTTGGTCGCGCGCAGATGCCAGATCGAAGGAAGGTCGCGCTCAAAGAGGTCCAGCGGGCGCATCGGCGGGTTGCCGGGCGGCATGCATTGTTGCATTAGCCGGATCCGCGACGCCGGCAAGTACGAAAGCTCGTCGCTCCAGGAGATGGAACACCCGGCCAGCGTCATCAGGGCCGCGCGAACGCGGACTTCCTCGAGGCTGCCCTGCATGCGCACGCTCATGTCGCAGACCTCGCGGTGGTACGGCCGGTCGTTGAGCCACCAGCCCGCCGCCAGCGCGCCCGCATTTTCGCGGAGCACATCGAAGCGACCTGGCACGCCGGCGTCCAGCGTGTCGCCACCGCCGATGGTGCTGTCGGCCAGGCCCGCTCCCAGGACCGGCGGCGTTTGGCAATACCGAATCCAGGCACGCTCGCCCGCGCCCGCGCGAACGGTTTCCATGGCGCGGCGGAGAACCGACCAGCCCCGGGTGCTGCAGGGATCATGCTGGACGAAGTGTTCCCCGGCGGCGGACGCGATAAAATCAATTTTGTAGTAGCTGACTCCTTGTTCGGTCAATCGGCGGAACGAATCCACGATATACCGTGCCGCATCGGGGTGCGTCGCGTCGAGCTCGTAACAGTTCGGGTTGGGTTTCCAATACCATTTCCAGTTCACCAGCGGTTTGCCGTCGGCGCCCTTGAGCATCCAGTCCGGATGTTGCCGGAAGACCTCGCTCGTCTCAGCGACATCCGTGGGCGCGATCCAGACGCCGAGCCGCAGGCCGTGCCGCTCGCGGAGTTGGTCGGCCAGCCAGCGCAACCCATGGGGAAAGCGCTCGTTGCAAACCCAGTCGCCCGTGATGTCGCCACGTTGCCAGCCGTGATCCAGTTGCATGATCTCCAGCCCAACCGGTCTGAAATGGCGCGCGGCGACTTCCGCATTCGCCAGCACCTTTTCCTCGGTCATCCCCATTCGATGCGCGTACCAGGAACACCACAATCCCGTCGGACCGGTGCGCACAGGCTGCGCGCTGCACCGCGCCATCGCCTCGCCAAAAACCTCCATCGCCCGAAAGGCGTCCTCTTCGGCTGCGATGTAAAGCCGGTTCAATTCAACCGTCTCGCCGGCGCGCAGCCGGCGGCCGATAAACCGCGACGCGGCCGTCAGCCGCGCGCCGCCGTCGGCGCGCCGAAACCTCGCGCTCAACACGGGGCTGGCTTCATCCGCTCGCACGAAACCGGCCACGAGGATCGCCGGCGGAGTGCGGGAGGCCAGTGCCAGCACACCGCTGCTCGAATATTGCTGTTCGGGTGGAACATTCTCGGCGCTGGAGGCAAAGGGCAGCGACTGCAGCAAGGAATGGCCTTGAATGAAGATCGCCGCCGGTGCTTCGACCCCCGGGCCGAGCTGCCACCAGCCATTCGTGCCGAGTTCGACATTGTTTGCCGTGCCCAGCACGAGATCCTTTCCAGTCTGGTTGCCGATCCGCCCGCCGATCGTGAGCGTTCCCAAGCCATCATAGACGCGCAGTTCACGCTCTACTCGCACCCCGTTCGTCAGCCAGACCTGGCGCAACTCCTGTCCCTGGCCGAGCCCATCGCGGAACGGTCCCAGCGAGGATTCCGCTCCCGACAACAGCAGACGTTCACCGTCAATCTCTGCCGAAAACGTCGCCCCGTAGATTCCTGCGGGGCAACGGCCGGACCAGAGCGCATTCCAGCCCGGACCGTGTCGTTCCGCGGAAACCACAACCTTCGACTCGGAAAACACAACACGCTCCGGTGTCTGCTCGGTCACAACAACGCCGGCGGAGGAGCCGCGCTGCCGCGCCCGGTCGAGCAGGACGTTCTCGCCCTCCAGTAGTTGCAGACGGTAGTTCGCCGCCCAACCAGGTCGCGCCGTGAGAAGAAACGCCGACAGGGCAAGAAGCAGCGCCAGTGTGTGCCTGGTGTTCATCACGTCAGAAGCTCGCTTCGCGAGAGAGGTCAGAGATGGAGGCCGCCGGTCTGATGACGGGCGAAGGCGGGCGTGCTCGGACCGGTAGATCAGGTCGACGCTTCATAGGACATCGCATGCTCGTGGTAACTTCCGCGTGATACCGTGAAAAGCGATTCCGGACGAGGAGAAAATCGCCCCCCTGACACCGCCGTTGCTGCCAGACCAAAAGCAGGGTAGTTTGCCATTATGAAGTTGGAATCGGTCATTCATTCCGACCCGGACATCCTCGGGGGCAGCCCCGTGTTCGTCGGTACGCGGGTCCCGCTTCAAAGCCTGTTCGACCACCTGGAGGCTGGGAATTCGATTGACGATTTCCTCGAGGGGTTCCCCAGTGTGCGCCGCGAGCAGGTGATCGCAGTGCTGGAAGTGTCGCCCAAGGAACTGCTCCAACCCGCCTGAGCGAACATCCTGCTCGACGAAAACCTCGACTGGCGACTGCGGCGGGATCTGCCCGGCCACTCTGTTGAGTCGGTGCCGCTTCTCGGCTGGGCCAGCCTCTTGCCAAACACTCGGCCCGGCACCCTGACGCTCGTGCCCTGAACGTCACGAACACCCTCGCAACGATCGGAGCGGCAGCAACCAAAGGGCCGTGCATATCTTGCCATCACGATGCCAAACGATGGTTAGAACTGGGAATGCGTGTCATCCGTTGCATAAGTGAAATGTTGTGCGAGCTTTTTCAACCTCGTTCAAACCATGAGAGCTGAGTCTGAACTGCTGATTCCGATTTTGGGGAACCTGCCGACGGGCACCCATTCAGTCGATGGCATTTCCGCTCGCTTTCCTGGGCGGCAATCCGTGACCCCATGAAAGTCAGATCATACCTGGTGGTCTTCGCGGCGGCGGGCACGCTCGGCAGCGCTTCGCCCTCCCCGGCCATGACCAACGTGTTCTTCAACGCGTATCAAACGGCGACCGTCGTCGCAACGAACATGACCGCCACCACCATCAGGAGCCGCGGCTACCTGTTCACCTATTCCGTGGACGGCTGGTGGTCGGCTTACCAGGGCGGACCGCCCACCGGACGTCTCCAGCCCGTGCTCTGGCCGGCCGGCGTGGACGCCCAAACCATCACCGCCGGTCCTTCGGGTCCGCCATCGCAGCAGACTTCGGCGAGCATCGCCATCCGCCGTGGGGACGGGCAGCCGTTCGACTTGCAGGCCTTTACCGGAAAGATACTCGGCAACACCGCCGGCGCCGGCGCCTCGTTCGAACTCATGCCCCAGCTCAACGGCAATGATGCCTTCCCGAATCCATTGATGTACGACGCCACCGGCTACGCCGGCCAGAGCTTCGTCTATGCGCCGATGTTGACGGGTTACGATACCTACGTTCTCAGCCTGTGGATGGATTACGCCCTGACCCAGCTCACGGTGGCCGACGCCAGTGTCGTCACGGAACCCGCATTGGCGATCTCCATGACTTCGTCGAATTATCTCCAGCTAACCTGGCCCACCAATGCTTCTGATTTCACGCTCCTGGAAAACTCCACCTTCGCCCCCGACGCCTGGAACGTGGTAACCAACGCGGCCACCGTCGTCGGCACCAACAATCAGGTCGTCGTGCCGGCGGCCGAGGGCGCGCGCTTCTTCCGATTAATCTTCTGACCGGCCTGACAGAAAGCCCATCGAAATGCTCAACCCCGCGAATGCCGTTCCGGTCATTGTTGCCGCCCTGGGCCTGGCGCCGCTTTCCTGGGGCCGCGCCGCCACGGTTCAAACCCTCGGCACCGGCTCCGCGGTTGCGCTGGTGGAGCGTGCCGCCACCTTTGACTCGCTGACCTCCACCGATACCCGGGAGCTGGGCAACTATTCCGAAGGGGGGCTCTACGTCGCCACGGGAAACCAAAGTTGGGGCGCCGATCCTCCCCTGGCGGCGAGGCTGGACCCATTCCACGGGGCCACCGCGCCCGACCGCGGTTTCTTCTGCGTGGCGTGGGACAATCCCGAGTGGACCAGCATCCGCACCACCAACATGGCGGTGATTCACGCCGTGGAGTTCGTCTATGGCAATGGCTGGACGACCGGCGATATCTACGGCCAATACCCCTGGGGCAACAACGCCGCCATTCTCATCTGGCAAACGTGGTTGAACGGAACGCTGGTCTCCTCGGGCAGCGCCGGCGGCGCACCCATGCTGCCGGTCGGAACAGTGGTGGGTTTTTACGACCCCACAGGCTTCGACGAACTCACCTTGAAGGCGATCATGCTTACCGCTGCCGACACCAACTCCAACGCCCTCGCGCTCGACAACGTCATGGTTCAACTGACAAATCAACCGCCCGCTCCCGTGATTTACGGGGAGGACTTCAGCTTCAACCCGACGAACCAGGCCGCATCCCTCCGGGTCTGGGGGACACTCTCGGGCGCGGAGTACCGGCTCGTATACGCCGAAGACCTCGCCTCGACCACCTGGAGCCCCGTCACGCCCCCGCTGCCCGACGGCTGGGTGCCCGGCGGCGGTGACCTCATGCTGACCGACCCGGGCGCGCCGGGAAGACCTCACCGTTTCTACCGCGTGGAGGCCCGGTAGCCCGGGCTCGGCCCTCCAGTTTCTCGCCGGATGGCAGTCGTCGCTGGATCGGCAGCGACGACGGGACAGCCTGTCAGATTTAGTCAGATTTAGTCAGATATGCTCAGATTTGCTCAGACCACGCGAAATTCCCCCCGTACTGGCTGTTGTAAGCCGAGTGCAACTCGGCGCTCCGACCCAAGACCGAGCGGAAACCGCGCGGCTGTTTTTGTTTTTTTTATGTCCGATTATGTCCGTTTAAGTCCGTTTTACTCCCATTGAGTCCGCGGTGCCCGGGTGCGGAGCTGTTGTTTGGCCGCTGCCGGGCGGCGGCGTTCCCAAGGAGGGCGGAACGCCGCGCGCGCGGCAGGGGCGGCTGCCAGTCCGCGTCGGCCGGCACCGTCGGGTGACTGCGGCGCTGCTCAAAATGTCAAAGAGCGGTTCTGCGTTCCGAGGTCAACCGACCTCGGGCACAGACATAAAGCACGTTACCTGCGAGCCCATCACGAAGTCTTCTCTGGAGAAGCCCCTTCGCATTAAGAAAGCCAGGGCTGCAGGTGCGGGTGGTGGCCTGATCGTTCAGGCTGCCGTTTTGCGTGGGTCGTTCACATTTGTGTTTTTTGCCGACCACGGTAAGAAAACCACTTGGACATTATGCTGAGGTGTTAATTATGCGGAGGTGGCGAAGGTCAAAGCCAATTCAGCGCGTCAGGTCAGGCCTTTGGTTATCGCGATGGGGAGGGAACTGCGCATAATTATTTTCCAGGAACTGGAGCAGTGAATC
>DATDCV010000456.1:0-7985 GCA_036524155.1 Verrucomicrobiia bacterium
GGGTTTGTGGTTCCATCTGACCTCGCCGCACCATGAACGAGGCGGCTGCGTTCAACCGCTGGATGCGGAAAACCGCACGTCCAGTGGTGTGGGAGGGTGCCGAGGCGCAATCCTCGGCACCCGACCCGATCGACCCAAGACCGAGGGGGTTATATCAAGTCACAACTTTCAGGTGACACGGCGGGGAGTTAGAGGCAGATTGCCGCCTCGGAATGCGCCGCCACAAGCTCAAGAGCGTCTCACCGCGATTATGAACGATCAAAATGCTAAAAACGCCAAATTCACCCCCGCCCAGGCGGTGCGAGCCGCCGCCCTGATCGAGTACCAGCCCGGCTCGGTGGTCAGCCGGGAAATCCTCAAGAAGAACACGGGGAAGGTGACCTTGTTCGCTTTTGATGCCGAGGAAGGGCTCAGCGAGCATACGTCGCCTTTCGATGCGCTGGCGCAGATCATGGAAGGCGAGGCGGAAATCACCATCGCGGGCAAACCCCAGCGGGTCGGCGAGGGCGAGTTGATCCTCATGCCCGCCAATCAGCCGCACGCGCTCAAAGCGCTCAAACGGTTCAAGATGATCCTGACGATGATCCGGTCCTGATTCCGCGCCTGTTCCGGGCCGCGGTCACGTGCCCCGGCGCGCCGGGTTTACGCACCGGCTCGATGGTCTTGGGGCGCGCCTTCGGGGCCAGAATGATGGGGCACCCTTCATAGCCAAAAGCGCGCCGGAGCTGGTCTGCCAAATACTTGTAATATTGGGCCGAGAACAATTCCGCGCGGTTCACAAATAACAGGAACGTCGGCGGCTTCCGATTCACCTGCGTCGCGTAGAAGAACTTCAGCCGGTGGCCGTGGGAGCTGACGGGCTGCCGCCGCTCCACCGCGTCCTGCAGCGTGCGGTTCAGGATCGACGTCGGAATGGTCTGCTGCAACTGGGCGGCAACATACCGCACCGCCTCCAGCAGGCGCTCGAGGTTGAACCCGGATCGAGCGGACGTGAAGATCACGGGGGCATAATCAAGGAAGAACAGCTTCTCCTGCACCCATTCCCCGAACTCGGAGAGCGTCGTCATCAGCTTCGGGCCTCGCCGGTTGGCTTTGGCTTGCCGCCGCTCGATCTCTTCTTCCCGCGCCTTTCGAACGGCCTCGTCCATCAGGTCCCATTTGTTCACCGCTACGATGCAGGCCTTGCGTTCCTCAACGATCCGGTCGGCGATCTTCTTGTCCTGCTCCGTGATGCCCGACTCCGCGTCCAGCACCAGGATCGCGATGTCGCAGCGGGCAATGCTCTCTTCGGCTCGTTTGACGCTGAAGAACTCGATCGAATCGTCGACCCGGCGCGTCTTGCGCATGCCGGCGGTGTCAATCAGCACGTACTGCTGGCGCACTCCTTCCGTCTCGACCTCGAACGGCACGTCAATCGCGTCACGCGTCGTCCCCGGAATTGGGCTGACCACCACCCGGTCCGACTGGGTCAGGGTGTTGATGATCGATGACTTCCCCACATTCGGCCGGCCGACGATTGCCAGCTTCAGCGGCCCCGCCTGCGTCTCGCCGGCCGCTTCCGCCACCTGGCCCTCGGGCCCCTCGCCGGCTGCCTCGCTTCCCCCGGCGCCGCTCCGAACCTCGCTCACCGGCAACAAGTCCAGCGCCGCCTCCACCAGCGGCTCGATTCCTTCTCCGTGAATCGCACTGACCGGAAATACCCGGTCGAACCCCAGCCGCGCAAATTCCGCCACATTCGGTTCCGCCCGGTAGCTGTCCACCTTGTTGACCGCGACCAGGACCGGCTTGCCGCTGCGACGCAACCGTTGCGCGACTTCGTGGTCCAGCGCCACCAGCCCTTGCTGCACGTCAGTCACCAAAACGATCACCTGCGCGGCCTCGATCGCGAGTTCCACCTGCGCCAGCGCGGCGCGCGCGATCGCATCCGCCGCTTTCTCGCGCCGAAGCAACCCGATGCCGCCCGTGTCCACCAGCGTGAACGGCCGGCCCGACCATTCCGCTTCGGCACTGACTCGATCCCGCGTCACCCCCGGCTGGTCGTGCACGATGGCGATCCGGCGCCCCACTATCCGGTTGAACAACGCCGATTTGCCGACATTCGGCCGCCCAACTATCGCAATCAATCCCGCCATGCGCGCAAGGTAAGCTGAATGGACTGACGGAGGAAACCAAAACGTGGAAAACCAGTATCGCCCCAGTCTTGGGTCGGAGCGCCGATTTCTAATCGGCTTAAGCGAGCCGACGGCCTCCTGTAAGCCGAGTACAACTCGGCGCTCCGACCCAAGACTGAGGGTCTCAGCCCTGCTCCGGTTCGGAGTGACGGAGCCCAACCGAATGCGCGATCTCGTCCATCTCCTCCCGGGTGACATCCTCGAGCTGCTTGCCCCGGGCCGAGAGCTTCTCGTTGATCTTGACCACTTTCTCGGTCATGACCTGATGGGTCTCCTCGGAGCCGCCAACCAGCACAAAATTGTGGCCGGTGGTCAACCGCTTGTGGCCGTCGGAATCCAACCCCAGCCCTAATATCATCGACTTCCGGCGCCTGCGCTTCTTGCTAACGTCACCCATCTTCCTTCAGGCTAAAGGAGACGCGCCGGTCGAGCAAGCGGCAACTCCGCCGGCTACCGCATTCTGGGGAATATCGAGCTGCTTGCCGTTGTCCGCCGGGCCCAGGTCCAGCAGAAACGGGACTGCGGTCTTGCTCCATTCGGCCGGCGAAATATAAGACTCCGCCGATTTCCCAAAGCAGTTTTGGAGCATCGATGTGTTGATAATGCCGGGATTGAGTGAAACCGCCGCCATCCCGGAAGGCAGCTCCAGCGCCAGCGCCAGTGTCAGGCCCTCCAGCCCCCATTTGCTCGCGCAATACGGCCCCACTTCGGCATCGGTCGCACGCCCCCATCCCGACGTGAAATTCACAAAGACCCCGCGTTTCTGTTTCACCATCTGCGGCGCGAAATGGCGAATCACGTTCACGGCGCCCTTCAGGTTCACGTCAATCACCAGCGAAAACTCCTGGGCGCTGAGCTCCCACAACCTCGCATTCCGGTTGATAACCCCCGCGTTGTTCAAAATCAGGTCCGGGATCCCGTGTGAAGCCAAAAGAACGCTGGCCCACGACTTCACCTCGTCGTCCGATGCGACGTCCACCACGTAAAATTCGTGCGGCGGATCGAAGGCCCGCCGCAGCGCGTCAATATCTTTCTTCGCCCGGCCGCACCCGAGCACCACATGACCCAGGCGGGCAAATTCATCCACCATCGCCCGCCCCAACCCTCTCGTAACTCCGGTAATAAGTACAGTCTTTCTCGACATAGGGAGCAGTGCTTGGTGGCTAATCTTCCTGCAAAGACCCGGAAACGCAACCGTTATTTGCCGTCGGTCAGGGGTTGGCGGCAATTATTTTTCATTGTTGGCAAGCCACTTGCGGAAGAAAACCAAAATCGCGGTTGACGATTGTTATCATTGTGATATCAATATGATAACACTGACAACTTATCAAAGGCTCTAACATGAATGCTAACTTCAGCTCGAACCGTGAACAATCCGTCAACGTCGGCAATGGCTGGGTCATGCTGCCCATCGTGCTGGCGCTGCAACTAGGCAGCATCGCCTTATTCATCTGCTCCATCGTTCTGGGAGTCCAGAGCCAGGGCCATCCTCATTGGTCCTGGTTTGTCATCGGGCTGCTGGGAATCATCCTGGCCGTTTTTCTCTGGCCGGGGTTTTTCACCCTCCAGCCCAACGAGGCGCGCGTTCTTGTGCTCTTCGGCAAATATCGCGGGACCGTGCGCGAGAGCGGATTCCATTGGGGCAATCCTTTTTACTCGAATGGCCAGCGGATGGGCGGGCTGCGACTGGCAGCCACCTTGGCCGCGACGAAGGAAAAGCCGCTCGAGACGAATATCAACCTGCGGGGAGGATCGCGCAACAAGATCTCCCTGCGGGTGCGGAACCTCAACAGCGACAAACTGAAAGTCAACGACAAGCGGGGCAACCCGATCGAGATCGGGGCGGTGATCGTCTGGCGCGTGCAGGACACCGCCCAGGCGATGTTCGACGTGGACGATTATGAGACATACGTTCGCATCCAGAGCGAATCCGCCATCCGCCACCTGGCCAGCGGGTACGCTTACGACCACGGCGAGGAGGACGAGACCACGCTGCGCAGCGGAGTGGATGAGATTTCGCTCGCGTTGAAGCGGGAATTGCAGGCCCGCCTGGACAAGGCCGGCGTGCTGGTGGAGGAGGCGCGGCTGACGCACCTGGCTTATGCGCCGGAAATCGCGCAGGCGATGCTGCGCCGGCAACAGGCCGAGGCGGTGATCGCGGCGCGGCAGAAAATTGTGCATGGCGCGGTCAGCATGGTGGACATGGCGCTGAAGGAGCTGGCAGAGAAACAGGTGGTGCAACTGGACGACGAGCGCCGCGCCGCGATGGTGAGCAACCTGATGGTCGTGCTCTGCGGCGAGAGCGAGGTGCATCCGGTCGTCAACACCGGCACGCTGTATACCTGAGCCACACGGAACGCCGGTCAGCGCGGGGCGCACCAGACGCTATTGAGGAGCACGTGATGAAGACATTCGGCGCACGATTCTGATTTCTCCGGATTGGCCGGAACAATTCGTCTATGACCTTCACCGGATTCAGGCGTAAGAAAGCCCATTCACCTGTCAACTATGGCTGACCGGAAGTCATTTCTGCTGCGGATCGACCCCGCGCTTTGGGCGGACCTGGAGGCCTGGGCGGCCGACGAACTGCGCAGCGTAAACGGACAAATCGAGTATTTGCTCAAACAGGCGGTCGCGCGGCGGACCGGGATGGCGTCCAAGGGGGAGTTGGCCGCGAGGCGGGGCAAGGCTGCCGGAGAACCGCCGCCTGCCTGAGCCCGCAGTGCGCCCGTCCCCAGGCGCAGCAATGACCAACCCCTGCGAGCGCCCGCCAGCTAACCGGGCCTCGGTTCACCCGGTCCGTCGCTGCGACCGCGGACGGCCGCACTCCCGGCAAAATGAGAATCGCCGGACCGTTACGCGCCGGAATTGAACGGGCGCGAGGATGGGGTATAGTGGGGGATGAGCCACGTTGCAGCAGGGCACACGAATACCTTATACATGGGCTGGCGCCGGCGGTGCCACCGGGCCGCTGCCGCGACGGTCGCGGCCCTCGCCGGCCTGCTCCTCGGCCTCGGTCCCGGCCCAGCCGCGGCGGAGACCAAAGCCGTCGCCATCCCGGCGCCGGAGCTGCGCGGCAATTCGTGGCTGAACGTTCCCCCGGGCGAAAAACTCTCGCTCGCATCGCGGAAGGGGAAGGTCACGGTGGTGCATTTCTGGACCTTCGGCTGCATCAACTGCAAACGGAACCTGCCGTTCTACAACGAATGGCAGAAGAAGTTTTCAACCAAGGGCCTCGAGATCATCGGGATTCACAGCCCGGAAACCGACGACGAGCGCGACCCCGCGAACGTCGTCAAGAAGGTGAAAGAGTACGGCATCACCTACCCGGTGCTGATTGACGAGAACTCGGTCAACTGGAAGACCTGGCAGCAGCGTTACTGGCCCGCCGTTTACCTGGTGGACAAGCAAGGGCGCGTCCGCTTCGCCTGGGAGGGCGAGCTCGAATACCAGGGCGCGGGCGGGAACGCGAAAATGACGCAACTCATCCAGACCCTGCTGAACGAGCGGTAACCGGCCTGTTGCCCGGAGCAGCGGCCAAGCCTGACGCGGCGCGCGGACTTCAGTCCGCAGCCACCTCCGCCAACAGGGCGCTTCCGCAGTGCAAACACGGTGGTCGGTCGGGCATTGCTGCGGACTGAAGTCCGCGCGCCGGGACAGGCTGACCGCAGCCGGTTCATGGCAGGCGCCGGGCTGAGCGGGAACGGATTGTCCAGGAATTCCTTGCCGCTTTTCGTTTTGACAAGTGTTTGCGCCGATTCATGATGAGGCAAATCCCATGATGGACCAGGACCAGCCAACAGCCATTGTCTGCGCCGACCACGAAAACGGATTCTCGCCACATCCTCGCCCGCAGAGCGCGTCGTCCGCCACCGGGGCACGCCGGCTGGCGGGCGCAGTCCTGCTTGGATGGCTTTTGTTCCAATCCTTGAGCCTGCCCGCGCAGGAACCAGCGAGCCCGGCGCCCGCCGCGACTGCCGCTTTCGACACCGAGGCTGCTACGCGCACGTACCTTCAGCGGATGACGACGGTCCAGAAAGCCCGCAGCGATGCCTATTTCGAGGGCGGCTACTGGCTGCAACTCTGGCAGTTCCTCTACGGCTGCGCCGTCGCCGCGCTCTTTCTCGAGACCGGCCTCTCGGCGCGCCTGCGGAACCTCGCGCTCCGCCTCACCCGCTTCAAGCCGCTGCAGACCGCCTTCTACGCCATCCAATACACCCTGGTGGCGGCGGTATTGAGCTTTCCCTTGACGGTTTACTCGGATTTCTTTCGCGAGCACAAATACGGCCTCGCCACCCAAAGCTTCGGCCTCTGGTTTGGCGATTGGACCAAGAGCCTGCTGGTGGGCCTCATCCTCGGCAGCCTTTTCATGATGGTCTTGTTCGGCGTCGTCCGCCGTCTCCAGCGCACCTGGCACATCTGGGGAGCGCTCGTCGCCCTCGGGTTCATGATCCTGGCGATGGTCATCGCCCCGGTTTTCATCGCGCCCCTCTTCAACAAATACACCCCGCTGGCTGACCGCAAAGTCGTCGAGCCCATCCTCCGCCTGGCCCGTGGCAACGGCGTCGCCGCCGATAAAGTCTACGAGATGGACGCCTCCAAACAGACCACGCGTGTCAGCGCCAACGTCAGCGGTTTCCTCGGCACGATGCGCATTACCCTCAACGACAACCTGCTCAAGCGTTGCTCCTTGCCTGAAATCGAGGCTGTGATGGCACACGAAATCGGCCACTACGTCCTCAACCACGTCTTCAAATCACTTCTCTTCTTCGGCGTCGTCATAGTCGTCGGTTTCATCCTGCTCCGTTGGTCCGTCACCCGCCTGCTGGCGTTTTTCGGGCCCCGCTGGGGCGTCACCGGCATAACCGACCTTGCGGTGGTGCCGCTGGTGGTCTTCCTGTTGTCTGCCTATTTCTTTGTGCTGACGCCTTTCACCAACTCCTTCGTCCGCATGCAGGAAATGGAAGCCGATATCTTCGGCCTCAACGCCGCCCGTCAGCCCGACGGCTTCGCTGAAGCCGCTCTCAAACTCGGCGAATACCGCAAGATGCAGCCCGGCCCGTTCGAGGAATGGTTCTTCTTCGACCACCCCAGCGGCGCGACGCGCATCCGCACCGCGATGCAATGGAAAGGTGCCAACCTGGCCGCTAGCCCCGCTTCCGCGAGCGCGAAGTAGCGCGGGTCAGTGCGGCCTGAGTTTCAGGAGCGGGGCGGGATTACTGGGTCAAGCATTGCGTAGTTGCAGGGTGAGCCAAGGCCGAATCCCGAAGGCCGAAATCCGAAAGAAGGCCGAAGCCCGAAACCCGAATGGACCCGCGTCGCCAGTTTTCGGGTTTCGACCTGTCAGGTAATAGACAGTTTCAGGACCGGACGCGGGATGACAATGGGGCGGTACTGTTGGTAGCAACGCACCCCCTGATTCGCTGATTATCTTTCAGCGGCGCGGCGCGGCGTAGCAGAATGGCGATCAAACGGGGGATTGGTGCTGCGCCGCGTGAGCCGCCGCGCTGCGCCGCGCCGCTGAAAGACGCATAGGAAATGGCGGGCAACGTTCCTACCAACAGTACGGAACCGAGCCAATTCCGGACCAGGGTCCTGTCAAGATGAAGTTGCCTTTAGGGGCAGTAGGTCAGTATGAAGCTGAGGCCTCGCCTCTGCGGTGCTGGAACAACCGCCGCAGGCCGGTCATTACGCGCGTCACATGGGCCGAATTTCGCCGGTGACCTCGGAAACCACGGGATAGCCCTCCAGCGTTTTCGGCAATCGTGACCGCGTGGCGCGGTCTTTACGGGACAGCAGCACCTTCAGGCAAAG
>DATDCV010000457.1:0-3950 GCA_036524155.1 Verrucomicrobiia bacterium
TAGGCCACGACGTAAGGAATCTTAATTCCACGGTATTGCATCAACTAAACGGTGGGGCCGCCTCCCTCTCCTCCTCTGGAGGAGAGCTGGGGGGAAGAGGCCCGTTCGTGCTTCCTTGGCCGGGTTTGTGGGGAGAGGGGGCCCTATCCTGCTCGTCGCCTCCAATGATGGCGTGCAAATCGACTCCTGGCGGACGGTTCTACGCCGAAGCGCAGTGTCAAGCCTCTTCACCGATTAACGGCAGGCAGAGCGACAGCACCTCTTCAATCACCGCAGTAGAAGTTCGTGCAATAAACTCCGCCTTTCGCGCCCTCCAATCCAAGCTCGTGATCTGATCGGCCAAAATCACCCCGCTGATCGGCAAGCCCCCAGGCAAGGCCACCTCAAACGGGTAACCCTTCACCTTGGAAGTCACAGGACACGCCAAAAGAAGCCCCGTCTTCCGATTGTAGGACTCGGGCGACAGCACAAACGCGGGTCTGCGTCCGGCTTGCCCATGACCGGCCTGCGGATCGAAACTCAGCCACACCAGGTCACCCCGCCGGGGACTATAGCCAGGTGTCACCACACCTCCTGTCCAACCGAAGCGCCCGTGGATACCGATTCGTGCTGGTTGGAGGCGGTGACACGCTTTAGCAATTTCGCCAGGACATGCCGCTTACGCGTGACTGGACGAATGACTAGCGATCCTGACTTCAGGGTGAATTCCACTTCGGACCCCTCGCAAATCCGCGTTTCTGCGGCATACGCACGAGGGATGCGCAATGCCAGGCTGTTGCCCCAACGTTGAACAGCAGTTTTCATGGCTCTACAATGTAGCTACTCAACGTAACCGCGTCACGAAACCAACGAGGAGCATGAGCCGCCGGAACCAGCCGCCAGCAATGCACGACGGGGTTGGGACCCAACCGGCTGGTTCCGGTCGGCTCCATGCTCCTGTAACGCGGACCTCTCATGGCTGGCGTTCTTTTAAAGCAAAGGACTGCAGAAACCTGTCAATCTCGGATTGCCTATCGGCAGTCAGAAAGAATCCGCTGCCTTGGCTTAGTTTACGCGGAAAATGCTTTCGATATTGCGCCGCCTTGCTCAAGGACTTGTCAAACTGCGTGCGCCCCCACTCGTCCAGGAACGGACGACGGCGCTGACCATCCCACAGTGCCATGTCCAGCAGCGACTCTAGGTGATTGATAGTCTCTTCGGAACGCCCGTTCCTCAACTCGGTAAGGAGCATCGTGTATTCCGCGATTGGCAAGCCATAGCTGGGCCAGTCCCGGTGGAAGGCAATCTTCCAGCCCTCCTGCGTATAGCGGACTACATCACGAGAACCCCACAAGCTCCCGAGCCGAAAGGCCCCAAGGTATAGGAGCATTACCAGTCCAATTCGGATCACTGGGTTTGTTTTCATGGTGAAACGGGCATAAACCAGGCGCTTCAACAATTCGTGAGCGAACGACCGGTCCCCTCATCAAGGCAGCCCGACTTTCCGTCCAGGCTCATCACACCTGAAGCCTTATACGCCCCTCCACACTCAGGTCAACCGTTAAGAAACGATCCACGTAATGCCTCACTCAAAGGTGGGGCCGCCTCGCCGAGGCGGCCCCACCTGAGACCGCGGGGATACCGATTCACCCCACCCCTCCATGAACCCTCCGCGTCTCTGGTTCATATCAACCCATGATGGTTGATCCAGGAATCGTCGCACTATTCCTCACCGGCATTTGGCCCGCGCCCACCACCGCATACACGATAGCCATGTCCATTCTCCCCTGTAGCGCTCGGTCCTGAATACCACAGGCGTCCCTCCCGCACCGATGAAGTCGAAATCAACGTAGTGGTACACCGCTCGCCCCGCCTCGTGCCGGCGATACTCCCAGCGCTCGACTGGTTTGTTGCCCGCTCCAATGCAGCCACTGCTCCCGGTCCGCGTTGGCGCTCCAAGCACCCGTCTGACCTCCGCCTGCGTCATCCCATCACTCAAGCCGCGCCAGCGAACCTCAAAGCCTGTGAACCGGCCAACAAGAAAGGCCAGCACAACGCAGACGATGACCCCGACAATAAATCTCACCCTGAACTGCAATACGCTCATTGGCTGATGTGTGCGAACACTGCTGCTCAGTGGCTAATCGCTTCCGAAAGCGTAAGCCCCGCATAAAGCATGCCCCTCGCAAGATCAGGCGGATTCCAGCACCCTCCAAATGAATTTGCGCGCTCCCCACGCCAAACGCGTGATGTTCACGCCCTGTGCCGCCCTTGCACAGGTATACCAACGCGCGGCCCACCATGTTGTCAACCGATCTCCTCCACGATCGGATCCGCACCGTCGCCGCCCAACTCGCACAGCGCTACCCCCAGCCAGACTCACCATCGTAGAACGAAATGCGAACTCTGTTCTGGCCCCGCTCCCAACCCGCCAGGGTTGGCAGACAGTAGCCGGTGCGTCGTTCGCGGGGCGCAGCGGCGAACGACCACCGGGCAAGCATTCGTTCCGGTGCTCCCCAACCCGCCAGGGTTGACAGACAGTAGCCGGTGCGTCGTTCGCGGGGTGCAGGGGGCGAACGACCACCGGAATGCTGCCCCCCGGCTCTGAGAGCATCCTGAAGGGATGCCAGAATAGAGAACGCCGGGGTCGCCCCTAAGCCAGGTATTGGGGATCGTAAGCCACGCCGTTGCGTTCCAGCAGATGCTTCAGCTCGTCCACAAACGATAGCTTCGCATGATGCGCTTCCTGACCCGCGACGTAACGGCGCACCGCCCCCACGTGCGTCCGACTCACGGTGAAGACGGCGTAGCCTTCCTGCCAGGCAAATCCCCGCTCCCAGTTCTCCGCGATCCACACCGAGGAGGCTTTCTTCAACTCGCGTGTCAAATCGGCCGGGTTGTGGGTTGTGCGGAGGCTGGCGACCAGGTGCACATGGTCCTCGACTCCGCCGACGGCCTCCGCCACGCCCCCCAAGCCCCGGACCGTGCCACCCAGATACTCATGGGCTCGCGCCCGCCACGCGGAGCGCAGGAGCGGCCGACGGCTCTTGGTGCTGAAGACGATGTGGTAATGGAGACTGTAGAAGGTGCTGCCCATGCTGGTATTTCTGCCACCCCCGTTCGGGGGTGGCCAGCTCTTTGTGGCTTTGGTACCGGAGGTCGCCCCCCGAAAACCCCCTGGCGACCTCCGGCTACTCTCTACCAATCCTTCGGATTGAGGGTCCGCGCCAGGTTTCTTTCGCTGGTTATCGCGCGTCGGTTCCGGAGCTCTCCAACCCGCCAGGGTTGACAGACAGTAGCCGGTGCGTCGTTCGCGGGGCGCAGGGGGCGAACGACCACCGGAAAGCCGACCCCCGGTTGCGAAAGCATCCTGAAGGGATGCCAGAAGAAAGAGCGCCGGGGTTGCTCCTAAGCCAGGTATTGGGGATCGTAAGCCACGCCGTTGCGCTCCAGCAGATGCTTCAGCTCGTCCACAAACGATAGCTTGGCGTGGCGCTCATGCACTGGCCGGTTGGCCCTCAAGGCATCGATGTTTCCCAGAGGCTGGTCTAGCACGTCCCGGTAGAAAAACAGGACCGCGTTGAGCGCCTGGTTTTGGGTGCTGGCTGAGACTTCCCGACTGCGGGCCAAATCCGTGAGGAATCTTTCCAGCTTCTTTTCGCTGGGAAGCTCGGGCGACATCGCCCGCAGTGCTTTGATGTAGCGCCGCAGGCAGAAAAGGTAAGTATCTTCGGTGGCCAGGGCTTTATGTTGTCGCCGGATAACTTCTCGAGCCCGCTGAATGGCTTCTTCCGTTTTCATTCGTTTTTGCCGGGCACCCTACCACGGCGACTTGGACATTATGCTGAGGTGTTAATTATGCGGAGGTGGCGAAGGTCAAAGCCAATTCAGCGCGTCAGGTCAGGCCTTTGGTTATCGCGATGGGGAGGGAACTGCGCATAATTATTTTCCAGGAACTGGAGCAGTGAATC
>DATDCV010000458.1:0-8734 GCA_036524155.1 Verrucomicrobiia bacterium
CAAACACCGGCGCGAGCGCCGGGTTCGGCGGCGGGACAGGGGCTGGTGCGGCCGCGGCTTCAGCGATCTCATACAGGTAATTGGGGTGGGCGTCGGGCACGACGCTGCGCTTGCCGCTCCGCCAGGTGACTTCGATGCGCAAGTGGTTGGTGAGGTTCCCCGCGGCAAACACGCGCATCGCGTCGTCGCAGGACAGATACCGGCCGCCGCACATCATTTCCTGGGTCTGCGTTACCGGACCCCCGGCGACCCGGATGCGGGCGCCAATCCCACGGGTGTTCGGCGGTGTCCCTCGGAGCTGTACCGCGATCCGTGGAGCCGAAGCATTATTCCGGTAAAGCCCCGCCGCGCCGTTCAGGTTGTTGACGATCACATCCAGGTCGCCGTCGCCGTCCAGATCTGCCAGGCATGCGCCCTGGGAAATTATTGGAGCGTCAAAACCCCATTGCTGGCCGACCTCGTCAAATCGGAGGTCACCCCGATTGTGAAAGGCCAGGTTGCGGGTAGCTAGAGGCGGGAACATCTTTCGCAGCGAAAGGTCTTCGAGCGACCGGATCCTCGTGGAAGCTGTCGCCTGTTTGATGCGGTTCTGAACATCAATATTCATGTTGTCGCGAACGAACCCGTTGGGAATCAAGACGTCCTCGAAACCATCCAAATCCACATCGAGGAAGATTGGCGCCCACGACCACTCGGAAGCTTCCAGGCCGGCGTATTGAGCGATCTCGGCGTAGGTGCCGTCGCCGCGGCTCAAGAACAGGGTGTTGCGGGGGTATTGGAATCGCTCGGAAGCCGAGTCGGATTTGGAGTGCCCGGCGTACATGGCGTTGCGTTGTGTCAACCGCCGCCGATGCTCGCGGCTTAGCATGTCCACGACCATGAACTCATCGTGCCCGTCACGGTTGAGATCGGCCGCATCGATGCCCATCGAGGAGAAGCTCGTTTCGCGTAGTGTCAGGGACGGGGCCGCGCGGAACCGGCCACGGCCATCGTTCAGCCAAAAGCGGTCGGGAGACAGGAAGTCGTTGCAGACGTAGAGATCAGGGTGACCGTCCCCGTTGAAATCACGGAACATGACCGACAACCCCCAG
Organism: Verrucomicrobiia bacterium; assembly: GCA_036524155.1. Classification (GTDB taxonomy): domain Bacteria; phylum Verrucomicrobiota; class Verrucomicrobiia; order Limisphaerales; family UBA8199; genus DATDCV01. The sequence continues at coordinate 1,092 of DATDCV010000458.1, forward strand.
TCAAACGGAGGAGCGGTCAGCGGTCTGCCCGCTTCGTCCAGGAATGTGCCCCCGGTCCACGATACCGCGTCGAAGTTGCCGTGCCCGTCGTTGCGCAGGAACAGGTCCGCCTCGCCCAGTTCCTCGCGACCCACCCGGCCGTGCCCTTGCTCGTCCAGCACCGTCGTGAACCGAAAGCGATTAGTCCATTCCGGATCGGTGGGGGGACGGCCATTTATCGAGGCGACCTCGGCCTGGTTGTTGACCATTCTCATGCTGAACCGCGTGCCCGGCGCATCGAGGATCGTCGAAGCCCGGTAGTTGGCGATGTAGAGGTCGAGCCTTCCGTTGCCCGTGTCATCGGCCAACGCCAGCGAGGTGCCGCCGTGGCCCGAATTCAGCACGCGTGGGGTGTGGCGGAAGTGACTTTTACCATCGTTGAGGTAGATATGTGTGCCGCCGCCAATAGAATTGATTAGCAGATCAAGGCGACCGTCGCCATCGATGTCTGCCAGCACGGCGCCCGTCGCGTCAAGGGTTGTGCAATTTATCCCAGCGCGCTCTGTAATATCTTCAAATTTCCAGTTGCCCAGGTTGCGATATAAACGGCTGCCCCCGCCGAGGCCCGCAAAAAAGATGTCACAAAGTCCGTCGCCATCCACGTCACCGGCAGCGACGCCCGACCCGTTAGGCAGAATCGTGTTAGTGAGCGATCGGGATTCCGGGAGGGAATTGGTGAACCGGACGCCGGTCTCCTGCGTTTGGTGCATCGTGAATCCGGGTTTGCCCTCGGGTGGGATCGTTAGTGGTCTGGAGCGATAGCCGGGCCCGTCTTGCCAGCCCTGGGCGAAGACGAATGAGTGGACCAGCAGGCCCATCCACAAGCACACCCGCGGGAAAACGCCGGAGCGATGACTCTTCAAGCTGGTAAATTTTAGCCACTCCTTGGGCGGGCCAGCAAGCCTGAGGTGGGTGAGCCTGGGGCCGTACTGCCGTCAGTTTCTCCGGCAGGCAGCTCACCCTGCGGGGCTCAAAACCGAGAGCCGTCAGCTCACGGGGACTAGCGAAACCCGCTCGCCCTTGTCGTTCCGGGTAATGCCCTGAGCCATAGGGTCCAGGGTCAAAACCCCGTCCACGAGAAACGCGTACCGGTGATGCCCATGCTTCAATTCGACGTTGAGTAACCACGACCGGTCGGGCATTTGTTTCATGGGATGAGCGGTCGGCCGCCAGTCGTTGAAATCCCCCACCAGGCTGACAGAAGTAGCCTGCGGCGAGTGGCAGATGAAATTTACGCCCCGCAGCGGTTTTTGATATCCAAGCGATCTCATGGGAAAGTTAGCTGATGGAAAGGTTGAACCGGCAACGCGGAGGTCCCGATACGCGGTTGAGGCAGCAACCTTAGCGCGTTCATTTGAGCAGGTTCTCCAGGATGGTCACGGCGGTCCGCCGGATTTGTTCGGAACGGTTTTCGAGCATCCGAAACTGGTCAATCCAGTCCTTCTGTTTTGCGTGACGCTCCCGCCAGAGTGCCTTAAGGACCCGTTCGGTGCGCTCGACTTGTTGAAGGGCCGAGGCGAGCGACTCGCGCCCTTCCGGCAAATCCGTGATGTTTCCCACAAAGAAACGGCTAATCCGCTTTTTACTGAGAATTGCGTGCAGCAGGATCACCACGGTCTGCTCATAGGGGTACCAGCGTTGTTGCAGCACCTGGTGCAGGAAATTGTGGCAAATGGCGAAGAACTCTGACCGGGGTCGCTCGGTGAACTGGCGGATTTCCTGGGACTCCGCTGGAAACCAGTTATAAAGCAGGGCAAACGTGCCGTAGGTATCGATGAGTTGTTTGGAATTGTTATGGTCGGTGGCGATCTCGCCGATGCACAGATCCTGTTTGAGCTCGAGGATGATCTCCGGCAAATCGTGCAGGCGACCGAGGACTTCCTGCCCGACCGCCGAGCCGTAATTGAAGTCGCCGGGTATCAGCCAATAAACATCGCCCGGTTTGCCCCTGGTGTAGGCCTCGCCCAAGCCGGTGTACCACATCTGGCAGGTGTCGACACACCACCGCTCCAGGATCTCCGAATGCCGGGCTACGGTATCGTTTCGGAAGGCGGCAAACAATGGCGCTTTATCCGCCGCGTGGCAGGTTTTTTGGTCAATCACCGTGATCGGCCGCGCATAAATTTCCTTCTCCGAATCAAGGCGGGCGATTAGCCGATAAAGCGCCTCCAGGTCCTCGTAATGCCCTGGTTGCTTGAACGGGTAAGTGATAACAGGATGGATCTTTCCTTCAGCTCGGGATGCCTTTGCGCTCGTCTTCATAATCGAATGTCGATGCTGCTGCGGTCGCGCGAACGATTCCTATCGATTCCCAGTCCGGGCGGACGCTCCGAAATCTGCCCCTCCTACAACGCCCGCCTCGGGCCAAGGCTAATTGCTGCCGCGAGGTTCTCAAACAAAAAATCACGCGAAAAAGTATCGGCTCAGTCTTGGGTCGGAGCGCCGATTTTTAATCGGCTTAAGCGCGCCGATGTCCGCGTGTAAGCCGAGTGCAACTCGGCGCTCCGACCCAAGACTGAGAAGGTGTGAAAAAATTGAAAACGGCCGGAATTGGCAATCGCAAGTAGTTGGCTCTCAACGTGGGTGTTGAACGGTTACTCGCGTTTCGCCAATTTTTTCAGACCTTCTGAGCGGATACGCGAAAAACTCACTCTGAAACTATCCGCCGCCGCAGGTCCTTCCTGGTCGCCCGGTGTGCTTTGTCCGCCAGCATCCGCTGCGTGGCAGCACGGCTCCGGCCGCGCTTCCAGCGGCGAATTTTTTCGACGCGGGCTCGTTCGGCCGCGGCCTGTTTGTCGCGCCGCGCTTCGAGTTTGTCGAGGAGTTGGCAGCGCGCGATAAAGCGGTTGAGCCCTTGTTGCCGCGTGCTCTGGCATTTGACCTGCAACCCTGAGGGGCGGTGCACGAGCATCACGCACGTCGACGTTTTGTTCACATTCTGGCCTCCATGACCCCCCGACCGGACAAAGGTTTCCGCCAGATCCGCTTCCGTGATCCCCAGCGCCCGCATGCGTTCAGCGAGGCGGGGTTCATTCCCAAAGTGAACCGGAAAGGTGCTCATGGGCGCAGCCTACACTCCCTTTCGAGTGGCGCTCAACGGGAAACCGCTTGCCGGGGGCTCCCCCGGTATTACTGTGTGGGGCGTGAGACTGCTTTTCATCGCGGACATCGTGGGCAAGCCAGGCCGTAAAGCGGTGTCGGAACTGGTGCCGGCATACCGGCGGGAAAACCAGGTTGATGTTGTGGTGGCCAATGGCGAGAATTCCGCGGGCGGGTCCGGCATTACTCCCAAGACCGCGGAGGAGTTGTTTGCCGCGGGCGTGGACGTGATCACGAGTGGCGACCATCTTTGGGATCAAAAGGAGGTGGTTGAGCTTCTGGAGCATGAGCGGCGGTTCGTGCGGCCCCTGAATTATCCGCCGGGCACGCCCGGACAAGGAAGCGTCATCATCGAGGGGAAAGGTTTTCCGCCGCTGGGCGTCATAAACCTCCAAGGGAGGACTTTCATGCAGCCGTTGGAAAACCCCTTTCGGTGCGTTGTGGCGGAAGTCGAGCGACTCCACGAACAAACCCGGATTATCTTCATTGACTTTCATGCGGAGGCGACGTCCGAAAAAGTGGCCTTGGCGCGGATGTTGGATGGGCGTGTCAGCGCGGTGGTAGGGACTCATACCCACGTCCAAACCGCCGATGGACGAGTGCTCCCGGGCGGGACAGCGTTCCTGTGCGACGGCGGTTTCACGGGTCCGCATGACAGTGTCATCGGCCGCGAGGTGGAGCCCGTGGTGCGGAGATTCCTCACCAGCATGCCTCAGAAATTCGAGGTCGCAACGAACGACGTGCTGCTGCAGGGCGCGCTGATCGAGATCGACGACGAAAGCGGCAAGGCTTGCCGTATCTGCCGGGTTTCGAGGCCGCTGGGGGCAGCCCCCAAAGCGGCGATGGGATTAGGTCTCGAGGAATCTCACTAGCTCAACCCGGATTTGGTCCAGGCGCCGACGGTCGGTCTCCCGTTTGTCGTGGAGCAACTCCGCGACTTCGGGGGTTAATTTCAACTGTGATTCCGCATATTGCTGGACCTTCAGGTCCATCATTTCCTCTATAAGTCTTACCAAGTAATCTGCAGTCATAAGCGCGCCAATACGCCGTGCTGGATTGACCAAAGCTCGCTCACCATCCGCCGCCTGCCCGCACCGCGATATGTCTGGCGATGGAAGGCAGCAGGACCCAAGCCATGCAAAGGCCCGGGCGACGGATGCTGAACCCGCGTGCAAGGCCTCCCGCAACTGTCCATTTTCAAGGCAGGTCCCGACCGACCGGCGCCCCACCGAGTTGCTTGTTGTCGGCTTATGCCCGCGGACCGTACCACCCGACGACACGTCGCCGCTCCGATCCCGCGCGTCTGAAACATACAGGTTTGGGCTGGATCTTCAGAGGCTCGTCAGGGCCAACGATGGCTTTGGGTCGGGGGCTGAAAAGGCGTTGACATGGTGTTGAACACCATCCATAAAGGAGTCGTTCAAGTGCTAATGAGCGCCTGTTCCTGCTGCCGCCGACCGCACGGCGCGACTATCGAGTTGTGGCGGCAGCGAGGCCGGCGGGATCCTCATCTCAAGCCCGGGCGAATCCACAGCAAAAATATGACCACGAATCAGAATTGTCAGACTTCGCACCTGCCCCCACAGCGACGAGCGGGCAGCCCGCGCGGGTTACCCGTCCATTTGTTTGTCGCGGCGATGCTGCTGGCGTCGAACGCCATGCTGCGCGCACAGCCGGCTGAAGTTTCCGTGGACCCCGGCGCCCCTCCGGGACCGGCCATGTTTCCGACCATTCAGGCAGGCCTGAATGCTGTGGCTGCGGGAGGAACCGTGCATGTTGCTCCCGGAATCTACGTCGAAGACATCGTGGTGGCCAAGGCGGTTAGCCTGCTCGGCCCGAATGCGGGCAAGGCGGGCGTGGATGCGACGAGGGGTCCGGAGGCTATCCTCATGCCGTTGACGGATGATGCTGCCAACGGCCAGATCATTTATGTGTCGGCAAGCGGCGTCACGATCGCCGGATTCCTGTTCAACGGTGACAATCCGAACCTGAACGCTGGTTATCCCGTGGGGACCGGGGCATCCGCGGCTGAAGCAAACACCAGCGCGGCGATCCAAAACACGTATTTCTGGACCACAGACTTCGCGCCGGTTGACCGGCTGCGTATCCAAAACAACATCATCAAGAACATCGCTTACGATGGTATCTATCTCGAACTGGCCCTCGGCAGCGACAACGGGTTCAACTATGTTTTGGACAACAAATTCGAGACGATGTGGGAAGGGCTGCAGACCTACGCGGTCCATTCGGTGATCTCCAATAATACGTTTGTCAGCATAAACCGCGGCCTCAGCCTGCACGGCACCATCACCGTGGCGCCCGCCGGGTTCAAGCCGTTGGTTGCCAATAACCACCTGACCATCGGCGAATGGTGGCCGGCAGAAATCGGTCGTCTGCGGACGGAAGGCATTTGGATCAATTATCGGCGTGAGAATGCTGCGCCCTTGGAGGTATCAGGCAACGTGGTGGACACCCCGGTCGCTGCGCCGGCCGGCAAAACCCTCCGTGGCCTGTACGCGTTAAACGTCGACGGGAAAGGCGAGGTGACATTTGTCGGCAACATCGTTAGCGGCCGTGGCAATTGCCAGGAAGGGGTGACGGCGGCGTTGATCGCGAAACCTGGAGCGGTTAGCGTTCTGGGCGGAACCTTGACCGGGATCGCGCAGGCGGGGTTGATGGCAGCAACCAAAGACCTCGACTGGGGCACTGGCGATGTGTTCCTGACTGCCAGCAACGTGAGCATCACTATGACCGGCGGCGCCGGCGCGCTCGCTTCCCAAGACGTCTCGACGCCCACGAGTCGCGCGCAGGTGACCGTCATCGAGGATTGTAGAATCACCGGCGGCGTGGTGGGAGTGAGGTTGGCGGGGACAAATGCCAGCGGCGTGATCCGGGACAACGCGTTATCCATCACCGGCAACCAGGTCGGCGTGGAGGTGGACGGCGCGCGAGCTTTGGTTCAGGGCAACAACCTGGCCGGCAACACCCAGGCCGGCATTCGGGTGATGAATGAGGGAATCGTCGACGCCGGCGATTGCGCCGGGGAAAACATCACTGGCCTGGGCTCCAGTTCCGGCGGCAACGATCTGTCGGGCTACGGATTTGACGGCACCCGTTGGACGATCGACAACTGGGGAACCGTTCCGGTGCTGGCTTACCAGAACAACTTCGGCGCGGGTCCGGGCGACAACATCGCCAATTCGGTTAGCGGCCCGGTGCGGTATTCGCAGAACCCCTTGGTTCTTAAAAGCCCGGATGCGATCATCGTTCGTTGTGTTGGGGACATTCCGGCGGCAACGCAGGACTACGCGACGTTCCGGGCTCTGGGCGGGTTGGCTTCGGCCGGCGAAGTCAACTCGGTCTCGTATGTTGACAGCCCCCTCGACCCGCCGGCGGGCAATCAGGATGTGACGCGGACGTGGACAGTGGTCGATGTCTGCGGCCAGAACGGACAATGCGAGCAGACGATCCGTGTTCAGGATACTACGGCGCCGACTATTGTCGCTCCGGCGGCGATCGCCGTCGATCCAGATGCACCACAGTGCTTCGCCACGGCCGCCGGAGTGAATCTCGGCACTCCGTTGACGGCAGACAATTGCGGTGTGGCCTCGGTGGTGAACAACGCCCCCGCGCAGTTCGCCACGGGGCCTACGATTGTCACCTGGACGGTGACTGATATCAACGGGCTGAAAGCAACCGCTACCCAGGTCGTCACGGTTCGCGATACGCTCCCGCCGGCCATCGTCACCCCCGAGGACATGGTGCGGCCGGTGGATCCCGGACAGAACTACGCTACCGTCACATTCAACCCGACGGCGAATGATTGCAGCAGCTTCAGCCTGGTTGCGTCCCCGCCCTCCGGCAGTCATTTTCCCCCTGGCGTCAACACCGTGGACCTGACCGCAACCGACACGGCAGGCAACATCAGCGCCAGCTCGTTCACCGTGACCGTGGTTGAACCGCCGGTCGTCAGGTTGACCGGCTATGCGCAGACAACCGGCGTCGCGCTGCTGTCGGTCACCGGCACTGCCGGCCTCGGTTATCAGTTGCAGTCATCCGCCGACTTTGCCACCTGGACGCCGTTGACCAACTCCGCCGTTCCCTACGTTTACACCCACACCACCGGCGGCACTCACCGGTTTTATCGGGCGGTTTATACGCCTTAGCCCGAGTATCTCGCGTTCGGTTTACGGTTTAAGGCCGGGAGGCACTGGCGCGAACATTTTCAGCGTCAGCCCGTCCACGGTCGCACTGCCGCCGTAAATGGTGAAATGAAAGAATTTTGAGATCTTGTCGAACGGGGGCAATTGCGAGAAATCGACCCAGTCCCTGAAAATCCTGGCCGGGCCGCTCAAATTCATCCCCGCGGGTAACATGCTGGAGCCGGCGGCAGTGTTCGTGCCGGGGCCGGACGCCTGTCGCAGCGACTCCACCACGTCGCGCATGCTTTCCAGGTCGTTTTCATAGCCGACCAGGCAGGAGCTTGGGCCGGTGACTTTTTGGGC
>DATDCV010000459.1:0-2360 GCA_036524155.1 Verrucomicrobiia bacterium
AGGAGACAGCACCACAAGCCAAGCCCCAGATACAAATGACGATGATGGTTCATTCAGAGCTCGATTAGGACAGTATCAGTCGTTTTCTCACCGACCCATGCCCCCTCACAACCGCCAGGGCGCGCGCATCTTTCGCGCGCGGAGCCTCAGGTTCGCTTCCTCGTCACCAATAAACCGTTCCTTCTTCGGATCCCAAACGACTCGCCGGTTGAGGCGAATGGCGATCTCGCTGATGTGACAAAGCGTGTCGGAACGCACCGATTCATCAATCGGGCACACGGTATCCGCTCGGCTTTTGACGGAATCGAGGAAGTTCCGGACGTGGTCGGGGCTCCTGATGAGCCGCACGTTGAAAGTATCCGGGTTGTCATCAATGAGGTTTTCCGGCTGCAGGTTGATGCCTTCACGATCAATGTGCACCCAGCCGTCGGTGCCTTCGAACGCCGTGCCGTGGGTGCTGATGCGCCGGTAGCGTTCCTTCCACTCTTTCTCCTGCAGCCAATGGTCGTTGGTGGCCTTGTACTGATTCCCGCCATTGGGCACACCCACAAATCTCATCGTCACGCCGGTAGCAAACCTGAGGTCAATGTTCCAGACCGTCGCGGTGTCGCAGGCCCCTTCGCTGTAGAAGGTCCCCCGCCCTTCGACTTCGATCGGCCCCGAAAACAGATCGGCGCCCCAAACCGCGATGTCCATCGGATGGATGCCCCACCCTGCGATGAACCCGAGCGCATAATCCGAGATAAACCACCAGGTCTTCTTGATGCCCTCGGCCGAACACAGGTCCTCGGTATGGGGTCGGAACGGGGCCGGACCAAGCCACATATCGTAATCCAAGCCGGCCGGCACTGGCACGATCTCCGTCGATCCGCCGGGTGCGCTGCCAGGCGCCCAGACATTAATGTGTTTGAGCTTTCCGATCCGGCCGTTTCGCACCAACTCGCAAGCGGTCCGAAACAGGCGCCCCGAGCGTTGCTGCGTGCCGAACTGGAAAACCCGTTTGTGCCGATGCACGTCTTTGCGCAAGGCCCAATCCTCGGCAAGGCTAACCCCCATCGGCTTCTCGACATACACGTCCTTTCCGTTGCGCACGGCGGCTTGAGCCGTCAACACGTGCCAATGGTCTGGTGTGGCGATCAGACAGGCATCGATGTCCTTGCGCACGACGAGTTCGCGAAAGTCGCGATAGGTGGCGCAGTCACTATTCTGGTAGCGCTTGTTAACCGCCGCTCGAGCCTGCTCGAGTTGCTCGGTTTTGACATCGCAAACCGCGACGACCTGCGCATCCTTTTGGTTTAGGAACCCGCTCATATCCCCCTGCCCTTGCGGGCCAACGCCGATGCAGCCCACAACAATACGATTGCTTGGGGCGACTGTGCCCGCGCGCCCAAGTGCGGACGCAGGAACGATGGAAGGAAGGGCGACAGCGGACAGGGCGAGACCGCCGGTTTGCTTCAGGAATTGGCGACGTGTCGAGAGGGCGTTTTTCATGTTCGTGGTGCCTGGTCAGATTTCGAAATCATGCAAACTGCGGCGGCAGAATGACACTGTTTGCCGGGGGCGGGAAGAGGAAAATGGGCTCCCGACGTAACGCCTCAGTCTTCTGTTGCGGGGTGCGCCCGTCCTCGGGCGCCGCAACTTGCGAAGACTGTCGGGGGCCCCAAAGAATCCGGCACCCTTGGAATACTGAACATCGCGGCGCCCGAGGACGGGCGCACTCCGCTCCAGCTTTCGCTTGCGCATTTACCGGAAGAAGGCAGTACAGAACCGCGGAATACACTGAATACGCGGAAAAGGCTTCTCGAATTCGCCCCGGCGTTCGTAAAGACGACTTCTTCTAGTCGACTTCTTCTAGTCTTGCAATACACGAACCAGGGGAGATAGGTTTCCGACCGGCGAGGCTGAAAATGAGCAACTTGCGGTTAATCGGCCGCGCGAAATCCGGCAGTCAATAAACGAATCCCTGTCGCAGAGTCATCAAGAGCGTATGTGGCAGACGTATATTTTCGGCATGCACTGGATGCACAAGGGGAAGATGTATTATGACGAGTTGCCAGCCGGCTCCAAAGACGAGGCGTGCGACTATTTTAACGATCACAAGCGCGATGATGTTGCCTTGATCAAAGTGGAGCTGATCGGCCCGGATGAGTCTGGCGTTCGCGAGTACGCTCACTCGCCCATTTCGCCCTTTGACCCTCTGAAGGCACGCCGCAGGACTGACAAGGACGAGGACGCCAGATGACGACGACGCCTAATCGGGTCGCCGGGAGGATTGACCTCCCGGCTCCCACACCACCTGACATGCGGGTCCGCATCAGGCGGTTCCGGTCAGATTAACGGTCGCTGACCCCTGTGGGTCG